>MWFF01000082.1 GCA_002071485.1 Verrucomicrobia bacterium ADurb.Bin006 | reverse complement strand
TGCAGACCTGACGCAAAACGGTGAGTTTGCCCGCGGTTGGGGCTTGGTGTTTTTTCATGACCTGCCGTGTGGCAGGTTTTCGTCAAGCTTCCAACCATTTTTTTCGCCAATTCCTGTGGGATGGCTGTGTTCCAAAGTCGCGGTTTGTGGACAATGAGGAATTCGAGGCCGTTGAGATGGGAATACGTCTCCGCAATCTTCATGGGGTGCCGCTCCTCCCGTAGCTTCGCTTTTTCTCGAGAAGAACCATCTGCGCGGTGTCACCCTCAGCCGTCCAAGGGGCGGCGGTCAAGCTGTTGCCCGCCTCAACCGGGTCATACACCGGCTTGTGCATCGGACGCGTGCGGAGGGTGCCTGCGAGCTCGCCTTCTATCCTCTCTCTTGCCAATGACACGTACTTCGGCACCGTCTCGGCTCCGGCAGCCCGACGACCGTGGCGCACCGCTGCGACGATGGTTGTCCCGGTTCCGAGGAAGGGATCCAACACCCAGTCGTCTTCCTCGGCCAGCGAAAGCACCAGCCGTTCGACCAACTCGACTGGGAATTGGCATGGATGCTCGGTCTTTTCGACATGGTTGCTCTTCACATTCGGAATGACCCAGAGGTCCCCTGGGTTCTTTCCCAACGGGTTGCATGAAAACTGTCCCGCTTTTGGCCCCTTGAAATATTTCTTTCCAGGGTACTTCTGTGGAACACGAACTGGGTCAAGGTTGAACACATAGTCATCCGACTTCGTGAACCAACTGATCGTTTCGTAGCGGCCGGAAAATCTCCTGGAACAGTGCAAGCCATGCTCAAAATGCCAGATGATGCGGTTGCGCATACTCAATCCAAGCTCTCTGAAGATCGGATAAAGCACAGTGTCCAGTGGAATGATAGCCCCTCCGTCCACATAGTTGCCAACTTGCCAGCAAATGCTGCCTCGAGGCGAAAGACATCGAACACACTCCCGAATCACCTCGGCCTGTTGGCTCAGGTAACTGTCAAGTTCCAGCTTCTTTTCGTACTCCTTCCCGATATTGTAGGGGGGGGAGGTCACGATCAAGCGGAAGGTCTCATCCGGGCACGTTCTCAAGAGTTCAAGGCAGTCTCCCGGAAACACAACTATCCGCTCGTCCTTGCTGAAACAGTCGCCGATTCGGCCGCGCTTCGCCAACATGCAACGACAATACCTGGTCGTCACGGCACGGTCAATGTCGGTATGTCGGGCGACGAACCACGGCAGCATCCCTGCAGAGCGAACGCCCAGGTGAGCCACGGCGACCGCAGTCTGTCATACGAGCGGTGGCGAATTCGGCCAACGCCAAGCGCAGCCACGCCGGGCCAGAGGCGTTCGTTTGAAACCGAGACGCTCTCGAGGCATTGGCTGCTGCGTCTCGTTAGCGCGCATTTCAGGTGAAATGTGACGGTGGCCGGTCAGATGACATCGACAGTTGGTGAGAAATGCGGGCTAATGATGGGCGGTCTTGTGCATCACGAGCAGTTCGCGCACAGCGCGGCGTGGAGACGGCGGCGTCTCTTCGCCGTAGCCCAGGCGCAGCAGGATTTGGGGATAGCCGGCCAGGCCCAACATGCTCGCCAGTTGGGCGCGCAACTCGGGGATTTCGATCGGTTGATTCAGGAACGAGGCCCAGAGGTTCTCGGAGCGGGCATGGAGCAGCAGGCTCTGCAAAGCCTGGCCCGTGTTGAGCCAGGTTGGGGCGTTGTCCTCAGGCGTCCAGAGCACGGCCAGCACCGGCGAGTGGGTGGCAAGCTCCCGGTCGCGTGCGGCCTGTCCGCCACCGCGATCGAACGTGCGGATCAGCGCCGGCCCGGCGAAGGACATCCAGTCCTTGATTCCCAGGTCGTGGACCGGGAGTCCGTCCCTGTGGCTTTCGGCCTTGGTTCGGACCCATCGGGCTAGCTCTTCCCGAAAGGCCTTGTCCGCCCACTGCATGCGGTCGGCCTGGGCGACGAGATCGGCGACCGCGTTGCGGACTTCCTCGACAGCGTAGGCGGAGAGCCAGGCGCCTTCCGCCTGCGTGAGCGACTCGAGTTCCGCCAGCAACTCGGTCGGCACCGGATCGGGGCGGAAGGCCTGGCGGTTGGTGCGTCGTTGGGTGATGGCGTGAAACACGAGCACGTCGTCCGAAGAGGTCTCGCCGCTCAATCCCAACCGCAATTGGGCCAGGAGGTCCGGAAGATTCGGATTCGGGAACAGGGAGACGTCGTACTTGCGACCGAAATACTCCGCCGCTATCCGCAGGTTGTACAAGGCGGCGCCGCAACTGATGGTGAGTTCGCGATCGCAGGGATCGATCACCCGGAGGGCGCGTCGGCGGTCGGCAAACAGCTCGACGTCCATCGCGTTGATCCTGAAGAGCCAGGGCTGGGTGTTGTGGCTCGAAGGGGCGAGAATCGCGTAATTGAGCAGAAACTCGAGCTGGTCGGAGGCATATCCGCTCTCCGGGAAGTCGTCTGCGTTCACGCTCCAAGGCTGGAGATGGTCTTTCATAGGAGTGTCACCAGCATTAGACGCCCATTTCCCGAGTAGTTTCAATCCAAACCTCTGTCGGCCTCAGGCGCGCCCTAACCCGGATGTTTCACAAAGTTTCGCGGAGTCTGAAACATCCGGGCTAAGCCCCGTCCGCCTTGGACTCGAAGACGAGCTCGCCTTTCTTGAACTCGACCCGCACGCGGCTGCGATCGGCGATCGAGCCGGCGATGATCTGGCGGGAGAGCGGGGTTTCGATCGCGCGTTGCAGGAAACGTTTGAGCGGGCGCGCACCATACACCGGGTCGTACCCTTCGCGAGCGAGGTGTTCCTTGGCGGCGTCGCTTAGGTCCAGCTCGATGCGGCGATCCGCCAGCCGGGCGCGAAGGAGCGCAAGCTGGAGTTCGACGATCTTCTTGATGTCCTCGAGGGTGAGCGGCTTGAACAGGACGGTGTCGTCGATACGGTTGAGAAACTCGGGGCGGAAATGGCGGCGGAGTTCGGCCATGACCTCGCGCCGGATGCCTTCCTGGATTTCGCCCGACTCGCCCGCGTTCTCGATGAGAAGCGGGCTGCCGAGGTTCGAAGTCATGATGATGATCGTGTTTCGGAAATCGACGGTGCGGCCCTGGCTGTCGGTGAGCCGTCCGTCATCGAGAATCTGCAGGAACATGTTGAAGACGTCGTGGTGTGCCTTTTCGATTTCGTCGAACAGGACGACGCAATAGGGTCGGCGGCGCACGGCCTCGGTCAGTTGGCCGCCCTCCTCGTAGCCGACATAGCCGGGCGGGGCGCCGATCATGCGGGACACGGCGTGTTTTTCCATGTACTCGCTCATGTCCAGACGCACGACATTCTCTTCGCTGTCGAAGAGCGACTCGGCCAGCGCACGGGCCAGCTCGGTCTTCCCCACGCCAGTCGGCCCCAGAAAAACGAACGAGCCGATGGGCCGCTTCGGGTCCTTCAGTCCCGATCGGGCGCGGATGACGGCGTCGGCCACGGCCTGCACGGCTTCGTCCTGGCCAATCACGCGCTGGTGCAGAATCTGGTCGAGACGCAGCAGCTTGTCCCGCTCCCCTTCGAGCAGGCGCGCAACCGGAACGCCGGTCCAGCGTGACACGACCTCGGCGACCTCGTCGGGCGTGACTTCTTCCTGGAGCAGGCGGGGGCCGCGCGCGGCGTCGGCGATCTTGGTCTCGAGGTCCTTGAGTTGCCGCTCCAGGCCCGGCAGCGTGCCGTACTTGAACTCGGCCACGCGCGTCAGGTCGCCCTGGCGCTGGGCTTTCTCCATTTCGTTGCGGGCGACCTCGATGGCCTCGCGGAGCTTCTGAATGCCGCCCAGGGCATTCTTCTCGCGCTCCCATTGGGCGCTGAAGGTGTCGCGCTGGCTTTTGACCTCGGCAATTTCCTTTTCGAGGGCGGCCAGACGGTCCTTCGAGGCCTGGTCCTTCTCCTTGCGCAAGGCCTCCCGCTCGATCTCGAGTTGCATGAGGCGGCGCTGGAGCCCTTCGAGTTCCTCGGGCATCGACTCCATCTCGGTCCGCAGTTTGGCCGCGGCTTCATCGATGAGGTCGATGGCCTTGTCGGGCAGGAAACGGTCCGTGATGTAGCGCTGGGACAGTTGCGCGGCAGCAACAAGGGCGCCGTCCTGGATGCGGACGCCGTGGTGGAGTTCGTAGCGTTCGCGCAGGCCGCGCAGGATGCTGATCGTGTCCTCGACGGTCGGCTCGGCGACCATCACGGGCTGGAAACGGCGTTCGAGCGCGGCGTCTTTCTCGATATGCTTTCGGTATTCGTCGAGCGTCGTGGCCCCAATGCAGTGCAGTTCGCCACGGGCCAGCATCGGCTTGAGCATGTTGCCGGCATCCATCGCGCCCTCGGCCTTCCCGGCGCCAACGACCGTGTGAATCTCGTCAATGAAGAGGATGACGCGGCCCTGGGCTTTGGCAACCTCCTGGAGAACGGCCTTGAGGCGCTCCTCGAATTCGCCGCGGAACTTGGCCCCGGCGATCAGCGCGCCGAGGTCCAGGGCCACAATACGCTTCTCCTTGAGGCTGTCCGGGATGTCTCCAGCCACGATGCGGCGGGCCAGGCCCTCGACAATGGCCGTCTTGCCCACGCCGGGTTCACCGATCAACACCGGGTTGTTTTTGGTGCGGCGGGACAGGACCTGAACGCAGCGGCGAATCTCGTTGTCGCGCCCGATCACCGGATCGAGCTTGTTCTGCTGGGCGAGGCGGGTGAGATCGCGCCCGTATTTCTCGAGGGCCTCGTACGTCGCCTCCGGGTTGGCACTGGTCACGCGTTGATTGCCCCGCACCTCGGTCAGGGCCTTGAGAAAATCCCCACGCGTCACGCCCAGCGCCTTGAAGATACGTCCGATCCCGCTCGACTCCGGCTCGGCGAACAGGGCAAGCACCAGGTGCTCGACGCTCACGTACTCGTCCTTGAGCTTGCGCGCTTCGTCCTGGGCGTGAACCAGAGCCTTGTTCAGGCGCTGGGTGACATAGACGCCGTGGCCGGGCGCCGTGCCCCCGCTGACGCGCGGCAACCGGCCCAGTTCCTCTTCGAGTTTCGCCCGCAGAAGATCGGGCGAGATCTGAATGCGCTCGAAGAGCCGGGGCACAAGGCCGCCCTCCTGTTCGAGCAGGGCCACAGCCAAATGCTCGACGTCGACCGCTTGGTGTTGATGCCGCGTTGCCAGGGTCTGGGCCTCGGCCAGGGCGGCTTGGGATTTCTCGGTGAATTTGTTCAGGTCCATGGTCATTTCTTTCTAGGATCAAATCGGGATTCACGGGCCAACTGCTGCCATAGGGCTTTTTCGGACGCGCTGACCTCGCCCGGCACCTGGATCGTGAGGACAACATACAGGTCGCCGCGTCTGCCGTCCGCGCGGCGCGGCAGCCCGTGGCCGCGCACGCGCAGTTGCTGTCCGGAGGCGGCGCCGGGCCGGATGCGGAGCGACACCTGTCCGTCGAGGGTGGGAACCGACACGGTCGCGCCGAGCACAGCCTCCCACGGAGCCAGGTCGAGTTCGTGATAGAGATCGTGTCCCTGGATGCGAAAATCGGGGTGCGCGGCCAACCGCACCCGCAGGTAGAGATCGCCGGCCCCGCCGCCGCCAATGCCGGTCTCGCCACGGCCGGCCACGCGAATGAGCTGACCCTCGCCCACACCCGGCGGAATCCGCACCTTGATGGCCCGCGACTCCGACCTGCCCGTGTGCGGGTTGGTCCAGCGCATCGAGATGGAACGGACCGACCCGCGCAGCACTTCCTCGAGCGTGACGAGGATGCTTCCCTCGACATCCGCGCCGCGATGAGCCGAAGAAGCGGATTCGGACTCGCCCTCGAAACCGTCCGGCTCGAAATCGCCGAACCCGCCGCCCTGACGGAACCGCCCCGACCGGCCGAAGAACTGCTCGAAGAAATCGCTGAAGCCCGTGCCTCCAAAACGGAACTCGAACGTTGAGCCGCCTCCGAAGCCGCCAGCCCCGTCAGCCCCGCGTCCGCCGGACCGCCATCCGGGCGGCGGACGAAACTCCGTCCCGGCGCGCCAATTGGCGCCCAGTTGGTCATACTTCTTGCGGTTGTCCGGGTTGCCGAGGACTTCGTAGGCCTCGTTGATCTCCTTGAACCGCTCCTCGGCGCCCCGCTTGTCCTTGGCCACATCCGGATGGTGCTGGCGCGCCAGGCGTCGGAACGCGCTCTTGATGTCCGCTTCGCTCGCGCCGCGCGGAACACCCAGAGTTTCGTAGTAGTCTTTGTATTGGATTGCCATCGACTGCGCCGCCGCGACGGATCGCACACCGGGGATCGCCGGCGCACACGGTCCATGCACCCGCCCTGATCCGCGCAGAGGCGGCCATAAGCATAGCGAATCCGCGGCGGATTTCCAGTCGGACTGAGCCGTTATGCCCGCATCGATCACAGGCCGCGCGCTGACACTAGCCTGGATTTCCACGGACCGGAATTGAGCTAAGTTTTCGAGGTTTTAGGCGGGCCGGTGTAGGTGGTCAGC
>MWFF01000081.1 GCA_002071485.1 Verrucomicrobia bacterium ADurb.Bin006 | reverse complement strand
GTGTCCTCGGCGTCTCTGTGGTTCATTCCGCACGGTGACATTCAGCGAGGGGGATCAACCACAGAGGCACAGAGAGCGCGGAGATGGGAGATCGGAGATGGGAGATCGGGGATCGACTGCCGGAGCTGACCTTGTTGATGACTCTGCGGCTCAACTGGCGAACGAGGCCATCTAGGGCGCCTTCAATGAGCGAACGCAACAGTTGCCAGAGCAGCGTCGCATACGTGCGCACTTGCAGCCGCCCAGGAGCAGTATCAGTGGCTCAAGCAAGCCATCTTCAACTGGCGCACGGTCCAGCGCACACTCCGGAAGATGCAACGGCTCAGCCCGGAGGAATTGTTCGGCTCACTGCCTAATCCCCGACGCCGTAAACGCCTCGGGAAAAGAGTGCTCGGGTTGGTCTAGACTCCGCCCGGGAAAGCGGGTATGCGTCCAAAATCACTGAGGCATGGTCCGGGCTGACTGAGCAGCGCCTGACCGTGCGCAACTCACAGAATATCAACGCAATACATTGCCTCGACACTCGCGAATTATCGCCAAAATGTCAGTAGCCTGTAGCAGCTTGAGGGCGCGGTGCTCGACCTACAGCCACTGTTTCCGGTGTTCGAGGTGGACGAGCGGTTCCGCTTCCGGGATGCCTTTGACGCGGAGCGCCTCGCTGTCCCATTCGACGGGCCGGCCCAGGCGCATGGCCACTATGCCTACCAAGGCCGCCTCGGCCATCGGGGCGGAGGAATCGAAGCCCTGGAAAGTCTGCCCCTCCCCTTTGCAGGCATCGAGCCATTCGCGCATGTGATCTTTCGTTCGCGGGAGCGTGACGGGCAACGGCTTGCCCGCCTCGTGATCCAGTACGCCGCGACAGTCGGCCTCGCCCTTGAGCCGGACCACGCCGCCTACGCCCCAGGCATTCGAGTACAGAATGCCCTTCTCGCCGGCGAAGAGGACGCCGTTGTCAGGCACCTTGCCGAAGGTGGGCAGCAATTCCTTGCCCAGTTCCTCGGGCGGGCCGGCCTTCCTGCCATCGTGCCACCACACACTCACCGGACCGAACCCTTCACGAGGGGCGAAATCCCAACGGAAGTCGCTGGCCGATGGGTAGCTGTCCTTGAGTGGCTCCGGGATGTGCACGGACGCCCGCAACGGTGGGCCGAGCTTCAAAGCCCGATACGGCAGATTCAGCCCGTGGGCGCCCATGTCTGCGAGATGCCCGTCACCGAAGGCCAGCCAACGGCCCCAGTGCAGGCATCCGACCGCGCCCGGTGCCGCGATGTAATAGCGCTTGAACGGCAACAGCGGCGAGGGCCCGCACCAAAAGTCCCAGTTGAGCCCTTCGGGAATCGGGTCGGCGTTCATGTCCACCGGTGAGCTGGGCGGGAAGGTGCGGGTGATCCAGCAGTGGACCTCGCGGATTTGGCCCAAGAGACCAGCCTGAATCACCTCCATACTGCGGCGGAAGGTGTCGGTCGAACCGCCTTGGGTGCCCAGTTGGGTGACCACCCGGCTCTGGCTTGCGATTTCGCGAATCTCGCGCGCCTCGGCGCAGCTATGGGCGAGAGGTTTCTCGCAGAACACGTGCTTGCCGGTCAGCATCGCCGCCTTGCTCATCGGGACATGCCAGCGCTGACCGGGAGCAATGACCACCGCGTCCACGGACTTCTCCGTGTCCAGGAGTTTCCGGTAGTCCTCGTACACCTTGACCCGCTCGAGCGGGGCAGCGAAACTCCTCCGCAACGCGGCGATCTGCCGGGCATCCACGTCGCAGATGGCCACGACCTGGTCGCCTTGTTGCAGGGCCGAGCCGAGAATCTCGCCCATCCGGCCGCCGCAGCCGATCAAGGCCAGGCTCAGTCTGCGGTTGGCCCCGGCGACGGCCAGGGCCCGGCTTGGCATCCAGGCAGGCAGCGTGGATGTGCCGAGCCCGGCTGCGCCTACGGCCTTGAGGAAGGACCGGCGGGAAACGCTCGATTGTCGGTTCATAGGACGCCTGCAGGTCTGTGTTTCGTGGTCTGGGGGTGGAATCTGCTTCTCGACGCGCGAAGCAGGTCGGAAGCGTTGCTCATCATCGGCCGGCATTGGAGGAGATGGGGTGGGCTGTTGTCAAGCCCGGCAAAGGAGTCTCACTGATACGATTGACACAGCGCCACAGCCGGTGGAGCAGCAAGGCATCGCTGCCTTCTGTCGCGGTTGCCTCGGCCATCGTTTGGCCTCGACCAAGCAGGCCGCCGACATGACCAGGTCGTTCCTCGAATCCATCCACGCCTTCATTCGGCGCGAGGGCCTCGAACCGGTTGGTGTCCACAAAGGCCAATGCAAGGACGACGTCCTGCAACAGGCAGCTCCGCGCGACGGGCCGCCCTCGGGCTGTTCCTGTGCCCCCCGAAACGACATCGGGACACGCGTTGGCTTGCGACTTGCTGCTGCCGTCTGGTATGTTTGCGCCGTACACGATGAACAGCAACACTTCATCCGCCTGCGCGGCAGACGGGCTTTCAATGCCGTGAAATGTCTCTCGATCCTCGGTTGTCTGGCCATGGGCGCGGTGATCGCGCTGGGCGCCAACGCGCCTGCCTATGGCATCTTGCGCGAAGTCTGGGAGGGCATCCCGGGAAACGATCTGGCCGCGTTGACCAATGCGCCCGCCTACCCCGCTCAACCCACCAGCACCAATTACGTGACCGATCTTTTTGAGGCGCCGACCGACGTTCTCGATCAGTACGGCCAGCGCATGCATGGCTACGTCGTTCCGCCCCGCACCGGCGCCTATACGTTCTGGATCGCCAGCGACGACAACGGCGCGCTCTTTCTCAGCTCGGACGAGAGCCCGGCCAGAGCCCGGCTCATCGCCTCAGTCAACTCGTGGACGTCCTCTCGCGAGTGGGAGAAAGAAGCCAACCAGCGATCGAGCCCTGTCAATCTGATCGCCGGCAGACCGTATTACATCGCTGCCCTGATGAAAGAGGGCGGCGGCGGAGATAATCTCGCCGTTCGCTGGCTGATGCCTGACGGAACCGATCAGGCGCCCATCGTCGCCACGAACCTCTTGCCCTACGGCATCAGCTTCACCCCGCCTGTCATTGCCTCACACCCCACCAACACCACCGTCATCGAGGGCGACCTCGCCCGCTTCAGCATCACCCTCTCGACCGTCGGACTCTACACCTACCGCTGGCAGCGCAACGGGATTGCCATCGCCGGTGCCGACGAACCCGAGTTGGTCTACGGACCGGTGCGCCTTGGCGATCACCAGGTCCGCTTCCGTTGCGTTGTCACCAACGCGTTGGGCAGTGCCGTCAGCAACGAGGCGGTGCTGTCTGTCCTGCCCGACACCACCCCGCCGACGCTGGCGGGGGTGCGCAATCTCGGGTTGACGCGGCTGGAAGTCGCCTTCAGCGAGCCGGTGGCGCATTCGACTGCCCTCGACCCCGCCAACTACAGCCTGGACGGGGGCCTGGTCGTCACGGCGGTGAACGCCACCTCTGACCCACGAGTGGTCGAACTCGTCACTTCCGCGATGACCTACGGCCACATCCACACCCTCACGGTCAACCGCGTGACCGACCTCGCTGCAACCCCCAACGTCATCGCCCCCGACTCACAGGCGTCCTACACCGTCAATGAATTCGTTCCGACGGATGTCGGATCCCCCGCGCTGGCCGGCTCCACCGTCTCCGTCCCCGGCGGCGTTGACGTCACCGGCGCCGGCAAGACCATCGGCGGCACGGCGGATCAGTTCCAGTTCGGCTGGCAAGAGCGGACGGGCAACTTCGACTTCCAAACCCGGATCGAGGCCGTGACGGTCAGCGACCCATTCCTGCACGCCGGCTTGATGGCGCGCGAGACCCTCGACGCCAACGCGCGTTTTGCCGGCGTCTTCGCCGGTTCACATCAACTGGGCTGTTTCTTCGAATCACGGACGACCGTTGGCGGCAACAGCACGACCGCTACCCCCCGCGGCGGATTCCCGGTCAATCACCCCTCCACCTGGCTCCGCCTCCAGCGCACCGGCACCGCCCTCCAGGGCTACGCCAGCCTCGACGGCCGCACATGGACCCCGCTCGGGTCCGCGACGCTGAGCGGCCTGGCCCCGAAGGTCTATCTCGGATTCGCCGTCACCAGCGACAGCGAACAAACGCTGGCGACCGCCCGTTTCCGCGACTCCGGCGTCCCCGAAAGCACCGCCACCGGCGCCCCGGCCCTGAACAAGGAGCCCATCGGCCCCTCGAGCCGCGCCACGGGCATGGTCATCAGCGAGATCATGTACCATCCCCCACCGCGGGACGACGGACGCAACCTCGAGTTCGTCGAACTCTACAATGCCCGGTCCGTCTTCGAAGATCTCACCGGCTGGCGTCTGTCCGGCGAGATCAGCTACCGGTTCCCACCCGGATTCCGTCTCCAGGCGGGCGAGACGGTGGTCATCGCCGCGGCGCCGGACGACATCCGGGCCGTGTACGGCATCACCAACGTGCTCGGTCCCTACACCGGCGCGCTCGCCAACGAAGGCGGAAAGATTCGGCTGCGCAACAACGCTGATGCCATCCGGCTCGAAGCCGTCTACTCCGATGCGTCATCCTGGCCCGCGGCGGACGGCGCGGGTCATTCGCTGGTGTTGGCCCGGCCCAGCTACGGCGAGGCCGACCCGCGCGCCTGGGCGGCCAGCGAATTCCGGGGCGGATCGCCCGGCGGACCCGATCCGACGATGCCCGCCCCCGAGACCAGCATCGTCATCAACGAGTTCCTCGCCCACACCGACGAGCCCATGCTGGATTTCATCGAACTCTACAATCGCTCGAACGATCGCGTCGACCTCTCGCACATGGTGCTGACCGACCGGCCCCACGCACTTCGCTTCCGCATCCCCGAAGGCACCTGGATCGAACCCCGGGGCTTTCTGGCCTGGGACCAGACCCAGCTCGGCTTTGCCTTGAACTCGAGCGGCGAGACCGTGTACCTCATCAACGCCGCCGGCACCCGTGTGCTCGATGCGATCCGCTTCGGCGCACAGGAAAACGGTGTCTCGAGCGGACGCTCCGCCGACGGCGCCCCGACAATCCGGCGCCTGGCACAGCCCACCCCCGGCGCCGCCAACGCGCCCTGGCGCATCGAGGACGTCGTCATCAACGAGTTGATGTACAACCCGATCTCCGGCGACAACAACGACGAGTTCATCGAGATCTACAATCGGCTCACAACACCACTCGACCTGACTGGCTGGCGCTTCGTCCAGGGCGTCAATTACACGTTCCCCGCCGGCGTCACCCTTCCGGCAAACGGCTACCTCGTCGTCGCCCGCAACGCCGCGCGACTCCGGACGAATTACCCGCACCTGAACAACGCCAACTGTGTCGGCGACTTCCAGGGCTCGCTCAGCAACCGCGGCGAACGCATCGCCCTCGCCAAGCCCGACTTGGTCGTGACCACAAATGCCACCGGCCGCGTCGAGACCAATGTGGCGCATATCGTTGTGTCCGAGGTCACGTACGCCGACGGCGGGCGTTGGGGTCAGTGGGCCGACGGCGGCGGCTCGAGTCTCGAACTGATCGATCCGCGCGCGGATCTCCTGCGTCCCTCGAACTGGGCCGACAGCGACGAGACCTCGAAAGCGCCTTGGACAACCGTTGAGACCACCGGTCGCATCGACAACAGCAGCGGCAGCGCCAACCGACTGCACGTCGCGTCGCTCGGCGGCGGCGAATGCCTCGTCGACGACATCGAGGTCTTCCGCGCCGGCAGCACCAATGTCGTCAACAACGGCGACTTCGAGAACGGCCAGACCGGCTGGGTCTTCAGCGGCAATCACAGCACCTCGACCGTGGACACCACAGGTGCCGCCAGCGGCACCCGCTGCCTCCACGTCCGCGGCCAGGGAGACGGCGATACCGGACCCAACACGCTCCGCAACACCCTGCGAACGTCTCTTGCCAACAACAGCACCGTCACCATCCGCGCCAAGGTCCGGTGGCTGGCCGGTTGGCCGCAAATCCTCTTCCGACTCCACGGCAACGGCCTCGAACTGGCGGCCAATATGGCCGTCCCGCCAAACCTCGGCACTCCGGGATTGCCCAATAGCCGCCTCGTCGCCAACGCCGGCCCCGCCATCTACGACGTCGCCCACGCCCCGCCCCTCCCCGCCGCCAACGAACCCGTCCGCGTCACCTGCCGCGTCTCAGACCCCGACCGCCTGGCCCAGGTGCAACTGCGCTACCGCATCGACCCTTCCTCGACGCTGTCCACCGTCATCATGCGTGACGACGGCGCCCAGGGCGACGAACGGGCGGGAGACGGTCTCTTCTCGGCGATCCTGCCTGCCCAGTCCGCCGGCACCTTGGCCGCCTTCCGCATCACCGCCACCGATGCCGGCACGCCGGCCGCCTCCGCCACGTTCCCCGCCCGCGCCCCGGCCGAGGAATGCCTGGTGCGGTGGGGTGACGCTATCCCCTTCGGCACCTTTGCGCACTATCACCTCTGGTTCACCCGAGCCACCGCCAACGCCCGACAGAACGCCCTCGACAACACCTATCGCGATTCCACCCTGGTCTGCAGCGACCACCGGGTCATCTACAACACCGGCTTCCGCGACAAGGGCAGCCCCTATCACGGCGGCGCGGGCGACATTGCCGTCACCACACCTCGCGACGAGCCGCTGCTGGGCACGTTCGACCGCGTGTTCGCCTCGACCGGCAACGGTGGCTCCGAATCCACCGGCATCCGCAGCCAACTGGCCGCCTGGTACGCCCAGCAACTGGGCATCCCTTACCTCCATGCCGACTACATGAGGCTCTACTTCAACGGGTCCTTGTTCCGATCCGATATCATGGAGGACCTCGAACAGCCCAATCACAATTACGCCGAACGCTGGTTCCCCACGGGCGATGAAGGCGACTTGTACAAGATCGCCGTCTGGTTCGAGTTCGGCGACGACAACCGCAACTTCCAAGCCACCGGCGCCACCGCGCAACGCTTCACCACCCTCAACAACGAATACAAACTCGCCCGCTACCGCTGGAACTTTCAGCGTCGCTCGAACGATGGCGACGCCTCCAACTACGGGCAGTTCCTCGACCTGGTCACCGCGCTCAACGACTCGTCGCCAAGCTACGCCGGCCGCGTGTCGAGCCAGGCCGACATGGAACAATGGATGCGGGTGTTCTGTTTCGACTACGCCATGGGGAACTGGGACGCGTGGACCTACAACGTCGGCCAGAACATGTACCTCTACCGCCCGCTCGGCCAGCGTTGGGTCCTCATGCCCTGGGACATCGATTTCGTCTTCGGGCTCGGCGACGGCACCAGCGCTTCCCTGCGCGGTGGCGGCCAGGACCCCACGATGAGCCGCGCTTACTCGAATGCGGAGTTCCTCCGCATGAACTGGCGCGCTTACCAGGACACCATCAACGGCCCGTTCCTCCCCGCCAACTTTCAACCCCAAATCGACGCCCGCCGCGCAATCCTCCTCAAGAACAATGTCACCGGCATCAGCGCCCCTGGCTCCATCACCTCCTGGATCAACGGCCGCCGAACCTACATCAGCAATCAGCTCAACGCCGTCGACTCCAAAACGTTTAAGATCGGCGACGATTTCCAGTCGACGACTCCCACCGTCACCCTGAACGGCACCGCGCCGATCGCCGTCGCCACCATCGAGCTCAACGGCGTTCCTTACCCGGTCGCCTGGAGCACTATCCGCAACTTCAGCGTGACCGTGCCTCTGACCCAGAAGACCAACTTGCTGACGTTCGTCGGCAAAGACCTCCGCGGCAACCCTGTCCCCGGCGCCACAAACACCATCGAGGTCCGCTACACTGGCGCCATCGAGCGGATGGAAGACTTCGTCGTCATCAATGAAGTCCATTACGATGCCGCGCCCAGCGAGCCGGCCTCGACTTTCATCGAACTCTTCAACCGCTCGTCGACGACGCTTTTCGACCTCACCGGCTGCGTGCTTCAGGGCGTCGGCTACACCTTCCCGAAGGGCGCCCTCATCGCGCCGCGGTCATTCCTCGTCCTGGCGCGCAATCGCCCGGGGTTCGAGGCGGTCTATGGCCGCGGCGTGCCGGTGTTCGATCTGTTCCCAGGCTCGCTCGACAACGATGGCGAACGACTGGCACTCATCCGACCCGGCGGCGCCGGGACACCCGACTTGACCGTGAGCGATCTGCGCTACTGGAACCGCCTCCCCTGGCCCACGAACGCCGCCGGCCTAGGACCGTCCTTGCAGCTCGTCGATGCGATCCATGGCTCCTGGCGCGTGGGCAACTGGGCCGCACCACCCACCAATCACATCGACCGCGCCACCCCAGGCCGCGCCAACGCCCTCGCCCAGACGCTCGCGCCCTTCCCGCCGGTCTGGCTCAACGAAGTCCAGCCCAGCAATGTCGCCGGCCCCCGCGACGGCGCCGGCGACCGCGACCCTTGGATCGAGTTGTACAACGCCGGCGCGGAGACGGTCGACCTTTCACTTCTTTATTTGACAGACGCCTACACCGACCTCACCCGCTGGCGTTTCCCCGACGGCACCACCCTCGGCGCAGGCCAGTTCCTCGTCGTATGGGCCGACGGCGAACCAGGCGAATCCCGTCCCGGCGAGCCCCACACCAGCTTCCGCCTGGCGCCCGACACCGGAACGATCGCCCTCTGCCGCTTGCAGGGGTCCCCCACCGCGCCGGCGGTGATCGACTACATCGAGTACAACCAGTTGTCCGCCGGACGCAGCCTCGGGTCTATTCCGGACGGTGAGCCACGCGCACGACGCCCGTTCGTCGAGGTAACCCCGGGCGCTCCCAACAACCCGTCCTTGCCCGCCGTGCCAGTCCGCATCAACGAACTGATGGCCTCTAACACCCGCACCATTGCCGACCCGGCCGACAACGACTTTGACGACTGGTTCGAGCTCTACAACGCCGGGTCCGCCCCAGTCGACCTCACCGGCTACACCCTCACGGATACCTTCGACAACCCCGCCAAGTATACCATCCCGCCAGGCACCGTCGTCCCCCCAGGCGGATATCTGCTGGTTTGGGCAGACGAAGAAACCGCGCAGAATACCCCGGGCGGCGACCTCCATGTCAACTTCAAGCTCGCCCTCGCCAGCGAGCAGATTGGCCTGTTCGACATCAACGGTCTCATGGTCGACGGCGTCACGTTCGGCGAGCAAACCGATGACGTCAGCCTCGGCCGGTATCCCGACGGCGGCGAACCCCCGCTCTACGAAATGACCGTGCCGACACCGCGCCAACCCAATTACCTCGAAGGCGGCAACCGCCCGCCCATCTTCACCCCGATCCCCGACCAGACGGTCGATGAGGGCCAACCCCTCCAATTCACGGCCGTCGCCACCGACCCGGATGTCGGACAAACCGTGCGCTATACCCTCAGCCCCGACGCCCCTGCCGCCGCAACCATCAACGACGTCACCGGCGAGTTCCTCTGGATACCCACCGAGGCCGACGGGCCGGCCCGTTTCACCTTCTCGATCTTCGCCACAGACGACGGCGTTCCCGCGCGGACCGGCATCGTTCGCGTGGCCGTCGACGTCGCAGAAGTCAATCTGCCGCCGGTCCTCGAGCCGATTCCGGATCAGGTCGCCGACGAGAACACGCTCTACACCCTGCAACTCGTCGCAACCGATCCCGACCTGCCACCCAATCAGCTCCGTTTCCTACTCGAACCGGGTGGGCCCGATGGCGCGACCCTCACCGAAGACGGTGGTTTCGCCTGGACCCCGCCCGCCGCGCTCGGTGGCAGCACGGTTTCCTTCACCGTGCGTGTCACGGACCAGGGCCAGCCTCCGCTCGACGATGTCGCCACCTTCCGCGTCACCGTTCGCGACATCCCTAGCCCGCCCGATGTCCCCTTCATCGACCCGCAATTCATCGACGAAGGCACGCTGTTCCAATTCGCCGTGCCGGCCTCGGACCCCGACAGCCCGCCCGCGCCGTTGTATTTCGCGTTCGATCAGGCGCCCGCGGACGCCACAATCGATCACTCGAACGGTCTGATCACCTGGCCCACCAGCGAGGAAACTGGCCCCACCAACGCCATCTTCGCCGTCCGCGTCGTCAAATTGGTCGAACCTTTCCTAAGCACGGTCCGCACGTTCAGCGTCACCGTGCGCGAACTCAATCAGCCGCCCGTCCTGCAGCCAATCGCCAGCCGCATGGCACGCGAAGGCGAGTGGATCGTCATTCAAGCACGTGCGTCGGACGCCGATCTGCCGCCTCAGCGGCTCACCTTCAGCCTGGCCCTCGGGGCCCCGGCGGACGCTCGCATCGACCCCGATACCGGCCTGTTCACGTGGTCGATCGGCGCCGATTCCGGCCCGAGCACCAACGTCATCACCGTCCGGGTTTCGGACGATGCCGAAGACGCCAAGTCCGCCACCCAGAGCTTCACCGTGACGGTGGTCGCCGAGCCGCGCATCGTCATCAACGAGATCATGTATCGCCCCTCGACGTCAGGCGCCTCTTACGTCGAACTCCACAATTGGTCCACCAACGCCACCTGGGATTTGTCGGGTTGGCGACTCGCCGGCGCCAGCTTCCTGTTCCCGTCCGGCGCAAGCCTCGGTCCAGGCGGCTACCTGGCTGTCGCTCAAAACACGACCGCCTTCACCACCGCGTACGGCGTCAAGCCGAACGTGGTCGGCAACTTCACCAACCAGCTCGGCCCGGACGGAGGCACGATCGCCCTGTACCGCCCAATCCCGCCCGCGTCCGAGTCGCTCGTGGACCGTGTTACGTTCCGCGCCTCCGCACCCTGGCCCGCGGCAGCCAACGGCGGAGGGCCTTCGCTTCAGTTGATCGACCCCCGTCAGGACAACGCGCGCGTCGCCAACTGGGCGGCCGTCACTGGACCCGCCACCAACACCCAACGCAACCTGGTGCCCATCGATGCTTCCTGGCGCTATTGGCAGCAGTCCACCGATCCCGCGCCCGGCTGGTCAAACATCGATTACAATGACTTGACTTGGCCCGCGGGCCGCGCGCTGCTCTACGTCGAGTCAGCCCGTCTCCCAGCGCCCAAAAACACACCCCTGACCATCGGCCAGATGAGCTACTTCTTCCGACACTCCTTCACCTTCGACGGCAATCCGCAAGGCGCGCGCCTCCGGCTCCGGCCCGTCATCGATGACGGCGCCGTGTTCTATCTCAACGGTGAACCCGTCTTCTGGCTCGGCATGGCCGAAGGCAAAATCCCCGAGCGCGATACACCCTCGACCCGCACCGTGGTTGACGCGGCCTACGAAGGCCCGTTCGAGATTCCAGTGACCAACCTCCGCCTCGGCGCCAACGTCCTCGCGGTCGAAGTCCATCAGGTCAATGCCACCAGCACCGACATCGTCATGGGCGTCAGTGTTGACGTGATCGAAATGCCGCGCGAGCAATACACGCCCGCCTACGCCAACTCGACCCGCGCCACGCTCGCCCCCTTCCCCGATCTTTGGATCAATGAAGTGCTCCCGCTCAACGAGACCGGCCTGCTCGACAACGCCGGCGACCGCGATCCCTGGATCGAGTTGGCCAACTTCGGTCTCGAACCGGCGGCCATGGGCGACTGGTTCCTCTCGAACACCTATGCCGATCCTGCCCGCTGGCCCTTCCCCAACAACGCCAGCATCGCCGCCGGCCAATTCAAGTTGGTCTGGGCTGACGCCGAGCCCGCCGAGACCACCGCTGTCGATTGGCACGCCAACTTCCGCCTCGTCGGCCCTTCAGGCGTCGTCGTCCTGTCGCGCCTCCAGCAGGGCCAGCCCGCCGTCGTCGATTTCCTCGAATACACAGAACTCGCCGCCGACCAGTCCTTCGGCTATCCTGCCCCCCGTCTCGAGGATGCAGGACCTGTCGTGCTGCCCGAGCCAACGCCCGGCGCCGCCAACCTCCTCGAACCGCCCGCGCCGCCCGAGTTCCTCGCACTCGAGATCGACAGCGCCGGCGCCGTCACGCTCCGCTGGACCACTGTCCCGGGGTGGACCTATCGCGTCGAAGCCTCTCACGACGTCCCCTTCGGCGCGTGGGATGCCCTGGGCGAAATCGTCGCCACCGGCGCCGAGGCCAGCTTCACCGACACCTCCGCCGTCGAACGTAACACCCGCTTCTATCGGTTGCGCATCGAGTGGTAAGCAGGCGTCTTTTCGGACAAATCAGATTCTCGAGCCAGATTCTCAAGCCTCGAGGGGCATCACGAAACCGGCGCCGACACCCCTGACAAAACTGCTTGTCAGCCCATTGGACCGCAGCATAATGCTGGCCTTGCCGGTTGTGCCAGAGTAGCTCAGCGGTAGAGCAGGGGACTCATAAAAGGCAATGGGGGGGTTTCTTCGGCCTTCTCTTCGTTTCACTCGGACTCGCGTTTCAATCAATGTTTGCAGGGGTGCAATGAGGATTCACCATGTCTGGCAGGGGTCCTCCAAATGTGCACAACAAGTAGCACAATTTCTAGCACAACCGGGTTTTCGCAACTTCCTGGAAAGCAAGCAGACGCTCAATCGCAAATGTCCTGTGCTCGTCTGAATCGCTCTCTGCCGCATCGCAACCTCGGGATGGTGTCCGCCATCCACCCGCCTCGGGAAAACGCGCCTACGGGCCAGCCAAGGGCCAAGTCGAGGCACGAAAAAGCCCCAATGGGATCCTCGGGGCGGTTTGCGGGAAACGACGCTTGGAGCAGGGGACAAAAAAACACCGGAGCCGCTACAAGTAAGCCTCGGCTCCGGGTCTCGGCCAGCCGGATTGAAGATGTCACGAGCCGCGCCACGGACCGACCAGCGCACGCATGACCTCGGGGTTGGGCTGTGCTGCCTGCGTCAAAGCTGGGTCGAGTGGCCCACGTGCCCAGTGGAGCCGTTCCCGGCGAGCGTCGCGGATGGCGATTTCTCGATCAATCATGGCCTGTTCAAGCATAGAAGGCTTCCTGGGCGGCTGGTCAATCCACTTGCGCAGTCTCGCAATCTGATTTCTGAAGAGCATCTTGGCCGGTGCTGTGCGCCGTCGAATGCGATGGCGTGTGCGATTGATGAACGGTCGCAGGAAGGCATTGATTCGTCCGCGAATGCGACGCTTAAGTTTCATTGAATCTCGTCAACAAGACCTCGGCGCTTGGCCTCGGTGGAGGAGAATGCGTAGTCTCGTCCGTCCAAGAGCGACCGGCACCATGCGAGGGGCTGACCAGTTCTCCCGGACAGCCTGCCGGCAGTCTCATCCGAAAGCCGGTCGAGCTCGTCCGCCTGTCGCCTCAGTTCCGCAGAACTGCCGAAGGCGGCCACGGCTGGGGCGTGGAATAGCATCGAAGCGCCTGGGGCCATGCTGCGTCTGCCTGGTGTCAGCGCAACGAGCATCGCGCTTGCGCTCCCAGCGAACGCGGCCACGTGCGCCGAACATGGTTTGCTGCCCACAAGCTTCAACATCGCATCGACGGCGGGCAGGGAACCACCGAGACATGTGTGAATGTTGAAGCGAAAGGCCTTCGCGCTCCCGGCCAGCATCGCGAGTGACTCGGGAACGCCAAGCAATTCACCAGACACATTGACGACAAGCGTGTCGTTCTGAACGCGCGGCTTGACCCCGCCGCCCGCAAGCACACGGGCAAGCTCGTCGTTGACTTGCGCCGATTGCGGTTCGGTTGCGATGTACCCGAGCAATCGGGCTTGGGCCTGTTCGGGTGTGATCGCCTTTGAATGCCCCATCCAAAAGAGGGAGCGCAACAGACCTTCCTTCCGTACCTGCTCGGATGGAAAGGTGGTCGCTTGGGTGAGTAGGTGCGCGCCGACAGCAGCGCAAGCCTGCTGCAAAGCAAAGGCTCTGATCATGTTACACCATCTGTTCCCACGAGGTTCCGTTCCAAAAGTAGAAGCCCCGGAAGGCTGTGTCGTAATGGATGCAGAACGCACTTGTGCCGGAAGCCACTCCTGGGGCGGCGGTCGGTGCGGCCGCGCTGATTAGGCATTCCGCCCCAGAGGAGGTATAAACGGCACTTGCCGAAGGGGCAACAGCAACCGCGATCTCGTCACCATCCTCGCTCGCTTCGGAGACGGCTCTTCCGATCTTCGCGCCTGATGGGATGGCCGTGGCAACCTTGCCGTTGGCGGCACAGGCAACATCGTCGCCGAAACTAATCGGGCCGGATGCGGTCAGCGTGAAAATCTTCGCGTCAAGCGCGACGCAGGTTTGCGCGTAGTTCGCGGCGCACGCGTGACTTGAAACTGCGATGGGGGTGTCATTCACTCCGCAAAGGTCGGCGTAGTCCGAACTCGCGCCTTGCTTCAAGAGTAGGCCTTGGGCGGGGATTGCTACGCTCGCGTATCGTGTGAAAACAGTTGTTGCCATAGGATGTCTTTGTGTTCTGGGTTAGGGTGCCAACAAATCTTCGAAGTCCGAAAGGTCGAGCCAGAACAGTCGTTCCGCTGGGGCGACGTAGGTTCCAAGGGCAGCCTCGCGAACAAGCGTTGCGCACAACCGCAGAATGGTCGGCGCGGAGCCAGCCGAAGCTTCAATTGGCCAAGCCTCGATCAGTGCTTCGATTGCGGCCTCGAGCGTGTCAGCTTCAGACTCCAGCGTTGTCGCGAACGGCTCGGCGATGGCCTTTGCTGGCTCTTCACTCTCGAAAATAACTCGGTACCAGCTTCGTTTCAACGTTCCGCGTCGCTCCCGCTGCTCCTCCCAGAGTTGCGACAGTGGCACGGCCTCCGAAGGAATGAGTTCACCTGCCTGCAACTTGGCTTTCTGCACCTCGTCCGCAGCCTTCGCGTTGCTTCTCGTGAGTGAATCAATCTCGCTCTTTAGCAGCACGGAACGTTGGTTCAAGCGGAGGATTTCAATCATTGACTCCGTTGGGATCAAAGGTTCAACCGTGCTTTCCAACTGCGAGTACAAATCGCTTATGTTTTGCTTGGTAATCGACGCCCTCAAGAGTTGTTCCGATACAGTGTCAATAATGTCAGCCATTTTGTTTGCCTTTCTTCTACTATCGTCGCAAGTTTAGTTTCGCCCTCAGCGCCGAGAGTATTTGACTGACCCTGCCAGCACTAAGACCAAGGGCTTTCGCAAGCTGACGCTGACTCATGGTAGGGTTTACTATGTGCGAAAGTAGAAGCGCACGCTGGCCGATGGACTTCGCATTCTTCGCGTCAACCACCAACCACATAAGCAGCCCACGAAGTAACGCGGCACGCTCGGCCTGTAGGTCGGGGACGTCGATCTCCTCGGGGACCTCGGGCCAGACAACGGCAATCCGCCGGTGCTGCTCATCGAAGGCAACCGAGTCAGCTTCGGAAAGGTGCTGTACGGTCTTCATGCTTCGAGTTCTTCAAGGAGCTTGTCCAGTTCGTCACGCTGGCCACACCCGGCCTTGTACGCTGCCGACAGCAGCCGGGTCCGTTGCGCCAGGTTGTCCAGACCGTTGACGAAGGATCTTGCCGGATCTTCGGACAAGGCCTCGAGCATCCATGCTGGCCAAGCAATCCCGGTGCTGGCAACACTGCTCCTTAGTCCGGCGAGACTGGTCAAGAGTAGGCTCCCATACGCTTCGCGTAGTTGCCCGCTCGCGTGGATCCGATCGTTGGGACAAAGCCGGGCTGCGATGGCGTCGGCGGTCTCGTCCAGCCCTAGGCGTATGGACCATCCCAGACCGGACAGCATCGCCTGAACCGTCGCACGCGGCACGGTCTCTTGGGCGTCGCGCCTCTGCTCGGAAACCGACACGTCCGCCTTGCGCAAGGCCTCGCTTACTGACAAGTAGGCACCGAGCGCGGATTTGATCCGTGTGGCGTCATTCGATGCATTCGCTTCCTGCAACCTCTGGTAGCCCTCGAGCTCCGCCTGCTCCAAACGACGGAGCGCGGCGGGTGCGCCTGGATTGCCTGGGGGTCGGGGTGGGCCTGGATTCTGGGAACGATCCTTCCCATTTTCAGCCGGCGTCGGTGCTGTCCTTCGTGCGGCCAGCCAGTGCTTCATCTTCGCCGCGTCGCCAAGGGGTGCACCGTCTCGTTTCCAGTTGCGAATCGTGCGGGTGGAAACCCGATACTTCGTTGCAAGTGTTTTCGTTGTAGGCTTGTTCATAAAGTCAAAGCGGAAAGCGGAAAGTTCGTTTTTCGGACCACTCACACGCAAAGAACGGTCGTCACCGTAACCTGTCCAAATTTTCATCAATGGGAGCCTTCATAAAGGGGGGGGTGTCCGGGTCCGGGGCGCGGCGGAGGTGCAGCAGGTAACTTCCGCGCCGAATGTCCATCGCCCACACCCAAAGCCCGCGCTCCCGCAGTTCGGCAACCGTCCGGGCAAGCTCGCCATCGGTCACTTCAACCGGCTCAAGCGGTCCCTCGGGGCCAAGGTCGAGGCCGAATTCCATCTGGGTTGGTCTGTGTTTCATGTTCTGCCCTCCAGGTGATCGACGGTCTTCGCGCACGCCCTCAACGCACGGTGTAGCGCCTTCATCGCAACGAGCAGGAAAACGACAGTCACGGCGCGTCGTCTCGAAAGCCTCATCGGCGGGCGGGGCCTTGCATGCCCGCCCAAGTCTTGCCTGTGTCCGAGTCTCCCGCGAGACAGAGACACCCGCCCCCCTATATAGGGGGGGCGCGTGTGTCTCTGAGTGTCAGACTCCGGCAGTGCCCAAGTCTTGCCCGAGTCTTGCCCGAGTCTCGAAAAGGATGTCATTCCAGGTCCTCCTCGGCTTGCGGTCGGCGGGCGATGAACCGTTTGGGATTCGTCCCCTTCCGGGCCACGCGCCATTCAAAAACTTCCTCGGCATCCAGCAATTCAGCCAGGAAACCCTTCGCCCTTTTTTCCCCGATGTCTTTCCGCGTCTTGGCCAGGGAAATCAGCGCGTCTTTCGAGATTGGCCTATCGCCAGGGACAAGCTCCAAAATCGCGCTCCGGTTGAACGCCCCGGTGCTGGCGGTCAATTCCTCGTCCGGGTCCGGCTCGCGCCAGAAAATTCCGCGTCGCCCGTGGGCAATCAACCTCTCGTAAGCGGGGGTCTCTCCGTCCACTTCAAGCCAGCCCAGCCGGCGGCCTCTCTTGCCCAGTCGCAGCTTGAAAATCCCGGTTCGTTTGGTTGGTTCCAGGGACACAACCGCCCTTGGGAAATTGGCGAGTTCAGCGCTCCCGGCGCCCGCATAGGCGAAGTCAGTCGTTGCCCAGCTATTGCCGTTATCCTCCCTCGGCGCCTTCGGGGTGTGGTGGATTGGGATGAATCCAAGCCTCGCTCGGTGAATGATCGGGGCCAGGTGCACGCGGAGGAAATCCGAGACTGTCCTCTGGTCGCTGACGTCCCCGCCTAGGTAGGCCAAGAGCGGGTCGAGCCAAAGCAGGTCGGGCTTGACGCGCTCCACAAGCGGGGCCAGTCGGCGGCGCACGAACTCAATGCCGGTCGAATCGTCAATCGTGGCGACGTGGACAGCCTCGCCAGCGGCGGTGCGGTCCGCCTGGGGCAGTTCAAGCCCATCGAAAATGCCAGACCTCATCTCGGCCAAGTCGCGCGAATCGTTTTCCGATTGGATGAACAGGGAACGAAGGGGCGACGCGGGACGGAAGCCAAAGCATTCGCGGCCTGTCGCCCAAGCAATCGCGAGTTGCAGGGTGAAGCTCGATTTTCCGAGTCCGGTCCGGCCAACAAACAACAGCGTCGCGCCTCGGCATAGGAAGCGGTCGCGAATCAGTTCGTCCGGGTCAGTCTCTCGCGTGTCGGGCAGGCTTGTCAGAGTCAATGGCGTGTCGAGGGCGCCCGGCCCTTCGCTGGCCAGGGTCCGCAACGTCTCGCCCGTCGCCTCGATAATCTGCTCCCAGCGTGTTGGGATTGATTCCAGTTGCGCGGAAGCCTCTTTCAGTGTTTCGGCCAACCGCGCGGGTCTTCGATCCTCAACCAGTTTTTGCGCGTCGAGTTCGGCCAGGTCCACGGGCAGCGCCTCGGCGGCCAGGGTAAGCAGGTAGCGGCGTCCCTCACAGTCAATCTGCTCGGCGCGCTCCAACTCGGAAATGACGGTGGCCAGGTTGGCCTCGGGGCCTTGGCGATGAACCTCGGCAGCGGCCAGCCCGCACAGCGGGTCAGAGAAGCTTCTGGGCGCGTTCGCGCAAAGCCAGCGCAGGTTCGGGCGGTCGAGGGCCTGGGCTGGGGATTCGAGAATCGAGGCGAGGAGCGAACGTTCCAGGGCGCCGTTGGGGTCGGCGTCGGGGGCCTGCGGCGCCGTGTCGGGCCTTGCGTTTCGCCTGCGCGTGGGTAGGATGTTGTCCATCGGGTGTGACCGCCTTGCGCGTATGTGTGACAGCAGCGCGTTGGGCGGTTTTGGCTTCCTAGCAGCCTTCCTGGGGGTGGGCGCGGATGTAGTCAACGAGCGAACGAAACTCCACGAGTCGAACGCCTGTCCGAGAGCCTCGGCGCCGCAAGACGAAGCTCTTGACCGGGGGGTGTCCGCCGTTTATCTCGGATGGCAGAATCAACTCGTTAATTTTGCTCCGTCGCAATCCAGTGTGCGGGCATGCAGTTCCTGCTGGTGGCAGTCGCAAAAATTCCGGCACGAGGGCCTGGGCCACGAGCGGGGGGACTTCGATGGGTGCGGTTGTTTTGTCGGTCTTCATTATCGCCTTTCGTTGGTGTGTTTCTCTGTCACTAGGCGCGAATGAACACCCTCGGCTGTGGCACACTCAACGGGGTCAACCCGTGCAACCTCGAAACGACGGTGCGCCTCGATAACGAAGCCTTGCTGGCAATGTGCTGATGCGTTGCGGTGAACTCCGAGGCGTCGTTAAGATCGCTGGCTATCTCGCACAGGGCTAGATAGCACGAGACGGCGGACGCTGGCTCCTCAGCTTTCTCCCGGATGCGGCGGAGCATGATCTTGCTACACCACGCGAAGGGCTCTTGCTTCCCGGCTGCGGATGGGTATCGTTTGACATGGTCCTCGTGGCCCGCGTTGCTCGTGGCAGACGGCGCGGGCCTCTCCTTTCTACCCACGGCGCGGGGGCGCGGGCACTATTGGATCTTTCGAGAATTCTCCCGCCTCAGCTCGTTGCCGAAATTCGACGAGCGCGTCCTGTGACACATAGGGCCGTCCGCAGATGTTGATGGTCCTCAGCCATCCTCGCTTGCGCCAGCGCCAAACGGTAGGCGTGCTTACTCCCGCATCCATCGTGAATTTGTGTAGGCTGATCAATTGGTTGCTCATAGTCGCTTCTTTTCGTCGCGATGAATGGACGCGAAAAAACCCCGCAGTGCAACTTGCGGGGTGTGACAAATAACCGGCTTTCCGGTCACACTGACACTAGGTGATCTTCAACCTCTCAGCGGTCTTGCGAAGTGTGCGGGGGTCAAAGTGTGGACCTCCATTCTTGACTATTCGGGCCGACAGTTCGCCCCACGGTTCAAGCTCGCTGTTTGTCGCGACATTGACCGGCAGTGTGAGTAGCCAGTAAGCGGGTCTCTCCCGATCACATAGGACCTTGTCCATTGCCAGACCGAACTCGAAGACTGCGGGCCAATGCGAGCGTTCCGCCACATTGAATTCGCGTGATCTGTCACGGAGCGCAAAGGCCACGTCAAAGAAGTATCCCTGCAACAAGTCCTCCCGCACCCTGCCGCGCCAGCGTTTGACTACTCGTTGCACGGGTGCTGTGTACCATCCACACTCGGCCACGGTGGTTCTCCTTTCAGAGAACACGGTCCTGCGATTCACTTTAGCTTGTGTGGGCTTCCGATTTCTCTTCACGCAACCTCCTCTCGGCTGATGACTCTCGGCTCGAAGGAAACCTGCTGGGCCTGGGCGTGCTTGTGATCTGAGAGAAGGTGCGAATACGTCTTTGCAAGGAGGACACCATTGTCCTTGTGGCCCAGCCACGAAGCCACGGTGTGAATGTCAACCTTGCTCATCAGACACATGCTCGCGAAGAAATGTCGGCATAGATGACAAGTGAAGTCGGGCACGTGCGCCTTCATCCGCGCATCCCGCAACGTCTTGTTGAAGGTGATCGTGGCAACGTCTCGCTCGCCACGGCGGCGGCTCGGGAACAGGAATTGCGAGTCGGGCGCTTTCCTGCTGGCCATGTCGAGCAGGTGGGCCTTGAGGCGGGGGTTGAAGTCGACGGCGCGGGATTCACCGTTCTTCGCGAGCCCGTCGCTCCCGAAGAGAACCTGCTCGCGTGAGAAGTCAACATCGCACCACCGCAAGCGCAATGTCTCGCTCCACCGTCCGCCCGAAAGCGCCATGAGTTTCACGAAGTCGGAAACCTGCTGCCCGGTGATGGGCGAGACGGCGCGAGCAGCATCGGCCACGGATTCAATCTGTGGCCAGGTCAACATCCGGCGTGTCGGTCTGTCCTCTTTGAGCCGGGCCACGGTGGGGACGCTGGAAATGTATCCTTCCGCAGCGGCCATCCTCAGCACATTGCGAAGGACAACAATCTCGATGTTGACGCCTCGGGGGGACACCCCGGCCTTCCGGCGTGCGACCATGTAGTCGTTGACGACGCCCGAGGTGATCGCTCTGATGCGAAGTGCTCCGAGATGCTGATTCATGATCCTGATCGAGCCCCGCTCCCGTCTGATCGTGGCAGGGCGTTTGACGTGTTCCACGTTCACCAGATAGCGGGTGCTGAACTCCTCGAAGTTCGGGGTGCGTTTGGGATCGAGGCGGAAGTCGGGGGCTTCCCGCTTGACCTTCAGCCGGGCCATCGCCTTGACCGCCTCGGCCACGGTGCGGACAGGCTGCCCATCTGTTTCGAGGCGCACCCTGCGGACCTTGGGCAACCCGGTGTCGGGGTCGGCCACGGCCATCTGTGCGTAGTACGCTCCGTTGCGTTCCCAAAGGCCTCGTACTCGGCGCTTGCGTCCGTCGAATACTTTTGAGAAGGTGGGGGTGTGTTGACTCTGTGTCTTCATAGCGGTTTTTGTGCTGGCGAAGTGGTTTCCTTCGCTTTCGGTTCTTTTCACGCCGTTAAAGTAGCACAACCAGTAGCACAGAGTCAACAAACGCTTTCGGTTTTGACCGTAAGTGCTTCGGATTCAACGGTTGCCAGAGTAGCTCAGCGGTAGAGCAGGGGACTCATAAGCCCTTGGTCGGGGGTTCAATTCCCTCCTCTGGCACCAGTCTCGTCGTGGCCCCATTCAATTCATGGACAGTCAAGCCATCCACCGCCCGCGAAATCTCGATTGGAAGCGCGCAGCGGCCCTGCTTTACGGGGACTGGGGCACGAGCAAGGCCTACGTCATCGGCCTGGCTTTCGCTGCCGCCGGCCATGCCTCGCTGCCCATCATCGGCGCGGTGTGCGTGTTGACTGCGCTGGTGGGATACAACTACATCCTTGTCTGCCGGCATTTCCCGGACGGGGGCGGCGTGTATTCAGCCGCGCGGGATCAGAGCCGACTGCTGGCGGTGATTGGCGCCCTGCTGCTGGTCGCCAATTTTCTGGTCACCGCCGCGTTGAGTTGCAACTCGGCGATGCACTATTTCGGGGTCTCGGCGGGGCAGGTCGCGGCGGCGACGGTCCTGGTCATCCTGATTATCGGCGGGATCAACTTCTTCGGTCCGAAACATACCGGCAGCCTCGCGGTGGGGCTGATGGTTCCTATGGTTGTGGTGGTGGTCGCGCTGATTCTGCTGAGCCTGCCCCGGCTCAGCACTGCACACCTCGAACCGCCCCGTGGCGGGATCGCCCGCAACTGGCAGTTCTTTGTGGCGACGATTCTGGCGCTGAGCGGCGTCGAGGCGATCGCCAACCTGACGGGGGTGATGAAGCTCGATCCGGGCGCCACGATGGACAAGCCGTGCGTGTCCAAGACGGCCCGCAAAGCCATCCTGCCCGTCGCGGCCGAGGTTGTGCTGGGGACGGCTCTGCTGGGCTGGGCAATGCTCTCGTTGTCCGGCGCGCATGCGCCCGACCCCGTCGCACATCGCGACTACATGATGCGGTTTCTCGGGCAGGAGTACGGGACACTGATGTTCAACGCGGGAGTCGGGAAGGCGATTGGCGCGGTTGTCGGTCTTGTGGTGGGCCTGCTGCTGTTGAGCGCCGTGAACACGGCGATCGCAGCCCAGATTGGCCTCATCTACATGCTGGCACGCGACGGCGAGATGCCGCGTTTCTTTACCCGGTTGAACGCTTATGGCGTGCCGTGGTGGCCGTGGACGATGGCGACATTGCTGCCGATCCTGATCGTTCTGGTCACCGGGGCCGACATTGAATCGCTTGCCAATCTCTATGCCATCGGCGTGGTGGGGGCGATCACGGTGAATCTGGGCTCGTGCACATTCAATCGCTCGCTGCGCATGGCTTGGTATGAACGCGGGATCATGGGCGCGACCTTCGCCGTTCTGTTTGCCGTCGAAATCACAATCGCGAAGGTGAATCACGGCGCTCTCTTCTTCGCCATCTGCCTGTTGGGCGTGGGCCTGAGCCTTCGAACCATCACGCAGCGGCGGGCCGGGCTGCGCACGGTGACGCTGCGCCGGGAGATCGCCGCCCGAGTCGCGCCCGAGACCGCGCCTGAGTTCGAGCTTCAGCTCGAGACGGGACAGACCATCCTGGTTGCCGCGCGCGGGCTCACCCCGGTGCTTCGGTTCGCCCTCGAGGAGGCGCGGTTGCGTCAGGGGGCGCTCTATGTGCTCTACGTCAAGGAACTGGCCGTGGCGATGCCCGGCCTGCTCCAGACCGCCGAGCGGCCCCGCTGGCAGGACGATCCGGCGGCCGCGGCGATCATGAGTTCGATGCTGCACCTCGGGGCTCGTCACAACGTTCAGGTGGTTCCGCTCTACGCGGTCAGCGACGATCCGGCCAATTCCATTCTGGATCTGGCGGCCACTCTGGGCGTGGACATTCTGATGCTCGGTTCGCCGCAAAGGCGCCGGCTGGTCCAGTTGCTCAAGGGGAATGTGGTGACTGAGGTTGCGCGGAACCTGCCCGAGAACATTCAGTTGGTCATCCACGGCTGACCCGCATGTTCCGCCCCGTCGGCGCACACGCCGGCCCCACTTCGCAAGAGAACGGCTCCGCGGTTCAGGAGGCAGGAACCGGTAATGCGGATCGCGCGGGAAAATCGAATGGGGCGCCTTACTCCGTCGTGCTGGGATAGGACCCGGCGATATAATTCTCGAGTTGATCGATCTTGGCCTGCTGGGCCGTGATGATCCAGTTGACCAGGTCGCCGATCGAGAGAACACCCAGCACCTGGTTCCGCTCGACGACCGGCAGATGCCGAATGCGGTGCTCGGTCATCAAGCGCATGCAGTCCTCGACTGTGGCTTCGAGCGAGACGGGCACGATTTCACTCGAGAGAATCTCCCGCACCCGGGTCGTCCTCGAGTTCTTGCCCAGCAGCGCCACCTTGCGCGTGTAGTCGCGCTCGGAAAAGATCCCGACCAATGTCTCATCCTCCATGACCATCAGAGCCCCGACGTTTTTCTCAGCTAGCATGCTGATGGCATCGTAGACCATCGCATCGGGCGAGATCGACCACACGACGTTGCCCTTTGCCTTGAGAAGCGCGTCGACTGTGCCTGTCACTCTCATGGTGTTCGAGCGCGAGGATTGATCCGTTGGTCGGAGAAGTCAAGCCCCTCCCCGACAGCGCCACGGAGGTGGCCACGGTTATTTCATTTAAATTCCTGAAGGGTTGCTGTTGTTGAGGTTGGAAATAACGCTTGTCAATTGGCGCGGTTTGGTGCGTAGTAGGCGTGCGATGATCTCGACAAACCACGAACTGTTCAGTGCCGATCCGCCCGTTTCCTTTCTGAAGAATCTCGGACATCGAACAATACCATGGGACTTGCTACAAGGTTTCCAACTGGATTGCCTGCGGCCAGACCAAAGGCTTCGCCCGCCACCGCATCGACTTCTACCGCAAGCACGACCGTCCCAAAAAGCTCTGGTTGAAGACGCTCAATCGCAATACCCGACGCATCCTCACCGCGATGGACCTGCCCCCCGCCTACCGCAAAGCCCTCAACTGCGATACCCCCGAACGCGATTTGCCCTTGAACAAGGGCCAGATTCAATCCTTGGGCCAGTTCCTGAGGAAGAACTTGTCCTCTTCGGGAATCTGTGTTCCGCCCTGAATCGGTGTGGGAATTCTCTGGCTCGCTCGACCCGTGCCGTGCACCGAATCGGTGGGGAACTCCACACAGATTCGGGTCGGAACACAGATTGAACGAGCGGAGAGCCGAACTTCCCCGACCCGCGCCGTGCCAACCGCACCTATCCGTGTTGGTCGCTGCTGGTGTTCATCGCCATGGCCCTGTTTGCCGGCCGTGACAACCTCGCCGCCATTCAGCGATACGCCCAGTTCCTCACCCAGGCCCAACGCGCTTGGCTTGGCTTTCCGCGCAAGAAAGGCACC
>MWFF01000080.1 GCA_002071485.1 Verrucomicrobia bacterium ADurb.Bin006 | reverse complement strand
GACTCCCGGCCAGTCGTTCAAGCTCTTGCCGCTCTGCCGGACCACAACTGATGGTAGGGGCGTGTCTTGCCATGCCCCCCAACATACAATATATCGTTTAACAGTGCAAGTAAGCACTAGCAGACCGACCTGACTGCTCCGCAACACGCTTCACCGGTCAAGGACTCTTAACAGACGTCTCGGCGGGACCGGCTATTCAGATGCGACATTTGCGATTTCGAGCGGCAAGGGAAGTGGTGAGATTCAGCGATTTCATGCGGATCGGACTCCGCAATCAAGGACGCTCAAGGTCCAGCGCTCAACCATCAACTGCAAACCTGAACAGCCCTGTCGGCTGGACAAAGGGCCGAACTGGCTCTAGCGTCCCCTTCGATGCGGATCGTGGGGGGAATGGCTGGCGGACGGCTGCTGGGCGTGCCGAAGGGTTTGGCTGTGCGTCCGACGCCGGACTTGGTGAAACAGGCTGTGTTCAACAGTCTGGGCGATCGGGTTGCGGGCGCCCAGGCGCTCGAGTTGTTCGCCGGCTCGGGGGCGCTCGGTCTCGAGTGCCTCAGCCGCGGCGCGCTGCGCGTCGTGGCGGTCGAGAAAGCCGGGCGTCATGCGGCGATGATCCGCAGAAACCTCGAGGCGACCGGCCTGCCCGCCGGACGATTCGAGATACGCGCCCAGGACGCCTTCGCTGCGATCGCTCAGCTTCGCGCCGCGGGCGAGACGTTCGATCTGATCCTGGCCGATCCGCCCTTCGGCGAGAAGAACGTGGGCCATCGTTCGCAGTCCTTGTCGCAACAGCTCCTCGATGATGCCGACCTCCCGCGTCTGATCGCGTCCGGCGGTCTGCTCGTGCTGGGCCATGCGAGCCGCGACACGCTTACCCTCCCGGCGCCGTGGACCGACTTGAAAGTGCTGCGGCACGGCGATTCGGTGATGCGCTTTCTGCGTCCGGCGGTCTGACCGAAACCTGCACTGTCGCATCATGTCTATGACACGCTCCCGTCGTTCTCTGATTCACGCCATCATCCCACTTGTTCTCGTTGCCATGACCACTCATGCCGGCTCGACCATGAGTTACGACCCGGCGGCATCGCCTGAGCTCCAGGCAATCGTCGACCGGGCTGTGGGCGCCGCGCTGGCGCGGTTCAGCGAGCCGAGGCTCGAGACGAACCAGTTCGCGGTAACGCTGGTCGATCTGCGCGATCTCGAGAGGCCGGTTCAAGCCAGTTACCGCGGACAGGAGATGATCTACCCCGCCAGTGTGATCAAGCTGTTCTACCTGGTCGCGGCACATCAATGGCTCGAAGAGGGCAGACTCGAGGATACCGCCGAACTCCGTCGCGCGATGCGCGACATGATCGTCGAGTCCTACAACGAAGCGACTCATTACATTGTGGACCTGCTCACAGGCACGACCAGCGGCCCCGAGCTGCCTCCGGACGAACTCGAGTCCTGGTTCCAGAAGCGCGACGCGGTCAACCGCTACTTTGCGTCCCTGGGCTACACTCGCATCAACGCCAACAAGAAACCGTGGTGCGAGGGCCCGTACGGACGCGAGACCCAGGCGATCAAGGCATTCGATCCCAAGCGGAACGCCCTGACCACGGATGCAACGGCGCGACTGTTGGTCGAGATTGTCACCGGAAAGGCCGTCTCGGCGGCGCGTTGCCGGCAGATGCTCGAATTGATGAAGCGGGATCCCCGGCCCGATTCGAAGGATTCCGACAGCCAGGCGAAGTTCACCGGTCCGGCCCTTCCGCCGGACGCTCGGCTCTGGTCAAAAGCCGGTTGGACGAGCGAAACCCGCCACGACGCCGCCTGCATCGAGCTGCCAGACGGCCACACGTTTGTGCTGGTCACATTCACGTTGGGCCACTCGAACGAGCCGGGCATCATCCATACCGTTGCGCGCGAAGTGGTCCGCGGGCTGCAGGACTTCAAGTCACCTCTCCGCTGAGCATGGGGTTTCGGAGGGCCGGGCTGCGCGGCTGCGGGACCACCCCATCACCGACGCACCGACGCACCGACGCACCGACGCACCGACGCACCGACGCACCGACGCACCGACGCACCGACGCACTGTCCCCTCCATCTCCGACCGAGTCACGGTGCATCGACGTCGAACCCCAGTTCGCGGAACCGTTGGAGTTTGTAGATGAGGGCGCGTCGGCTAATGCCGAGGGCTTTGGCCGTTTCGGTGCGGTTATGACCGTGTTTGCGCAGGGCTTCGAGGATTGTCTGACGTTCGACCTCTTCGAGTTGCTGCCCTTCGGTCGGCGGCGCAGTGGGGGCGGACGCCGTGGTCGCCCGGACGCGAGCGGGGAGATGGTCGAGGAGGATCAACTCGCCGCCGCAGAGCAGCGCGGCCCGTTCCATGGCATTGCACAGCTCGCGCACGTTGCCCGGCCAGACATAACGTTTCATGCACTCGACGGCCGGATTCGACAGGCGCGTGCGCCCGCCGGTGTAGTCGGCCAGGAAGGCATGGGCAAGGGGCAGGATGTCTTCGATCCGTTCGCGGAGGGGGGGCACGTGAAGTTCGACCACGTTCAGCCGGTAGAACAGGTCCTCGCGGAACCGCCCTTGCCTGACCTCGTCTTCGAGGTCGCGGTTTGTGGCGGCCAGCAGGCGGGCCTGGGTGACCCGATCCGCATTCGATCCGACGCGCTGGAAGCACCCGTCCTGCGTGACACGGAGGAGCTTGGCTTGCAGTTGCGGCGACATCTCGGCGATTTCGTCCAGGAAGATCGTGCCCTTGCCGGCCAACTCGAATCGTCCGATCCGTTGGGCATGGGCGCCGGTAAAGGCCCCTTTCTCATGGCCGAACAACTCGCTTTCGAGCAGGTTCTCGGGCAGGGCGGCGCAGTTCACGCGCACCAACGGTCCATTCGCTCGCGCGCTCCAGGCGTGAATAACCTCCGCCAGCACCTCCTTGCCCACGCCGCTCTCCCCGGTGATCAGAATGCGGCTGTCCGACGGCGCGATGAGCGAGGCATCCCGAAAGACCGCCTGCATCAATGGACTGCAGGCCACCACATGAGCCGGCAACTGATGGCGCTCTCCGAAGCGCATCGGCGGCGCCTGCGTGAGGCCGATCGCCTGGCGCACGGACGCCAACAACTCGTCGAAATCGATCGGTTTGGTGAGGTAGTTCAGTGCTCCGTCGCGCATGGCGCCCACGGCATCGCGGATGTCGGCGTAAGCGGTCACCAACAAAACAGGCAGCCGCGGGTGTGCCTGACGGGCCAGGCGCAACGTCTCGAGCCCGCTCAACCCGGGCATCCGCACATCCGAGATCATCATGCTGACGAGCTGAGTCCGCAAGGCGTCGAGGGCTTGTTCGCCCGATGCCACCACGACGGTGTCAAAGCCCTGGCCGCGAAGCAGCGATTCGAGGAGGCTTCTCTGGCCCGGATCATCGTCGACGATCAAGATGCGATGCCGCGCCGTCTGATTTGTCTCTGGCTTGACAGGCATGATGCGAGATTGCGCGCGGGCAGTGTAGTGCGCCCGTCGAACGCTGCAACCACGTTCGCCCGATTTACAGCGGCCTGACCCTGGGCCATTCGAGTTCGCAGCCGGCGTTACGCAGGCTCTGCTGGTACTCGGCGAGGCGCTTGGCATCGCGGCGCACCTGGCGCGGCGGTTCCTTGCTGCGCAGGCAATAGGCCACAAGGTATCCCACCGCCTCGCCGATGTTCCATTCGACCGGGTGCAAGCGGTAGGCCCCATTGGTGATGTGCGTCGTCCCGATGTTCTTGGCGGCGGGAAGCAGGTTCTCGACGCGTTGTGGCAGCAGCGCACCGAGCGGGATCTGGAACGGAAGCGAACTGAGATCGAGATAGTTCTCCCCCGAAGAACTGGGGTGAAGATCGATTCGGTAGGCGCCGACGCCGACGCTGTCCGCAAAGGGTTCCGCGGTCACGTCCGCGCGGGATTTGCCCGTGGCCTGCATCCGCGCGTCGGTGCCAATGTGTTGTTCGGCGACGGTGAATTCCGCTCGGATGCGCCGGGCCTCCCTGATATAGGGGTGCTTGGCGAGGCCGTCCGTTGTGCCGACGATGTCGTGTCGCAAGCGCAGCCCTTTCCAGCCGACTCCGCCATCGGGACGCGGCGCCTCGGTTTGCATCCAGTAGAGCAGGGAGAGGCTGAGTTCCTTGGCCCGTTGCACGTTCCGGGCGATCTCGTCCGGTGTGTTTTCGATCAAAGGCGCAACCCAGTAGTCGTTTTGCGGCCAGTTCACCAAGGAAATCCCGCTCGAGAAGGTCCCAGGAACGAAATTGGCCGCATCGGCGATCCGGCGGTAAGACCACAGATTGACGCCCGCGGCCTTCATGGTGGGGTCGAACATCAAACTGCGCGGTTTGAGGGTGTGAGGATGTGTCGAGTCCCAACTCAACAGGCGCCCTGTCCAGCCCGGTTTCAAATCGGGCACGTAATCCCGCCAGAAGGCATATTCGGATGGCCGCTCGATGGTGTGGTCCTCTTCAGGGAGATAATCGACGGCGAAGCAGGAGGTGATGGCCTGTTGGTTCCTGGGGTCGGCGACGGCGGCGGCGTGCGGTTCTCCAGTGTCGGCGCGTCCCTCGGCGCCCAGGACATGCTCGGTCCCCGTCATCGGAAGCAGGTCGCCCAACTCGGTGGCATCGACAAAGTACGGGGCTGTCAGTGTGACGCGGCCGTCCGTGCGCCGGTTGCGGAGCGTCACCGCCCGGACACGGTCGGCGCCCATCAGAGCCGAGACCGGCTCGTGCTCGAGGAGAAGGCGCAGTCGCCCTCCGCTGACATGCGGGGCCAGCATCTGTTCGAGCACGGCCAAGGCGACGCGCGGCTCGTGACACAGGCGCGACACCCAGCCGTTGCCTGGATTGAGCCGCGGGTTGGCCCGCGCTTCCGGCGTCAGCGGATAGTGGTTGCGATAGTAAGCGCGGACGGCCTCGCGGAATTGCCGATAAGCGCGGGTGCATCCGAAGCTCTCGATCCAAGGATGCTCGTCCGGCGGCACGGCTTGCGATGTGAGCTGGCCGCCAATCCAGTCGGTCGGCTCGGTGAGAATGACGCGGAGTCCGGCGCCGCAGGCCGCAAGCGCGGCGGCGCACCCGCCAAGCCCGCCGCCGACAATGACGAGGTCCGCGGCCCGCTCGCGGCCGCCCTGGCGGTCCTCATCCGCCAGAAGCGGGGCCCAGGTGAACAGGGGCAGTGCGGCGGCGCTGCGCCGAAGGAAAGAACGTCGGTTCATACCGCTGAGCGTAGCGGTCAACGCCAACGTTGCAAGGTTGGGGTGTTCGTCTGTCTCTCGGTGTTGACCTCATCTCTGCACGACGCGGTAATAGGCTCGGCCGGCGGTCGACAACGGCTCGATCCACTCGACGAAGCTGTGAGGCGGAATGACGCCCGAGGTCAGAACCTCCCAATGCCTCAGGTCGAGACTCCGTTGCCATTCGAACGTCCGCCCCGGTCCGCCCGAGTAGCGAATACGAAGGACTGTCGATTCCGGAACGACGGTCAGTCGATTCAGAGTCGGCAGCGGGCCCGCATACACGAACACGGCGACGTTGCCGGTCGAGGCGAGACCCTGCGGATCGGCGACGGCATAGGTGAAACGATCGGCGCCCTGAAAAGCGGCTGGGGGCTGATAGCGCACCTGGCCCGAGACGACTGCGACGCTGGCGCCTTGTTCGCTCAAGGGACTCACGCTGATCAAGCGCACCGCGTCGCCGTCGGGATCCGAGTCGTTGGATGTCAGGAGCGAGGCACTCACGAAGGCTGTCTGGCCCTGGGGCACCAGAATCCCGTCATCCACGGTCGTCGGCGGACGATTCGTGAGCGTCAGCGTGGCAGGTTCGCTCACGGCGGCGCCCAGGGCGTTTCTCACGACCAGTTGGTAGGCGCCCGCGTGGCTCGGTTGGACGTCGCTGAGCGTGAGCGTCGAGTTGGTCGCCGCGAGAATCGGGACATGGTTGAATCGCCACTGGAATGCGAGCGGTTCGGTTCCGCCGGCCCAAGCCGTGAATGTCGCGGTCGCGCCACGCGCCACCGACTGCGACTGCGGTTGGGCCAACAGCAGGGGAGCGAGAAAGACGCGCGTGCCCGAAAGGGCCAGATCGAAGCTCAGATCGGTGCTGCCGGGTGAGGCCTGATGCACTTCAACCGCGAGCATATTCGGACCCTCGCGCAGGCGCGCAGGCGTGACTGACTGGGTGAAGATCGCGCTCTCCTCGGCTCCGGACACGGCGTAGCTGGCGAGGGTGCGGCTGTGAATTGGCCCCTCCGGAAGGTTACTTCGAAACACCTCGATTCCGTTCAGGTACACGGCGGCGCCGTCGTCACGCATCAACCCGACGGTGAGGTCTCTGTACGCGAACACGTTTGTGACAGTGAACAAATGCCGGAAATACGATGTGATATGTTTGTTGGCCGCATCAGGCCCGAACCCGATCTGTGTCGCTTCCGGCCGGCCCTCGCGGGCATCGCCGTACCCGAGTTCGGCGACCCCTGATTTCCAGCCTGAATCGTCGAACTCAAGAGTCGTCCAAGCCCGGTCGGGCGCCGAGCCGTCATCGAGGTACTTCCATCGCGAGCCAGTCGGCACGATGGTGGATGCCGCGATCGTGCCGGTCGAGAACCCAACGCGCGCAACAGCGGAGGTGCTGGCCAGGCCGAAGGAGTCCAGGGCGACGGCCTGGAGATCGTAGACGCCTGCCGGGACGGCGGGCCAGGTGAACTCGAACGGCGGCGCGAGCAGTTCGGCGAGAACGGTTGGTCCGGCATAGAGGCGCACGCGGTCGATCTGGCCGGCAGCCGGCTCGGCTTCCGCGGCCACCGCGATCGTGCTGCCCGCGAGCAACACGGCGCCGTCGGCGGGCGCAACCATACGCACAACAGGCGGAGGCGCAATCACGGTGACTGCCGTCGCGTCCGACGTTGTCGCGCCCAGGCGATCGTCGACTGCCACGGCTCGCAACAGGTGCGCGCCCGGCGGCGGATTCGTCCATACGAATGTGTATGGCGCCTCCGTGATTTGGGCGAGCTTTTGGCCGTGATTGAAGAACTCGACGCGGACGATTCGGCCGTCGCTGTCTTGGGCCGATGCGCTCAGGAGCAGATCGGCGGGCCAGTGCAACACGGCGTTCTGGCTGGGTGCGGTGAGTTGCACGGTGGGCAACGCGTTGGGCTCATTCACCGCGCCAGCCGTGGGTGTCGAGGCAAACCAATTGGTCGGTTCGTTCCCGTAGGAGGCGAGCGTTCTTCGCTGCAGCGAGGCGCCCGACCCGTCGGCCCCGGTCGGCCACGGAGCCCGGTCCATGTAGTGCACCTTGTCCACAAGCATGAAAGCTGTCTCCTGGCCCTGCTCAACGGCCGGTTGCACCAGTTCGATCGTGCCCTCGTCGTTGGCGAGTCGCCCCTGCCAAGGCCCGTGCAGTGGCACATCAGGCGGAACGGCGTAGAGCGAAATGAAAGAGGCGCGCGCTTTGGCGTCCGCAACGGGATCAAAGCCGACCACCAGCAGGCGGTGGCCCGAAGGCAGCGCGGCGCCCGGCGGAAACGCGAACTGGACACCGTTGCGCAGCCGCCATGGGGAGTCCGGCATCGCGGGGTCAGCCAGTGGAACGTTGGTGGTTGAGATGTTGGCCAACTCGATGAAACTGGCCGGCTGATTTGTGGTTCCGGTGGCTGCCGGGTGGCACATGATCTCGGAGATGACAACCGGGCCCGCACGCGGCACGGCATTCGGTTCGCCCAGGGTGACCCAAGCCAACGGCGGGTAATCCACATCGCCCACGCTGTTCGTGTGCCGCCCGAGGCTGACGCCACTGGCGGTCGCCTCGAAATCGAACCCCTGCACGTAGCCGGTCAAACGCCCCGCATCGTCCGCACTGAAGATCCAAACGTCGTCGCCGTTCGCGCCCAAGGCGAAACTGGGGGGCTGCCCCGGCGTCGGGTTGAAGTCGGTTTCGGTGAAGACGACAAAGCCGAGGGCGGGAATGATGGTCGGCGAAGGCAAACGGTATTTCTCCGGCCAGGAAAAAGTGTCGGTGAGCAGCCATCCGCCGATGTCGATCGGGGCGTCGGTTGGATTGTGGAGTTCGACGGCATCCTTCTGGGGGCCGGTCGAGTGGGCGAGGACTTCGTTGATGACAACAGGCGGCAGGGTGGGCAGCGGAGGATCGAGCAGCCCCGGGGTGCCGTGGAGGATTCCGTTGGGGCGCCAACTCTGCCGGTCACTCCATCGAGTCCACTCGACAGTGTCATCCGCGATGGCGAGGGAGAAGCCGTGCCCATCCGTGATCGGATACCAGTGGTCGTCGTAGGTGAATTCGAGGATTTTTTCTCCATAACTGTCCTCGAGCCGGAGGCGCTCACCGCTGTTGTCCAGCAGCCCGGTGTATTCGCCGGCCACCGGGAGGCCGGTGCCATACCGCAGCGAGAACGCGTCGGCATTGCGCACCACCAGAACCCGGGCGCCGGCTTCGAGGGTGGTGATCGAGCCAGCAGCGAAGTCGAATTGAATCCCATCGGTGAATCGCACGCCACGCAGATCGAGAGGGACGCGTCCTGTGTTGCGCAGTTCGATGAACTCGAATTCGGATTCTTCGATGTCCGGATGCCCGGCCAACGGCGCCGGATGGTACATGATTTCGGTGATCCGGAGGAACTGCTGGGCCAGGCTCGGAGAGCCCGCATAGGTCCGCGTGTGGACCAGTCGCCCGCGATTGTCGCTCAGAGTGAGCGTTTCTCCCCGGGCTGATAGGTCGCCTTTGTAAGGGCCCAGGACGAGCCGTCGTTCGCCGCCTCTGGGGCTGGTCGAGCGGGCGCGGAAGGCCCGGACGTCGGGCGAGACGAACAGCGCCGCGCGCGCGGGAAGAACCGTCCCGGGTTTGAAGGTGAAACGGACGGCGCCGTCGAGTTGCCAGCCGGAGAGATCGACCGCATAGGGGTTGGCATTGGTGATCGAGAGCCATTCCTCGGCGGGGTTGCCGCTGGCGGGGCGGTACTCGAGGCTGCCGATCTCGACGACGGCATCGGCGGGTTGCGGGAGCGGGATTTCACCGCCGTTGGTGACGGACAGGGTGCGGAACAGGTAGACCCGGCGTCCAGGAAGGAACTGATTCCAGATGCGGTCGACCGCCTGGGTGATCGTCTCGCGCGTGCCCCATGTCCCCCACTTGGCGAGATCGAGGGCGGCGTCGGGGGCGATCTGATCGCGCAGCGCGCGGCTCTTGATCCGGTAGGAATCGTTTGTGGCGGGCGTGGCGAGCGGTTGGAGAAGGTCGTCCATCAGTGTCCGCAAGCGGCGCAGGAACATCTGGCGCGTCGCCGAGGTGTTGTAAATGGGGCTGAAGACGATGTTGCCGCTGCCAATGAAGATCGATTGATTGGTGTAAATCTGCTCGTCGTAGTAGGCATGGGCGCCAGTCCAAACCCGCCCGAAAGAAAGGTCCACGTCCCACGGCATCGCCATCCATTCGCGTGTGCCCTCGCTGTCCCGGTAGAGGTAGTAATTCTTGTGGCAACAGTCCGTGTCCGCCGTAATGATCTTGGCCGCCAGGAAGTTAATCATCTGCGGCACGTCGAGGTTGTCGTACATGAAGGCCTCCCGGGCCTTTGCGCCGGCCTGGGACATCCCCTGGATGAGCGCGGCCAAATCGGCGGTGCCCTCGTTCTTGCGGGTCTTCTTCTCGTTGCCGGCGGCGCTGTCGGCCGAGTTGTACATCTTGTAAAGAGCCCCCCGCGGGTCCAGCCCCAGGCGTTTGAGGAAGTTGTCATCCCCATTCTCGACCAGGTTGGCGACGCTGAAGAACGCCCCGTTCTGTTGAACCCGCACCGCAAACGCAAAGTGGCTCTGCGCCCCCGCGTCGCGATAGGTCTCGTGTGCCAGCACATTCCGCATGTGGGACTTGTCCGCCCACGTGGTGAGCAGATTCAAGTCATCGACCCGCGGCGCGTCGTCGGACCACCGGAACTTGTAACCCGGGTTGAAATCGAGATCGTAACTGCGTTTAGGGAACCCGCGCGTGGATTGGCCATGAATGGTTGCGCCCACGTTGTCGTAAAACTCGCCGTCAAAGAACAGGGATCCACTGGCCCGTGTGTCGGAATTCGCCGCGGACGGGTTTTGAATGAACCAATGCAACACCGGAAGCCGCGAGGCTTCGAGCGCAGGGTCGCGCACGACTGTGCCGCGGTATTGGGGGCTGCCCAGCGGGTCGGTGTAGGCCGGCAGCCGGCTCGTCCGCCCCTGATCGTCCGCGGCAAGAATCGCGTAGCGGATCATCTGTCCGGGGCCGGCCGCCGCCGCCGGGATGCGCGCCGCGTAGATGCCGTCGCCTGCATCTCCGTCCTCGTGGACGCCGTCGTCGCGCATTGGAATGGACGCTTCGCCCGAGTACATGACGCGATAGCGAAGGGTGACTGCGCCGACCGGACCGAAACTCGAGGTGACGCGCGCCCGGACGATCAGGTCCTCCGAATCCTCTGGCACGACGGGCTGATGTTCCACCTGGCTGATGATCGGCCCGAGCGCTGCCGTCCCGGAGCCATTCGCCTCTCCGGGAGTCGGTTTGGGAAAGTAGACATGCTCATCGAGGCTCAGCCCCAGACACCCGCCCGCCAGTTCAGGGGCCAGCAGAAAGTCGGCGTCGTCAGCGCTGATGTTCAGGCCCTGAATGGCCAGCACGTTCGTGCCACTGATTAGCACATCCCGATAGCGCGTGAGGTCGAACGACTCGGGCACGAGGGTCTCGTCCGGCGTGCGAGCCGCATTGGCCATTGTGTTCCAGACAGCCCCGTCGGATGGAATCTGATCGATGACGACCGAGAACGTCACCTCGTCGCAGTGATCGGTCCGCTGGCCGTCTGTGCCAAGCGGGTCCAATGCGAAATCGAGCGTGTCACCCGCGGCAAGGTCGGTCACCGTGAGATTGGTGTGCAGGCCTGTGGTGTCGTCAAAGGCGACAGTCGCCTGATACTGCTCATTGCCATTGACGAATACGCGGAGGGTGGCGCCATTGCCGCAGGTCGGATTCTCCTTCGCGAAAGCCACCTGACAGACAAACGTCCCAGGCGCCTCGCACACCCAGCGGCGAATCACCCAATGCACCCCACCGCTGTTCTCTCCGTTGGAGAACCAACCGCCTTGCGTGATGGCATCCCAGGGCGGATTGGCGGGGCCCAGAACCCACGCGCCGCCATTCCACGACCACTGCGGATGCGAACTCACGAAGTCACGACCGGCATCGTATCGGCCATCGGCATCCGCCGTGAGATCGTAGAACCCGTAATACCAGTTGTTGAACCCCTGCTGGCCGGTGAAGGACCAGTCCGCGGCACTGTTGGCAAGCACGCCTCCAGGCGCCGTCACCGGCGCGTTGCGTTGAGCGATTGGGAAGCCGTTGAGATAGGCCGCAAACCCGTCGTTGTAACGGATGTTCAATGTCAGCCGGTCCAGGGCCGCGAGGTTCGTGACGACAAACGGGATGCGCAAATAGGCCGTCGGATTGATTCCCCGCATCGCACCCTCGATGTCGCTCCCGACCAAATCGCCCGGCACATTGAAGCCCACCCCGGTGACGACCGGGGTCCAGTCGGAGTCGTCGAAATCGGGGCGCACCCAGTTGGTTCCCAGATCGTCGTCGCGCGGGATCAGCAACTTGCCGGGCGCTCGAGGCCCAACCAACGCATGACTCGTCGGGCGCAACGGCAAACCGTAACTGATGTCTTCAGCCTGTGGGGGATACGCGGGACTGTAAGCCGTGGCGAGAGTGCGTCCGTCAGCTTTGACCAATGCCAGGAATTCACCCGACGCGCTCAAACGGAAATCGGTGTGAAGCGGACGCCCGGGGATACGGCGGTTCTTTCCTGACGCGAAGACGACGAGATACTGGCCAGGGGCAATGTTGGTCGAGGGAAACTGCCACTTCCTGAGCTGGCCGGCATCGTCGGTCAGCGACCATCCTGCCAGGTCGACCGGGAGATCGCCCGCGTTATGGATTTCGATCCAGTCTGCAGAGTTGCCATCCTCGTCGTCGAGCGTGCGCAGGTTGCTGGCCTGAAATTCGGACAGCAGAACCTGGCCATGGCCGACCCCCATTGTGAGGAGACCAGCGGCCAGCAACGATCGAACGGCCCACTGCGCGTGGAATGAGACTTTCATGGTCTGTTCATCGATTGACTGACTGGCAAGAATCATACCACCCAAGCCGCCCAGGGACAGCAAGAACCGGGCAATTGACCCGCATCCCGGTTTCCACTTAGGGTCTCTTGCCGGCTGCCGAAGGCCGGAACCAGTGTCGTGGAAACAGCACCCGCTCAATCCGATCCGCCCCGTCCGGATCGCCAGCGACTCGATGTGGACATCGTCTGCGTCGGGTTCGGTCCGGCAACAGCCGGGTTTCTGACAACGCTCTCGAAGCAGCTCGTCAATTCCGATGGCAGTCCGGCCATTGAAAGCGCGGTCATGCCCGGTTTGCCCCTTCAGGTCATGTGCTACGAGCGCGCCGATGACATCGGCTTCGGCGTCTCCGGCGTGGTGACCCGCGGGCATGGCCTGCGGACGACTTTTCCGGATCTTGACCGGGCCAACATCCCAATGAGCGCGCCGGTCACCCATGAAAAGGTCCTGTATCTGCTCGATCCGGTCGGCGCGAGCCGGCGGTCGGCAGTCCTGCGGGGTGCGGACAGGATGCTGCGTTTGTTCCAAGGTGTTTTGCCGTTGAGACATCAGGCCCTCGAATTGCCTTGGACACCGTCGTTCCTCCACAAACGCGGCGGTCTCGTGCTCGGGTTGGGTCAGTTCTTGCAGTGGGTCGGCGCGCAGGTGCAGAGCGGCGGCGCGATTCAGATCTGGCCGGGGACACCCGTCGCCCAAGCCCTGATCGAGAATGACAAGGTCGTCGGAGTCCGCCTCATCGATCAAGGGGTCGACAGACTCGGACAGCCCAGCGACGGTTTTCTGCCAGGGATGGACATCGGGGCGGCGCTGACAGTTGTCGGCGATGGCCCGGTGGGGGCAATCGGCCAGCAGCTCGACGCCCATTTCGGTCTGCCGCCGGGCCACTACATCCGCGATTGGGCGGCGGGCATGAAGTTCGTGGTCGACTTGCCGGAAGGGACGCCGCTCGAAGCCGGCACCGTCTTGCACACCTTCGGCTATCCCGAGCCGGAGATATTCGGTTTCTTCTATGTGCATCCGAATCGGGTGGCGTCACTCGGCATCTTTGTGCCGTCGTGGTTCGACAGCCCGATGCGCACCGCCTACGACTATTTGCAGCACTGGATGAGGCATCCGTATCTCTGGCGCTTCCTCGACGGAGGCAAACTCCGCTCCTGGGGCGCCAAGACGTTGGGCGAATCCGGACGACGCGGCGAACCGCATCTGGTGGGCGACGGATACGTGCGCATCGGCGAAGGCAGCGGCAGCACCAATGTCCTCACTGGCTCCGGCGTGGATGAGGCGTGGGTGACGGGGACGCTGCTGGCCGAAGCGGTGCTCGAACTGCTGAAGGCCCGGCAGCCCTTCACCAGGGCCAACCTGGAAGCCGCCTATGTCAGACGCCGCCGTTCGAGTTGGGTCGAGCGTGAGGCCCTGATCGCCGAGAAATCGCGTGACGGTTTCCACAAAGGCGTCGTCCGCGGCATGATCGGCATGGCGCTGGCCGGGCTGACAAACGGGCGATTCACCCTGACAGGCAACCCCGTGCCTCCCTGGAAACGGATTCCCTCTGTCGAAGCGTATTACCGCGGACGTGTCACGCCATCGGAGATCGAGCGCCTGCGTGAGGAATGCCAGGCCAAGGGCGTTTCACTGCACGCGGCTTTGATGGAGAAAGTCGGCTGGCCTTCCATTCCGCGCGATGGCCAACTGCTGGTGTCCCATCAGGATGCCCTGCTCATGGGGGGCAAAGTGCAGGCCCCCTCGGGCTATGCGGATCACGTCGTATTTCTCTACCCGGAACTGTGCCAGCGCTGCGGCACGAAGATTTGCATCGAGGCCTGTTCCGGCCAGGCGATCACGCTCGGCGAAGGCGGAGTCCCCGTGTTCGACCGTGAGAAGTGTGTTCACTGCGGCGTCTGCTACTGGAATTGCGCCACGCCCCTTCCGCAGCAGCCTGACCGCACCAACATCGCTTTCCGTGCCGGCTCCGGAGGTCTCCACTCCGCCGAGAATTGAGCGGGGCGCGGCTCAACGTTTCAGCGGCTTCGGCTGATACGGCGGGTGGGGGAGTGTGTCGGGAGTGACCCGGACGTCCGTCGTGAGTTTGAGGGGAGCCGGTCCGCCCAGTGGATACGTCAACTCGACGAAGAAGGCCGTATAGCCTTGGCTAGGAGAGGTGACGCGCCCGAGGTAGGCCCCGCGGTCGTCCTGCCTCAGCACCTGGTTCGTCCAGGCGGGGCCGATGACATCGAGCCTGAAATCGCGCGCCGCGGGATTCGTGGCCTGCCAGAGCCGGACATCGGTCGGTTGATCGACGGTCCGAACCCGGATTGCGTCCCCGCCCTCGTGTTGCCAGGAGAAGCGCGGAAGATGTGTGCGGTTGAGCGTTGCGTGGTGCCAGGCCATGAGCGTCTCCCATGCATCGCTGTTCTTGAGCGAGTGATCGGCGTTCGGGACGCACCGCAGATATTTCACGCCCGGCAGCCGGTCAAAGTAGAACCGCGACGAGTCAGGCAGGAAGAACTGGTCCCCGCTCGCGTTGACGATCAGCTTGGGCATTGTGAGGCGATCCCGATACTCGAACGGCTCGACAATCCGCATGAGCCGCTTGAATTCGGGTGTGTTCATCCAGTCCATGATGCCCGCGCCGACATAGTCCTTGATGGCCGGGGCGAAGAAGCCGTATGTGCGGTAATGGTGCTCGAACGACGGCACGATATTGAGCAGGTCGATCACGATGGGGCAGACCGCCACCACCCGTTTGTCCACGGCCGCTGTTGTCCACGCCGTCCATCCGCGCTTCGACCCCCCGGCCACCACGTACGTGTCCACCTTCGCGCCGCCTCCGGCCGTGCTGGCGCAGAATGCGCTCACGGTGTCCATCGCACGCACGGCCGCTTTGGTCATCGGCAGCCGGGCCGGCCACCGGTCGTCTCCGGTCCGCAGGAACTTGTCCCATGTATAGGCGACCAGATCATCCTCGACCCGCTCGCGTCCGTCCTGTCCGAAGACGAGCGGTTGGTTGGGCACCATGCGCAGTTCGGCGGTCATCGAGCGGGTTTGCCGTGCCATCTGGATCAGTGCGTCGGACGGTTTGGGCAGTCCTTTGTCCTTGTTGTTGCCGCCGCCGATCATCAGCAGAGCAGTCGAGTGTTCGAGAGCATCGGGCCGCGCAACGACCAGCCAATGGCGCCAAAGGGGGCGATCGACCTCGTTGGTCGTCAGCCACGATTGGGAGGTCATATCGATGATCGTAACTGTGACGTCATTGATCCGGGCGTTTGTGACCGCCTGCCACGCATAGGCCGGATCGGGCCCGGCGACGTAGCGATCCAGCGGCGTTTCGAGGGCTCGGCTGTGGCCGGCCGAAGCCGGGACCGGTTTGGCGCCGGCGCACCCGGCAACCAGGCCGATCAGCAAGAGGGTGGCGGCGCCCCCGCGCAGGAAATGGAGAAAAGCCGTGCGGCGCGAGGCAACCGGCAGACGCGACAGTGAGGTGATGATCATGCTGCCGCTAGGAAAGCGAGCCGTTCGAATCTGTCAATGTCGCTGTTTTGAGCCGGAACGGTCTTCGCTCTGCCGAAAACAAATCTGGCGCACGCATTCTTGAAAGTCCTTGGCGCCCCGCACAATTCTGATCTCGACACGCATGAAATAGACGGGGAGGTCGCGCCGGTCGAGTTTTGGGAAACGGACGGCGTCTTTCTGTGTGGTGATGACCATCGAGGCCTGGCGCTTCTTGCTGCGGTTAATGACATTGAGCACTTCCTGCTGCGTAAAGCGGTGATGATCCGCAAATCGCTTGGTGTAGACCAGCCTGGCGCCGAGCTGGATCAGGCTCGACTCGAAGCTCTCAGGCTGGGCAATGCCGCTGAGCGAGGCAATCCGCCGGTCCCTGAGCAAGTCCAGTCCCCGCCGCTGGCCGGTGAAGACATCCTCGAAATACAGCGGTTGGTGGACACACTCGACCACCCGGGCGTCGCGATTGTATTGGCTGATCCGACGGCGCAGGTCGGTGGTCTGCCCGTCGCTCTTCGTGATGAAGACCGTGCGGGCGCGGGCCAGGTGGGAGGGCGGCTCGCGCAGCGTGCCTCGCGGAAGCAGGTGTTCGTTGCCAAAGGGCTGCTGGCGGTCCACCAGCACCACATCGTGCCGCCGTCCGCGCAGCTTCCAGTACTGAAATCCGTCGTCCAAGAGCAGCGTGTCACAGCCGAACTTCTCGATGGCGTAGAGGCCGGCCTTGACGCGGTCCTTGTCGACGAGCACCACGACGTCCTTCAGATTGGATGCAAGCATGTACGGTTCGTCGCCGGCTGTGTCCGAATCGAGCAACAGCGACTTGCCGTCGGAGACCACACGGGGCGGCGTCTTCTCTTCCCTGAAGAGCGCCTTGTTCAGAAGGCGTCTTGCCAGGGGCGTCGGTTTGGATCGGTAACCACGCGACAGAATGGCGACGTTCCGTCCCTGGTCTTTGAGCTCCCTGGCGAACTTCTCGACGACCGGCGTCTTGCCGGTGCCGCCCACGGTCAGATTGCCAATCGCGATCACCTGCACGCCAATGGTCGAATCGCGCAGGATGCGGACATCATATAAGAACCGCCGCGCCTTGACGGCCAAGGCAAACAGCTTCGAGAGCCCGAAAAGCAATCCGCGCAGGAACGTAGCGCGCTTGCCCTGTCGCTGCTCGAAGATCACCTCCAAGGCGAAAGTCTCGGCCGCCTCCGTCCACGCTCGCACCGTTTGCCGCATGGGCGACTACCATGCCAAGCCGCCTCGGCAAGAGCAAGCCGGGGCCCGAACGAGACACGACAATGCGCATCGCGTGATGCCGCCCGGCACTTTGCCCCCTTGACATCAGGCCAATCCCGGACGACATAGAACGCCGAGGTGGCAGGATTCCCTGAAAATCAATACCAGAAATGGCGGAAGGCGCGATCGGTTCCCGCCCAAGTGCGCGAGGAGGAGCCCCGGCAGCCGCCGCCCGAACGCCTGTTGCAGTTGATCTGGATGCACCAACGGTTGCGTCGAGACGACGTGCACACGACCGACGGTCGACCGGTCGTTGTGCTGCATCCGGGCTTCTGGAACCGCGAGGCCGGCCCCGATTTCCGCGAGGCGGTGATTCAGATTGGCGAGCCGCCGGCTCGAGTCGGGGACGTCGAGGTGGATCTCTGTTCGAGCGGCTGGTCGCAACATCAGCACCAGGTGAACCCGGCCTACCGGAAGGTCATCCTTCACGTTGTGTGGGAATCGCCGGGAGCCGCCTCTGGTGCCTTGCCGACAATGGCCGTGCGAGAGTGGATCGATGCACCGCTGGCGGAACTCGAATGCTGGCTGGGAGGATTGAATGCCGCCGAACTGCCCCCGGCGTTGCGCGGCGCGTGCGTCGACCCGCTCTCCCGGCTGGCTGCAGGGGGCTTCGAAGAGTTGTTGCGGCAGGCCGCCAGGGTGCGTCTCGAGCAAAAAGCAGCACGGTTCCAAGCCCGCGCCCGCCACGCGGGTTGGGAACAAGCGCTCTGGGAAGGGCTCTTTGGAGCTCTTGGCTACAAACACAATGTCTGGCCCCTCCGCCGACTGGCTGAATTACTGCCCCGATTCCGCGCCTGCATCGATGGCCGGCCCCCCTCCGCCCGTCGCTGGCAGGTCCTCCTGCTCGGAGTCGCCGGTCTGCTTCCGGACGCTTTGGCTCGTCCTTCCCGGGGCGCTGATGCATTCCTCATCAGTCTTTGGAACGAATGGTGGCGCGAGCGAGCGCGATTTGCCGAGGACCTGATCCCGGGTGGTTGGCGCTCGCCGCACACTGGCTGGACGATCCGACATGGCTCGATCGGCTCGAAGGCTGGCTGGCGGAGGATATCCCGGACCGTCGCTTGCCTGCCACCCTCCTCGAGCGCTGGCAGGTTGCGCCCCATGATTACTGGTCGTGGCACTGGACACTCCGGTCGGGTCACTTGGCCAGACCCCGCCCCTGGCTGGGCCTGCAGCGCGTCACCGACCTGGCGATGAATGTCGTGCTGCCGTGGCTGTGGAGTCGTGCGGGGACAGGCGGAGACCCGGCACTGCTGGGGCGCGCAGAACATCGTTACTTCGCCTGGCCCGCGGCGCAGGACAACGCCGTGCTGCGCCTCGCGCGGCAGAGGCTGCTGGCAGGCCGCTCGCTCCCCAAACCGCGGCGGGCGGCTGACCAGCAGGGGTTGCTTCAGATCGTCCGGGATTTCTGCGATCACGCCGACGCCCTCTGCCAGAGCTGTCCGTTCCCTGAGCTTGTGAATGCAACAGCCCTCTCGGGTGGGCAGCCTGGCCAGGTTGACTGATCTTCCCGGCGCCGACTCCCGTTGGCCAGTCGCGAACAACCCGCGCCACGAGCGGGCGCGTCGACGACGGTCCTTCTCCGCAACGCGAGGCGCTCGTCCTCGTAGCCGGGAACACGCGGGGAGGTCAGGTGAGAATGCGCCGTGCTTCGTCGAGAAAAATGCCTTTGAAATTCATTTCGAGCGCCTGCGGATTGGTGGCTTTGGCAAGGGCTTCCTTCTCGCTCACTCTTCCCTCCCTGACCAGGTTGAAGAGGGCCTGGTTGAACGTCTGCATGCCGTCCTCGACGCCGGTCTCGATCGCCGCGGCCAGCTTCTCGAGCCGGTTCTCCTCGAGCATCTTGCGAACCGTCGGCGTGTTGATCATGATCTCGATGGCGGGCACAACGCCCCCGCCAACCCGTGCTGCCATCCGCTGGCAGACGATGGCCTGCATGGTGGCTGCCAACTGACGGCGGACCTGGTCGCGCTCGTCCGGTTGGAAGAAATCCAGGATGCGTCCAATGGCCTGCGACGCGGTGGTTGTGTGAAGCGTCGAGAGGACCAGGTGGCCGGTGTCCGCGGCATTGATTGCGGCCATGAAACTCACCGCATCGCGCATTTCACCGATCATGATGACGTCGGGGTCCTGTCGCAGAATGTGTTTCAGACCCATCTCGAACGAGAGCGAATCGAGACCGATCTCGCGCTGTTCGATCACGGACTGGTTGTCCTCGAAAACGTACTCGATGGGGTCTTCCAGAGTGATGATGTGCTTCTTCGAGGTGGCATTGATGTGCTCGACCATCGCCGCCAGGGTCGTCGACTTGCCGCATCCGGTGGATCCGGACAGCAACACGATGCCGCGTGGCGATTCGGCAATCGATTTCAGGATCGGCAACAGGCCCAGTTCCTCGAAGCTGGGCACCTTGATCTTGACGTAGCGCATCGCCAGACACCACTGGCCCTTCTGCTGAAACACGTTGGTTCGAAACCGGCCGACATTCGGAACGAAGTAGGAGAAATCGACCTCGCGGTGTTCTTCGAGCCGCGCGGTGGCATGCCGCGGCACGATGGTCTCGACGATCTTGTTCACCCATTCCTCCGTCGGCGTGGGGGCCTCGATGGCGACGAGTGAACGCTCAATCCGGAAGATGACGGGCCCACCCGGCTTGATATGCACGTCCGACGCCCCGCCATTGATCGCCGTTTGCAGGATCCGAATGAAGAGTTCCATGTGTGGGTGTTGGAAGTAGCAGGAATCAGACCAGTCGATCCGCGGCAAGCTGGCAAAGGCGTTCCTGCGACTGTCGCGTGAGGCTGGTCATCATGAGCGAGACGATATACCCGGTGCGCCTGTCCCCCATGCAATCCACAACCACGCCGCAACCGCGCACTGGACGCTCTCCCTGCGCAGAGCGCAGATCGACCGTCACCTCCGTCCAGAGCGGGATCGGATTGGGCGACAGAAACTCGATGCCGTTCTTGCGAATCGCAACCTGCTCGGCGGGGAGAAGCAATCGTGTTGGGGATGAGGCGGCGGGGAATGGACGGAGGACATCGGAAGTGTCCAGTTTACTGGTGCTCATAGATGTTGAATGCAGCCTACCACAATACTTCTTTTCGTCAACGCCGGCCGCACGCCCGGCGGCGGGATGCGGCATGGCCGAACCCGATTCACCATTCGATCAGGGCCGCAGCCCACGTGAAGCCGCCGCCGAAGACGGTCAGGAGCACAAGATCGCCGCGTTCGATGCGCCCCAGGGACACCGCTTCGTCCAGGGCAATCCCCACGGAGGCGGCCGACGTGTTTCCGTACTTCTCGAGATTGACAAACAGTTGGTCGGGTCTGGCTCCCAATCGCGCCCCGACAGCGTCGATGATGCGCCGGTTCGCCTGATGGGGGATAATGCACTTGATTTGCGAAACATCCAATTCGCACCGCCGCAACACCTCCTGGGCCGCCGACAGCATGGCTTGCACCGCATTCTTGTACGTCTCTTTGCCGTCCATCCGAAGAAAATGCAGCCGGTTGGCAACCGAATCGGCGCTGGCGGGACACCGGCTGCCGCCCCCCGGCACGCAGAGCACCGACCCCTTGGATCCGTCAGCGCCCATGAACGCCGTGAGCAAGCCGTGCGAATCCGGCATGTTCTTGAGAACCGCCGCACCCGCACCGTCGCCGAACAAGACACAAGTGTTCCGGTCGCTCCAATCCACGATCGAAGACAGTTTCTCGGCTCCGATGACCAGGACCGTGTCGAAGGTGCGCGACATGATGAATTGCTGCCCGATTTCCAAACCATAGATGAAGCCGGAACAGGCCGCCTCGATATCGAACGCCGCCGCGCGCTTGGCGCCGATCTTCTCCTGCACCAGACACGCCGTGGATGGAAAGAGCATGTCGGGTGTGACGGTGGCCACGACGATCAAATCGAGTTGGTCGGCCGTGACCTGCGCGTTCGCCATGGCCTTCACTGCCGCCTTGGCGGCCAGATCCGATGTCGCCTCGTCAGGAGCCGCCAAGCGGCGCTCCTTGATGCCGGTGCGGCTTATGATCCACTCGTCTGAGGTATTGACCATGCGCTGGAGATCGGCATTGGTGAGCACCCGAGACGGGACATACGAACCAACGCCGGCCACCGCGCAGGTTCGTCCCTTGAAATCGTGTTTGGCGCGGGGGTTGCGAAAGACCTTTCGAGGCGAATTCATGCGTGTGCGGAGGCTGAGAGCCGGCTTTGCCCGCCACCCAGCGGGGCAGCGGCGGACAACTCGCGGGTAATAACCTGGTTGATGCGGTGTTGGACGGCCTGAACCGCCTGCCCGATGGCATTCATGATCGCCCGCTCGCGCGACGAGCCGTGCGCTATGACGATGCTCCCGTTCAAGCCGAGCAACGGAGCCCCGCCGTGCGCCTCCGGGTCCGTGCGATGTCGGATTGCCCGAAAGGCACCCTTGGCCAGCAACGCGCCGAGCTGGCGTTTGGGGTTCTTGGTGAGTTCGGTCTTGATCCATCGGAACATGTTTGCCGCAAGACTTTCGCAGGTCTTGAGCACAATGTTGCCCACGAAGCCATCGCAAACGACCACATCCACGCGATTGGCGAACAGATCATGTCCTTCGACGTTTCCGATGAAGTGCAAGTCTGCCCGCTCGCAGAGCTTGAAGGCCTGCTGGGTCAGTTCGTTCCCTTTGACGTCTTCCGTGCCGACACTCAGCAGGCCGACACGCGGACGGGTGTAACCGAGGATTTCCCGGGAATAGATGCTCCCCATGATGGCAAACTGAAGCAGATGATGGGGGCGACACTCGACGTTTGCACCGGCGTCCATCAACACAAACTCGTTTTCCGGGGCGGGGATTACGGCCGCGATGCCGGGACGTTCCACCGGTTCGAGCTGCCTAAGCCGCACTGTTGCGACAGTGACCACCCCGCCCGTGTTGCCCGGGGAAATCACCGCTTCAGCGCGTCCGTCTGCCACCAATTCGACAGCTCGTGCGATCGAGCAGTCTTTCTTCTTGCGCAGCGCCACAAGCGGTTTGTCCTCCATCGTCAGCACCTGACTCGCGTGCACAGTCTGGAGTCGCGAATCCTCCCGGCGCGCGACCGACAGGGCCGTCTTGATCTGAGCCTGATCGCCGACGAGATAGAGGGTTGCGATTTTCGGGTAGGCTCGCAACGCCAGGCGCGCGCCTTCAATCACCACCCGACAACCGCGATCTCCACCCATGACATCTACAGCGATGCGCATTGGGGGGAACGGGAGCGGAAAGCCAAGAAACCCGGGCTCTTCCCGGAGTGCCGACTCGGTCTATCCTTTGGCCTCGACTGACTTTACCTGACGTCCCTTGTAGTATCCACAAGCCGGGCAGACGCGATGGGGCAGGCAAGGCGCCGCACATTGGGGACATGTGCTGAGCTGCGGCAGACTCAAAACACTGTTGTACGCGCGACGCTGGCGCTGACGACTATGCGATGGTTTTCTCTTCGGAACACCCATAAATCGGTTTAGAAATTCAGTTTGTCCAAATCGGCCCACACAGACATGCCACGATCTCCTGACAGACCCAACCCCGATTGCGGGGCTTCTGTGCGCGGCGCCGAAGGCAGGCCGCAGCATCCGGATTCACACAACGGATGTTGCGGAAGTGCAAGAAGAATATCTTCCCGCACGTAAGGCGTCAAGTCCACGACATCGTGGTTGATCATCGCCCGATCCTCCCCTTCAAGAGGGATATGGCAAACCCAGTCCTCGAACGTCAAGGTCCTGTCGAAAGCCCGCAAGCATCGAACGCAGGTGCATTGCAGAGACAAGTCGAGACGGCCCTGGATCACCAGGCTCTCTCCCAGACGCTCGACAGTCACTCGGTATCGCAGCTGTCCAGACACCCGGACCAGATCGTCGCGCGTGTCCAGATCGAGCGCCGCCGCTTCCAGGTCTCCCTCCAAGGCAATGGCCGCATTCTCCAATTGGCGAACGTTGATCTCAAGCGCCATAACTCAGTTCCTTTCCTCGGCACGGCTTGTCGATCCCTTCGCCGGCAAGCGCGCCTGCCGCGTCGACCCCACGCCGCGGCACAAGACCGCGCCCAACCGCTTCATTGTATCGACGCTGCGGACCATTTCCACCTCGAAAAACACGATCGGCGCGAACACCCGGCGCGGCCTCAATGACTCGTTTCGATACACCGCAAACCAACGAAAAACCCAGAGCAACTGGCGCTGCTCTGGGTTGGATTGGGAAATGTAACCTGTCCTGACAGGTCCCGCCCGATGCTATGGCCGCGGCCGCCAGGGCGAGACCGGCGGATAGTACTCCTCGAACCCGACCGTGGGATTCAACACAGGCGGCCTGATCCAGGGCTTGCCAATGGCGTCAGGTTGGAGACTTGGCTCGTCAAACGGACGATCCGGCTGCATCCAGCTCGGGGTGGGACTCCAGACCTGAACCGGCTTCTCGCCGCCCACTGCACCGCCGCGCATCTGCGCAAACTCGCTCCGCAGATTGTCGCGGATATTGTAAGGGGTCGGGACGACGCCACCGCGCCCGCTGCTCAGTGTCGGATCGAACATGTATTCGGCGGGCACCTCGAAGGATGTGGCGGCAGCCGCGCCTGCCGGCGCGAAGCTGAAGTCAGCCATGCCCTCTTCCACAATCAGACGCCCCGTCGCGCAAATCTGATATTTGCCGGCCCGAATGTCGGCGGTGCCAACCGGAGTTCTGACTTCGTAACGCGAGGACAGGCTCATTTTCCTGACGATGCCCGCGATACAGCCAGCCGAGAGTTCGAGTTCCGTATCGATAATCGTCTCGCCGGCGCCTGCATCGATGCTCAGCGTTGTCAGCTTGAGGGTCGTTGCTGGAGTCAGGCGAACGGAGGGCCCATTCTTCCCGAGATACAGGTCCACGACACCCATGCTGTCGGTCTTGATCGTGGCACCCTGCTGCAACACTGCCCCTTCTTGCAGCGGGCTGAACGTAACCCCGTCGAGCGAGTATTGCGCACTTCCCCCCTGCATAGCTTGCACTTTTGCTGAACCTGGGCCGGCCCACGCGCCCGAGGCCAGAGCCATGCACACTGCGAACCCACATGCAACCGTTTGAGCTGTCCCTCCGAGGAATTTCATAGCATTTCTCCGTTTATTTCCCAAGTGCTCATCGTAAATTCACGTGAAGTCTATAAACTGCTTCCTGCTTGTCAACCGATATTTGCACGAATTTGGCGACGGCTCCGCTCAACGCCCTCCCCCGGCTCCCCCTTGCAAGACCGCGTTCGGAAGGCGCGGAAACGTCCGCCGTGGCGCGCTCCGGCCCGGCATCGGGCGATCGTGCTCACGAACCGGTGCCAGCCCGCTCGGCGCATGGCGCGTCAATCCAGGGTTGTGAACAGGTCAGAAAACGCCTGGAATGAACCGCTTGACGCGGTTGCAGTACATGCCGTAAGCAGGGAATCTCGCCCGCAAGAGGCTCTCCTCGCGCCTGGCTTTCAGGTTCAAGAATCCGACCAGGATCAAGGTCAGAACGCCAGCGGGCCAACTATGCCAGAAGAGACTCCACCCGACCGCAAGCACCATCACGCTGGTGTAGAGCGGATGCCGTATCCACCGGTAGACCCCGTGCTGAACCAGTTGGGCGCCCTCCCGCGGATGCGGGAAAATGGTCCGGTTGTTCCTGAGAACGACCGCGCCGCCGATGCCCGGCACCGCGCCGAGAAGGAATAAGACCCAGGCCGCGGCCCGCGCCGCGGGAATCAAGGTTGTCGTTTCGGTGACTGGGGCCAGACCCAGAATCAGCACCATCAGAAGACTCTGGCCAAGCACCCACACCCCGCCACGCTCTCTGAAACGCCGCCACATAGACTGGCGGCACTGAGCGTGCAGAAGCCGCCAGGAGAAAGCAAGAGACCGCGCCTTGGCTCGCGCGGGTCGCGGTTGACGCGTCGTGTCGACGGGTGTCCGGGCCAGGGCGGTTCTGAGCTGGGATGGGGTGATTGAGGAAGAGGGACTTAACGAATTTGCGGGACAATCCTCCGCCCATCTGTTTTGCTGGGCCGGATGACAAAGAAGAGCTTGGTACTAACGGACCCCGCAGAGGCAGCGGTGGTCAATGAAATCGTGGTGCGCCTGGTTGGTCCGGAGGAGGTCTGGGAGTGGGACCGACTGATGATCCAACACCATTATCTGAAGAGTGCGACGATGGTGGGCGAACAATTACGGTACGTGGCCGAGTACCGGGGGCAATGGATGGCGCTGATC
>MWFF01000079.1 GCA_002071485.1 Verrucomicrobia bacterium ADurb.Bin006 | reverse complement strand
TGCAGACCTGACGCAAAACGGTGAGTTTGCCCGCGGTTGGGGCTTGGTGTTTTTTCATGACCTGCCGTGTGGCAGGTTTTCGTCAAGCTTCCAACCATTTTTTTCGCCAATTCCTGTGGGATGGCTGTGTTGTGGTTTCCTGCGCTGACAGTTTCGCCATAACAGAAGAACACAACTCCTTCACCGTTTCAGTGTATTCCTTGCACTTCAACCTGTCGGCTGGGATCGGCAGCAGGCTTACCCCGCCCATGGTCTGATTGATGGTTGGGCATAGGATGCGCATTAGGTATCTAGCCGGCTCAGAAAGGAGAACACCAAAAAGGTCATGAATGTCTTCCGCACGCGGAAACACGGTAAAACTCGCATTCGACGAGATCGCTCCAGCCTCCAGCAGACGAGGCCGAAATCCTGTCGGTGATATTGATGCCCATGTAATGCCAGGCTCGAAATACAGTTCGGTGTTGTGTGTGCACCATTCCACCTTCCCTTTGAGGTAAGGATACTGACTGCACAGAAACTCCTTGAGTTCGTGACCGTTGTTTCGCCAGTTCACAACATGAAACACGCTACAAAGAAAAGATTCCCCAACCCCTCCTTTAGCGTAGTTAAACCACTTATTACTGGCCTTGCGAAACTGAGCAGGATCATCTCCATTTGCGATTCGAGCCCTGCCTACTTCCCAATGGAGACGCACAAATCGAGTGTTGCCCGAGGTCTTCAGTCCAGAATCAAGCTCGTAGATTTCACCAAGCTTCGGAAAAGCAGAAAAGACCTGACGCTCGGCAGTGCTCGCCCAATACACCCACGGCTTGCCGGGGATGGCATCGAAGTCTTTTTGGACGTAGCGGAACAGGAGCGGATGGGGTTGACCTTGGGTGTGGGCGGCCAGGGCGGCTTCAAAGGCGCGGCGTTTGGCCTCCGCATCCGGTTCCCGCACCAACCGGAAATACACCCCCTCCTGCGCATCACACTCCGCCTGGCTCGCCCGCTTTTCAAAGACAAAGGCAGCCGTTTGCAGCGTGCCGGGGTTGCCCACGGCAAACAGGCCGCCACCGAAATGCGCCAGCGTCTGAATGGCGATGCGTTCGCGGAGCTTGGCCCGCATGTTCTCATAACTGCTGATGAACATGAACGAGTGCATGGTCAGCATGCCCAGCAAGCCGCGATCATTGAGCAGTTCCTGGCCACGGATAATGAAGGCGGCGTAAAGATCGCCCTTGGCCTCGGCGTATTCATCCGCCATGAGCGTCGCCAACCGCTTGTTCATCTTCCGGGCGGACAGGTAGGGCGGATTCGTAGCCACCACGTCGTAACGCTGGTCCACCAGCGACAGGAAACGGACGCCCTTGCCCGCTTCGTTGACAAAGTGTCCGGCATCCTGCCCCTCCTGCCGGGTGGCGCGGACAAAATCGTTGAGGTGTCGTTCGATTTGCGCGGTGAGCAGATTGAAAAATTCCTCGATTCCCGCCTGCGTTTTGAACTGTTCCGTGCTCAATCCTGGAAAGCCCATCAAAAACTGGTTCTCGGTTTCCGCTTTCTTACGCTCCGCCGCCACCAGTTCGTTCACGTCGCGGTCCAACCGGAGCAGGCTGCCGAGATTGCCGGAGTCCTTGAGCCGGATCGCCAGTGTGCGCAGCGTGCGTTCGTAAATCGGGTGGCTGAACTTCGCCTGCTTGATGAATTCCTCCAGCCGGCCAGCCGTCATCTCCTCGACGTTGGCGCAGGCGAGGTTCTTGTCCGTGAAGACGCACTGCGGATTCAACGTCCGCGCCCGGAGCAGCAGGGTGAGGGCGGAAAGCTGCACGGCGCGAAGGTCAATGTCTATGCCGTGGAGATTGTGTTCGATGATGCTGCCGGGGATATCCTCCGCGTTTCCGACGGAAGCCTGTGCCGGCCAGCCGGGTTGCCCGGCCCGCTCCAATTCCTCCCGATACATTTCGACGAACAGGTCGAACGCCACGAGGCCGAAGTGCATCGAACCGCAGGCGGGATCGAGAAAGGTAATATCGCGAACTGGCTTCACCGTTCGGTGTCCACGCTTTAGCGTGTCCGGACCGGCTGAAGCCGGGACACCCAACGTCGGGTCCGCAGGCGGAACGAAATACGTCCACTTTTCCTTCAGCCGGCTGTCCGGATGCATTTCGATCCACAACCGGCCCAGTGTATTTTCGACCAGAAATCGGACAACCCAGCGGATGGTGAACAATTGAGTCACCGCTGGAATGTCTTCCGGAGCAAACTTTTTTCCCTGTTCCCGAGCGCCGGCAAATGCGGCCTGAAGTTCCTCCGCGTTGAAGGCTTGATACACCCAACCAATCGTTTCTTCATTTCCGGCCTGCCACGCCTCGACCAGGGATGCGTCGTTCATGGCATCCACCAGTTGCTTGAGGATCGGCGGTCGGGGACACAGCCGGCTGGCGAGCGTGTCGGGATCGAACAGAATGGAGACATCGCGGGCCAGTTCGTCGCACTGCCACAGAAGGAAGCGGCGGTAGGCGACGTGGCGCGGGCCTTCGCCCATGGGATTCGCGGGCACTTCGCCGGCATCATGCAGTTGGCGGGCCGCCGCGTTGGCATCGTCCGTGACCCACGTGACATACGCGCCTGAGCCGTGCAACCGGGAGATGGTCCGCCGGAGAAGCCGCCGTTCTTCCATCAGGCGGAAGGCGACGAGGCGGTTGAGCCAGGTGAAGGCGGTTTCGCGCAGCAGCTTCTTCCGGGCGGCCTTGGCATCGAATCCGGCGGTGGCTTCGTCGGCCTGGAATCGTTCCAGCCGTGCCCGGGTTTCCGCCGCTTCGGGCAGTTGCGCCACCGCGGGCATGCGGTTGGCCGGAGTGAACGTGCCATCTGGCAACCAGCCGTAGATGCCCTGCAACTGCTCGTCGGCTTCGCGCTCAAGCGTGCTGCGGGCGTCCAAAGTGAACCGGAGAATGGCTTGGATCAGTGCGTCGTTCATAGCTTGTTGGGTGTCCACCCTTTAGGGTGTCCGGACCGGCTAAAGCCGGGACACCAAACGGAAGTCCTCCGCGTAATCCGTGGTTCATTTTGTTCGTTGTTCATGGGATTCGCGGGCGCTTCGCCGGCATGGTGGAGCTGGCGGGCGTCGAGCGTGAACCCGGGGATGGCTTGGACCAGCGTGTCGTTCATAGCTTGTTGGGTGTCCACCCTTTAGGGTGTCCGGACC
>MWFF01000078.1 GCA_002071485.1 Verrucomicrobia bacterium ADurb.Bin006 | reverse complement strand
GCTGCGCACCAAGCTGGCCACCGGCAGAGCGTGGATGCTCAAGGAGACCTTCGAGGACTTCTGGCACTATCGCTCTCTGACCTGGGCCAGGGCGTTCCTGAGTGTCTGGACCGAGCGCGCCCTGCGCAGCCGTATTGAACCCATGCGCAAAGTCGCGCGCATGCTTCGCGCGCACGAACAACTCATCCTCAACTGGTTTCGGGCCAAGGGAGAAATCTCCAACGGCCCCGTCGAGGGTCTGAACAACAAGATCCGAGTGGTGACCAGAAGATCCTATGGATTCCGCACGTATCATGCGATGGAAACCGCTCTCTACCACAATCTTGGACGACTACCCGAACCGCCACTCACCCACAGATTCTGCTGACGAGACGCTTGGGCATAGCAGGCTTCGCGCGATGATTTCAGCTTGTCATACACCTTCTCGAGATCGCCCCCGTCAAAGGCGTACAGCTCCTTCAGCCGGGTCATGGCGTCCTTGAACTCCTTCTGAGTCTGCTGCTGCTCCTCCTGCAAGGCGGCAACCGATTTCTTCAGCAACTCCCGCTTCTCATAGCCAAACACGTTTTCGAGTGTCTTGTTGTATACGGTCTGACAACCACTCCCCAAAACGACCAGCGCCGCCATCACACACCCGACAGCCAACCCAGCAGACGAACGATGTCTCATAGATTGCTCGCAAAGTACGGGGCCTCGACCGGCGAATCAAGGTTCCCATCGCGCAGGCCAATGGAAACCAGAGCCAATTCATCAAGTGGCGCGGCAGACAGGGCCCCGTCGCCGGCAAATACCGTCTTCACTCGCGTTGGCCGGGGACGAGCCGTCCCCACTCCGGCCTTTGCGGCTTCATGAATTGGCGTCGAATGGAAACGGTGCATCGGACGGTCGTCGGTATTCGGTCGCCCGGTCGGGCAACGCGCCTACAACGGATGAAGACTCCCCCCCCTGCAGGCCGCATGCCCCGCCTGCGCCGCAAATCAGCCCTTCAGCTTCGCCGCGATTCCGGCGACATGGGCGCCCTGGAAGCGCGCTTGAGCCAGTTCCCTGACGCTGGGCTGACGCGTCCCGTCCGATCCGGCGATTGTGCCGGCGCCCAAGGGCGAACCGCCTTTCATCTCGCCAACATCGCTCAGGTCGGGACATGAATACGGCAGTCCGGCATAGATCATGCCGTAGCACTTCTATCGATCTTCCAGTTCGATTCGATCGGGGAGACTATGGAGTGAGACGTCACAACCGCAAGCGCGACGTGTTCGCAGCCAGCGCAGCGGGCGAGGATGTGCGTCACTCTTGCATCGGGTTGCGCGGGAGCTTCTCGTCGAGCATAGCCGTCTGATAAACGAACGTCGCCATGATAATCGCAGCCTGCTTAAGGTCCGGCACGGATGCCCGCCCGCGAACGTCGATGCAGCTTTAGTGTAAGTCTTCGTTACATGATTGTCGGAGGCCGACTTCATGCGTACACCCAGGCGCGGTACCACGCAGAGTTCCAAAGCAGGCCTACACCCACTGCCACTGCTTTCACCGTGTTGCGCGCCACCCAATCGGCGCTGCGTTCGCGCAGCCACCACAAGCACCCCGTGAACCGTTGGGCCGCGTGCACCGGGCCCAGCCACCAGTGGCTTAGTAATTTGCGCTACGTATTTTCGCGAAGCTCGTCGCCCCGGTGTCCGTATCGGATAAAAAGCCTGTCATTTTATTTGCCCCCGACACGCTCAAGAATCTGCACCTCTACCCGCAGTCCCGTTCCCAGAAGCCGAGCTGCGGTTCCCCGCTCCTCAAGCTGGTCGGCGTCTTGAACCTGACCAGTGGCGCGCTCCTGGATTACCTCAAAGGTCACAAGCACCAACAAAAGCGCCATTCTGTTCAGTGTGTAGTGCGAAAGATCAGGCCGCTTCACAAGCCGGCGAATGCGGGTTAGCATGGCCGCATGCCGAAGACTCCTCTCGCTGCGATTGTGTTCGAGTGCGATCGCCTGTTGCAGCCTGACCGGTTCCAGGACTGGGACGGAGCGCAGAACGGGCTTCAGGTCGAGAATCGCGGGGGCGTGACGCGAATCGCCGCCGCGGTGGATGCCACACGCGTCACGGTGCGACTGGCCATCGAGACGCGTGCCGACCTGCTCCTCGTGCATCACGGTTTGTTCTGGTCTGCGCGCCATCCTTGGACCGGCCGGCACTACGAACTGCTGCGGCTGCTGCTCGATCACGACCTGGCCGTGTACAGCGCGCATCTGCCCCTCGATGCGCATCCGCGCCTTGGAAACAACGCGCGACTCTGTGCCGCGCTCGGATTCAAACGCATCGAGCCGTTCTTCGAATGCAAGGGCCGGACGATTGGTTGTGCCGCGCGCGGACGCATCGGACGGGCGGAACTGGCCGAACGGTTGCGCGGGGCGGTTGGGGGGCCCGTGCGTGTGGTGCCCGGCGGCCCGGCGATCTGCCGGCGCATTGGGGTTGTCAGCGGCGGCGTCGGCGCCGAGTTAAGCCTCGCGGCCGCCGGTGGTGTCGACACGTTCATCACCGGAGAAGGCCCGCACTGGACGTATGGGCTGGCGGAGGAGCTGGGGATCAACGTGCTCTACGCCGGCCATTATGCGACCGAGACATTCGGGGTCAAGGCGCTCGCGGCGCACCTGGGCAGGAAGTTTCGTCTGCCCTGGTCATTCGTGGATCATCCTACCGGGCTTTGATCCGCATGGCAGTCATCCTGCGAGATCGGGCCGCCCTGTGCACCGACGGGGTGTAGAACAAGCGGGTTAGCGGTTCTTCATGTAGATGTAGATGAGGCCCCAGAGGATGGCCACGAAGAACGCCAGCAGTGCCAAAAAACGGTTGCGCGCCACGCGCTTTTCGTACCGCAACGGACGCAACCCGTGAATGCTGCCCGCGGCGAGATAGTTGACGAGTTTCGGATTCGACGTCGGAGTGCCGCGAATCTGTGACAGCCACTTGCGGAGCGTGGTCATGGGATCGTACTTGCGCACGCCCAGTTGGTTGAAGTGGTCGGGAGTCGAGTCGCGGTCCGCCGCCCCTTGAACACCGAGATGGTCGATCGCCTCGAATCTGGGCTCGCGCGACCCCGCCGGGATGCGAGCTGCGAAAGATGCGGATTGCGCGGTGGGGCTGCCAGGTCGAGATGCGGTGGGCGGGGCGCTGAGCCGCTCGTTGAGCAGGCGCAGTTCACCCTGGAGCGCCTCAATCCTCGCGTTGAGTTGGCGCTCACTCTCGGCAATCGGATCCGGTTTCTTGCGGAAGAACCGCATGGTCGCTGGGACTCGAAGGCGTGTCGGGTGCAAGGATTACTGGCGCAGCAGCAGCACGCAAAACGTGATCAGCGCGATCACCCCGACCACCGCCAGCGGCCAGGTCAGGGCCAGGCCGACACGACAGAGTTCGCGCAGAGGACGCCGGGTCCAGCCGCTGAGCGGATCGTCGGCCGATGCGGCGGCGGACGCCTCGCCCTTCGGCGCGGCGGAGTCGTCGAGGAGGGTCCATTTCAACCGCGCGGCGTTATACTCCATGCGCGCGTTCTCGATGCTGGTGAGGGCGCGCGTGAGTTCGTTGCTCCAGGTCTCCGTTGTCCAGGCTTTTTCGTTGATCGATTCGATCCTGGCCAGCGCTTCCCGAAAGCCGGACAGCGTCTTGGCCAGTTGCTCGGCGTCGCGACGCGCCTCGAACTCCGCCTTCTCGAGCAGCCCAATGCCGCGCGTCAAATGCCCGGTCGTCTCGGTCCGCCCAACTTCGAACTCCACCCGCCGCCGCCGCGCCTCTTCGAGGGCTGAGCGTTGCCGTTCCAATTCCTCCTGGGCCCGCTTGAGTTCGGCGATGCGGCTCTGTGTCTCGCCGACCTGCACTTCGAGTTCCTCCCGCGTGGGCGGACGAGTCGGCACGGGAGACCCGGCGATGGGCGGCGCGCCCGCCGGACTCATCCGCGCGGCTCGCCCGATCTCCACATCACGATCCACAAAGTCGGTCTCTTCGAACGGCGACGTCATAGACGCACTGTAACACCGGCCTTGGGTGTGTAAAGGCCAGCTCGTTGCGCGGAGACAATCGCGCGTTGACCATGACCGCCCGCGGGTCGTAAACTCGCGTCGCGTTTTCCTGCCAGGCCCAGAGTCGATCGATTCGAAGCCGGCGCCTCCGGCCGTCAACGGCCCGAGGCCGAGTCTCGACGCGGCGGCTCCGAACTGAGCGGGCCTGACAAACAGACTTTCATGAAACCAATCCTGCGCGTTGTGCGGGGCCAGCCTTCATGGCGGGTGGCCTCGGCGGATGTCGAAGCCTTCGTCACTCGGATGGGGGGCCAGATCGGACCGGTCACCTTCGACCGCCGCGGGCGCCGGGTGCAACCCTTCGCCGTCGCTCCCTGGGCCGAGGAGGAAGAGGCGGCTGCGCTGCCGCCGATTCTGCGCGCGTTGCGAGGCGATTTCTTCTGCCTGCCATTTGGCGGCAATGCCAAGCCATTCGGGAAGGAGCGCCATCCGCTTCATGGCGAGACGGCCAATGCGTCGTGGACTTTGGAATCGCTCGAGAAGAAAGGCGCGGCCTCGATCCTCCATCTGAGTCTCAGCACCAAAGCTCGCCGCGGTCGAGTCGACAAGTTCATCACGCTGGTGGACGGCCATCAGGCCGTCTATGCGCGGCATCGGATCAGCGGCATGAAAGGCCCCATGTGCCTCGGGCACCACGCAATGCTGCGGTTCCCCGACCATGCAGGCAGCGGCACGGTATCGACCAGCCCCTTCCTGCTCGGGCAGGTGCTGCCTGAACCTACCGAACGTCCCGAGCAGCGCGGTTATTCCCTGTTGAAACCGGGGGCGGAGTTCGCCTCCCTCGAGAACGTGCCCACCATCACCGGAGAGACGGCCGATTTGAGCCGCTACCCGGCGCGCCGGGGCTTCGAGGACCTCGCCTTGATTGTCAGCGACTCGGCGGCGCCATTTGCCTGGACGGCTGTGACATTTCCGCGCGAGCGCTATGTGTGGATCGGGTTGAAAGACCCGCGTGTGTTGCGCTCGACGCTATTCTGGTTCTCGAATTGCGGACGCCACTACCCGCCCTGGAGCGGGCGCCATGTCAATGTGATGGGACTCGAGGAGGTGACGTCCTATTTCCACTATGGGCTGGCCGAGTCGGCCCGCAAGAACACCTTGTCCCGGCGAGGCTACGCGACCTCGATTCGGCTCAACCCGGATCGCCCGCTCGAAGTCAATTACATCATGGCGGTCTCGAGCATCCCGTCCGGATTCGATCGCGTGGCGGCTGTGGATCGCAGCCCGAGGGCGGGGGAGGGCCTGCTGGTGCGATCGGCCAGCGGCAAGACTCTGACAATCGCCCTGGATATCGACTTCCTGGGAGGCGGCAACGCCGGGTCTGAGGTCTCCAATGGACCATCTCTCTCGGAGGGCCGATCCCGCCGACGCGCTTGAATCTGAACGATCTTATGAACCAAAAACCACGCATTCAGCGCGGCAATGCCCCGCGCTTCTCGTTCGGCCTTCGTTTTTCAACAGCCAGTCTGTTTCTAGCCCTGATCGTCGGTTCGACCCTTCTGGCGGCAGCCGCGGCCGGGGCGAAGCCATCGAGCACGTGGCCACAGGACTACTCGGTCCGGCGCGATGACGATTCGGGCGCTCTGGTACTGACCACGCCCTTCTACACAGTGCGCCACGACCTGCGGCAAGGCGGCGCCATCTGCCAGATCACCCTCACGCACGGCAAGGCGACCAACCTCCTGATGGCCCCCATCGAGACCCGCGTCCGCACTGACCGCGATGCGGTGTTTGCCGACGTGCATGACCGGGCGCCCCGCGTGACGCATCGCCGGGAAGGGACGACCGAGATCGTGACCGTGGACGGCTTTTTGGCGGACGAGAAGGGGCGCCCCTCGGACGTGCGCACACGCACGGTCTTCGAATACCACTGGGGATACATCAAGGTGCGCAAGGAACTCACGAGTTCGGGCGGAGCCGTTCGCGCGCGCGAGCTTACGCCGTTCTTCACGCGTTTGGCGCCGAACCTGTGCGAATACGGCTATCGCGAAGGCACGACCGAGGAGGAAGGTGCGCCGCCTTTTTCATTTGGCAGCAACCGGTGGGGCAAACTGCGCAAAGGCGTTCCGGCCGACAAGCCCGTCGAGACGCCTTACGCGCCGCGCTCGATGATGTTTGCCGATCCGGGCGTCGAAGGGCTCGAGTGGTTTGTGGGCTCCGACCTCTCGCAATGGGAGACCCAGTGCACAGGACGCCGCGGCCAGGGCCGGTGTCATCTCGCCCGCGGCACGGAACCGGACGGGATGGCGGTGTCGATCTCGCCACTCTGGATGGCGGATGCGCCCGTGACGTTGCCGGGGCGCCTGGTTTTTGACTTCTACATTGGCCTGCCTCTGCTCGAAGGCCGCGCTCTCAAGCCGTGGCTTCACACCTCGTTCAATCGCAACCGGGGCGACTGGGTGAGTCCGGATCAAATCCAGCGCTGGAAGGACTCGGGCATTCAGACGGTCCACTGCCACAATGACGGCGATTATTACGGCGACGGCCTCTTCTGGCGCGATGGGTCCTATCCGCCCTACCCCGACATGGACCGTTACGACCAGGTGCTCGACGCGTGCCGCAAGAACGGGATTCGCGTCGCGACCTACTTTTCGAACAAGGAACTCCATTCGAGCACCAGAGAGTTTCAAGAGCGAGGAACCGAATGGGGTCGGAACGACCGCAAAGGCAATCTCCAACACAATTTCTTCAAGGAGAAGAGCGAGTTCGGGGTGCAGATGTGCCTGCGCTCCGGCTGGATCGACTTCCTCAAGCACTCGATCGACCGCGTGCTCGACAAACACCCGCTCGACGGGGTCTATTACGATTGGAATGTCGCCCTGTTCTGCTCCAACCCGAGACACGAGGGCAAGGAGCCCGGCGCCGTCGCGGCGGGCCATTGGGACATCGAAGAACTGCTCGATTTGATGGAATGGACTCGCCGACGCGTCGGGCCCGACGGCCTGGTCATCGTCCACAACACAACGACTCCGATGTTCGTGACGGAGAACTTCGCCGATTATGTGGTGGCCAATGAATGGGGCTACGGCAGTTGGTCCAAGAAGGCGCCGGAACTCAAGGACCTTCCCCTTGAATGGTCCCTGGTCGGAGCCCGGTCCCGCGGCGTGATCAGCTACGGTCAGATCGACGCCAATGCGGACAGGCATCTCCACCGGTTGTTCGCTCTGTATGCCCTGGTCAGCGGCGTCACACCCTGGCCGGCCAGCCCCGAGACGTTCACGCTCTTCGCCCCCCTGGGACAAATCGAGGACATCGCCTCGCATCGCTTTGCCGATTGGCGCAACACAGCCGTCCGCCTCGAAGGTGATCGCTGCGCCTCAGCGGTCTACAGCCGCCCCGGCCAATGCTACCTGCTCGTGGCCAATCTCGATCCCGTCCCTAAACAGGTCCGCTGCGCAGTCCGATTGGACCAACTCCCTCACGCCCTGCCCGCCCCAACCAGCGCCACGCTCGTCGCGTCCGGACTCTCGAGTCCGACCGATTCGGACCCCACGGTTGGAAGCGCCCTGGACGTGGGCAGACTGACGGGCGAGGGTATTGCCATTCCGGTTCCGGGCGACAGCACCGTCCTCATCCGTCTGCGTTAGCCTGCATTTCTCGCCAACTGCTGAAGTCATCTGACCGGTCACAGTCACGTTTCATCTGCAATGCAGGCTCTCAGTCCCGGAAATCTCACCCGCAGACACTCCGGAATGCCGCGATCGCCCCACTGGTGAGATTTCCGGGTTAGGCTGGACTATCGCACATCGGCGCCCGTGCCGGCGCCAATCGCGCCGGCGCGCGGCATCCGCAGGCTGAACTCGATCCGCTCGCCTTCGCGGCCCACGTACCCGCCCCAGCCGACGCGGATTTCATCGATGCGGCGCCGGTCCAGTGTCGCGTCGTTGTCGCTTGACCAGCCTGCGAGTTGCAGGCGATCCAGGGGGAGATAACAACGGTCGTAGCCCGCCGCGGAGAGCGAGCGCGGTGTGCTTGCCAAGAAATCCCCGCCGCCGCGTTCGTGCAGTATGACGAGCAATTGTGTCGGCGTGTGTTGTCCCTCGGGCACCCAACTCTCGATCTCGAGGAGATCGGCGGCGCTCAAGTCCAAGGAATCCTCAAATGGCAAACGCACAAACAGGAATGTGTCAACATCGCTTCGGGTCAGAGTGCCCTCGACTCGCCATCCCGGGCGGCCAGGTCGAGTCGCCTCGCTGTCCGCCGACATTGTCTCGCGCACGAACTCGCCCCGAGCCACCGCTGCTTGGGCGGCGGGAAGCTCCTTGAATGTCATCGAGGGGGAGACGCCCGGATTCAGCTTCCTCGCCGGTAGCGGCGGACCGTCGAACCGCAGGAAGGTCGCCCCATACGGCGGCAAGACCAGTTCGGTGGCGGTCTTGCCCGGCCACACCGAACGCTGTCCGGTGGCGGGGTCCCACTGTTCGGCCGCGCCTGAAGCCCGGCACTCGATGGCTCCCTGCCAGGGCACGGGGCTGTCGTTGATGACAAAGTAGACTTCGTGGCCGTCGACTCGCCGATGCGTCAGACGCAACGGCGCGCGCGGGTTCGGCACCGCCAAATCCGGCTCGATGATCTGATCAAGCACCCGGGGCAACAGAGCCTCGATGCCCGCCGACAGAAAGACGCCTGTGCCGCGCCCGACGGCTGTGCGCGCGATCGGGCCGTCACCCGTCTCTCCGAACGCACGCTCGCCCCAGGCCCGGATGCGGCGGTCGGGGAACTCGGACTCCGTATTGGCGGGGCGCGCGCCCAGGGCAATCACGGTCCCGCCCTGGCGCATGAAATCATCGAGCCGATCCCAGGCAGCTTCGGGCAGGGTGTCGATTCCCGGCAACACCACCACCTGCCACCGGAGGGCGTTGTGCGCCAACTCGCCTTCCAGAACCCGCGCCTCGATGAGCGTGCGGCTGTCGATCACTGTCAGGTCGCGGCGCGACGCGAACAGACTTTCCAGCGCGTTGCGATAGAGATGCTCGATCCGATTGGCGCCAGGCGATGCATTGGCCCAGTGCTCCGCCGGAATGAAGCGCGTCCAAAGGCTCTCGATCGGATAGACAACCGCCACATCCGCCACTTGATGGCCGCCCGCAAGCAGCGTTGCACACCGCCCAACCCATTCGTTCAGTCGGCGCAGGGCGGCGTCATCCATCCCTGTGAACGAGTAGTAGCTGGTGATTACGTTGACACCGCCCGTGAAGAGCCGATTGCACGTCCCGCGGATTTCGGCCTCGGTCACGACGCGCTTGGCACGCGCGTCGCCCGCCGGACGGTAGACCTGGCCGTGATCGGATGTTTCGCACATGACAAACGGGCGGCGGTCAAGCTCGGCCGCGCTGCCCGCCAGCCGCGCGATGTGCCACGGGACCTCGGGCGGAAGGCTTGTCAGACAGTCAATGCCGGGCGCATCGAGGCGGCGCAGGCAGGCGAAGAAATCGCCATAGAGCGCCACGTGCGCGGTGAGCCCTTCCTCGGCCAGCAGATGGCCGCCCGACTGCACGCCGTGGCGCCGGCACCAGTCCTGGATTTGCCCAAAGAAGTTCTCCGCCACCAACTCGCCGACCGTCTGCCAGAAATCGTGGCGATGCCGCTCCACTCGAGGTCCCGCTCCCACCAGCAACGACGGGATGGCATCCTCGAGCGCGTATCCGTGCCGCTTGCGAAACTCGGCGCTCAGCCCCGTCGACCAGGGCAGCGGCCGATATGGCATCCGCCGCAGGAACAGGCTCATCAACGACGGTTCATCGGTGAAGGTGGCGACGAAGTGACGGCCCAGGTCAGGCCCCATTTCCTTCGCGTAGCGGGCGTGAGTCAGTTCGAGAAAACGGGCGGTCGGGGCCGCCTCGAGCAGGTTCGGATACGGCATCTTCCGCCACAGATTGCCGTCGGCATGGGTGCCTTCGTAGAGAGGCGCTTCCGTGACGCCCAGGAGTCTCCAACGCCCCTCGGGCGCCGTCCATGACACCCGTCCGTCTCGCACATGGGCGCTCAGATCGACGCGCCCGTCGAAGTCGACATCTCCATCCCGCACCGGGTAGGCCGCCGCCAGAAAGAGACGTCCGGGGGGCAGTTCGAGTGTCGCCGGACCGGCGCCCGTCTCGGCGTCCTTCGCCAATAACCCCCGCGCTTCCCACTCGGGATGGTCCCGCAACACGAGCCCGCCGGCGTTGGCCGAGGGATAGCCCTTTTCGTCGTACAGCCACAACGCCATCCCGGCTTGCCTGGCCGCTTCAACAGCCCGCGTGAAAGCAGCCCACTTCGCCTCGCTCTCGAGATAATTCTCGAATGCGACATTGCAGACCACTCCGCCGAAGCCCTGGTTCTGCAGTCTGCCGATGAGGTCGTCCTGCCGGCCCGGCTCATCGGGCCAGCCGTGAATGATCTTGAGAATGCGGGTCTGCGCGGGCGGTTGAACAAACCGTTCGGCAAGCCCGGCCGGGGCGTCCGGAGCCTGGGCCGCCTGGCCCTGCGGAGTCCTGAGCGCGAAAGCCAGGCTGCAACAAAGGAGGCAAGTCAGCGTGAAGAAACGGAGATTTCGAGCGGAATTTATAGATAGCATTGACATTCAACGACTTAATGTACACGATGACCATGAACCGGTGCGGAGCGGCGACGCCTGCCTGCCGGCAGGCAGGCGTCCCCCCTCCACGGTTCGGATCATGAAAACTGCATTTCGGCGACGTAGGTCTCGTGGAAGTCAGGGTCTTCGTTGAGCGGAACATGGCGAATCTTCCGGCGCAACGCCTCATACTCGAAGCCGTCGCCGGATTCCCGGAACAACGCCAGCTTCGCTCCGAGCAGCGCCGTGTTTCCCGCCGGACGCACCCGATCGGGCGGCAATGGAAGCAAGCCGATGCGCCGGGCGCTGGCGCGGTTGATGTAGTTGCCGAAAGCGCCTGCCAGGTGCAGACATTCCAAATCCTCGAGCCCGGCTCCCCATTGGGCCAACAGCAATCGAAAACCGGCGGCGATAGCCCCTTTCGCCAGTTGCAACTCGCGAACATCCGTCTGCGTTAACACCACGGGCGGCGCCAACGTCCATCGATCGCCCGATGCCAACCGCCCCGTCGGGCGGACCAGTCCGAGGTCGAGGCCGCATGCCACGGCGTCCACCAGGCCGCTTCCACAGATGCCGCGCGGAGCGCCGCCTCCGAGCACCCGGCACTGCATTGCGCTGTCCCGCAACGCGACCTCGGCGATCGCCCCGGTGGCGGCTCGCATGCCCATGGAAATTCGCGCGCCTTCAAACGCCGGGCCCGCAGCGGTCGAGGCGCAGAGGAGGCGGACGCGGTTCCCAATGACAATCTCTCCGTTCGTGCCCAGATCGACCAGGCCCACCAAGCGATCGCTTTCATTCACCTGCGTCGCCACAATGCCCGCCAAGACGTCGCTGCCCACGAAACCGCCCAGACACGGCAGGAAACAAACCGTCGCATTGCCAAGTCCGTGCCAGCCCAAATCCGGCGCGGAAAAGGTCTTCAATGCGTCTTCGGGCGGATCGAACGGGTGATGGGATAGAGGTTCGACGCTCAAGCCGCAGAACAGGTGATGCATCACGGTGTTTCCGACCAGGACAACGCGTTCGAGCGGCGCCCCGGGCGGGGCCTCGGACATCAACTCCGCGAGCAAGCCTCCGATCTGTTCGCGCACGAGCGTCTGCAAGGTGGTCTGGCCCCCGGCCGACATCGCGAAATCGATGCGACTCATGATGTCGGCGCCGTGCTTGGCCTGCTGATTCAGCCCCATGCGCACGCCCAGCACGTTGCCCGTGCGCCGATCCACCAACTGCGCGACGATGGTGGTCGTCCCGAGGTCCACGGCTGCGCCCAACCCGTCGTGCGGCGTGAAGGCGAATGTCGAGTTGTCACTGAGGATCGAGAGTTCCCACTGAGCCAGCTCGATGCGCAAATCGCTGCGGGCATGCGCCCGGCAGGCGAGCCGCCATCCTTCAGCCAGTTCTTTGGACGTCAGCACGCGCTTGTCTTCCGGCGTCACCGGCAGACCCCCTTCGAGCACTCGGACACGGCAGCCCTTGCAGCGGCCGCGACCGCCGCACGGGAACTCGACCCCTTGCGGGAAGAGCGCATCCTGCAGCGATGTGCCCGGAGCGACCGTCAATCTTCGGCCCAACGGCAGCAATTCGATCCGCACGGTGTTGCCCATGCTAACGCCAAATCATGCAGTTACGCTAGTTCCGGCCCCGCTCGATGACAATCGCCAAATCCGTTCCACCACGCCCATGCCCGCCCCAGGTGTGAACATGGCGAACGAGCTCACCGACCGCCGTCCCACAGGCGCGGGAGCACCGGCATCGAATCTGGCGTCCGATTAAACCGGCGCGCCCGAAACGGAGAGACTGAGCGGCGGTTCAGCGACTGGTTGGCCAGCCTCCTCATCGTGCTATGGGCAGGAACCACACAAGCCCACTTCCGTGGCCAGCGACGGATGAGCCTCTCATCGCGGCCAAGAGCCAGTCGAACAGATTGCCGTTCGCCGTGCTGTTCTGTTGCTGTTCTTCCGCGCACACGGACGATTTCCCCGCACCCTGGACGAGATAAGGGTCTGGTTCATGGCGTCCTAGATGAATCGCGCCGTTGCTGGATGCGTCAACATTACTGTCCGCGGCGCGCTCAGAGTGCAGGCTCACCGGGGCGGCTTGGCCCCGTGCGCCCGGGAGAGACCATGCGAATCACCGACGTCCTCGTGCGAAACGGGCTGCTGACGGCCGAGCAAATGGCCGACGTGCTGCGTTTGCAGCAGGCGGAGGGATTGCGTCTGGACCGGGCGATCGTGCGGCTCGAGTACCTGAGCGAGCGGGAGCTTCTGGGTGCGTTGGGAGAACATCTCAAGCTCAAGGTGGCGGACCTGTCGCAGTTGAGCGTCGGCCAGGAGGTGCTGCGGCTGCTCCCCGCGAAGCTCGTGTTTCGCAAGCGTGTGTTTCCAATCGGCCAGGCGGACGGGGCGATCGAGGTGGCGACCAGCGACGCGTTTGACATGAGCGCGCTGGACGAGGCGCGACTGCTGACCGGGCTCGAGGTGCGCCCGGTGCTTGCGGCGGCGGAGGAGATCGACAAGCTGATCAAGGCGCACTATGGGGTCGGGGGCGACACGATTGACGAGATGGGGGGGGGGGGGGGGGGGGGGGTGTCGGCGGAATCGGCGACGAGCGAGGATTTGCTCGAGATGGCGCAGGAGGCGAGCGTCATCAAGCTGGTGAACGAGATCATCATCGAGGCGGTGAACGAGCGGGCGAGCGACATCCACATCGAGCCGTACGAGCACGAGCTGTCGATCCGCTATCGGATCGACGGGGTGCTGCACGAGGCCTCGATGCCTCCGCAGATTCACCGGTTCCAGGCGGCGATCATCAGCCGGCTCAAGATTCTGGCCAACCTGAACATTGCGGAGCGGCGGGTGCCTCAGGACGGGCGCATCGAGTTCAGTGTGGGCGGGCGCCAGATCGACGTGCGTGTGAGCGTGATCCCGATGCTTTTTGGCGAGGGCATCGTGATGCGTCTGCTCGACAAGTCGAGCGTGCTCTTCACGCTGACGCAACTGGGGATGGACGACGCCACGTTCAGCCGGTTTCAGGGCCTGATCCGGCGTCCGCACGGGATCCTGCTGGTGACGGGGCCCACGGGCAGCGGCAAGACGACGACGCTCTATGCGGCGCTCAACGCCCTGGTGAACTCCGAGATCAAGGTGCTCACCGTCGAGGATCCGGTCGAGTACCATCTGCGCGGCGTGAATCAAATCCCGGTCGATCCGCAGGTCGGGATGACTTTCGAGCGCGGGCTGCGCGCCATCCTGCGTCACGATCCGGACGTGCTTATGATCGGTGAGATTCGCGACCTCGAGACGGCGCGGGCCGCGATTGCGGCCGCGCTGACCGGCCACCTGGTGTTGTCCACCCTGCACACGAACGATGCGGCGTCGGCGCCGATGCGGCTGCTCGATATGGGGGTCGAGCCGTATTTGGTGAGCAGCACGCTGATCGGCGCGATGGCCCAGCGCCTGGTGCGGACGATTTGTCCGAAGTGCAGGACGACCGATCCGGCGGATCCGCGGACCCTGCCCGAGGATCTGGGCTGGAGGCCGGGCGATGTCCTCCATCGCGGGGCCGGATGCGAAGCCTGCCGCGGCACCGGGTTCCGCGGGCGAACGGGGCTCTACGAACTGCTCACGATCAACGAGCCGCTGGCCGAGTGCATCCTGCACCGCCGTCCACCGCCCGAACTCATCCGGGCCGGCCGGGAGGACGGGTTGCGCCTGCTGCGGGAAGACGGCTGGATCAAGGTGCGCCAGGGGGTGACCACGGTGGACGAGGTAGTGACCTGCACGGCGGTGTGAGGCATCGAGGAGGCGCATGGCCGATTTCCAGTACACCGCCAAGACCGCCGCGGGCGAGACCGTCACCGGCGTGTTGTCGGCCGAGAGCGAGGCGACGGCCCTGCGAATCCTGGACGAACGGAATCTCTTTCCGCTGGCGTTGCGGAACGGTTCGGATGCGGCCGGCCGGCAGGCGGCGCGGGGGCGGGTCCGCACCCGGGACGTGGGGATCATGTACGGGCAGTTGGCGGATTTGATCGGGGCCGGGGTGCCGATGCTGCGCGCGCTCGATTCGCTGGTCAAGTCGACGGTCAGCGCGCGTCTGGCCGGTTTGTTGCGGGAGGTGCGGGCGGCGGTCGCGGACGGCAAGTCGCTCACGGAGGCCTTGCGGGAGCATCCGGAGGCCTTTCCGCCGTTGCACACCGCGATGGTGCAGGCAGGGGAGCGGGCGAGTTTTCTCGAGGAGGTTCTGCAGAGCCTCTCGGGCTTTCTCGAGCGACTGGACGAATTGCGCAGCAAAGTAATCGGGGCGCTGATTTATCCGGCGTTGCTTGCCGGCGTGGGCACGCTGGTCCTGGTCGGCGCGCTGCTCTTCTTCGTGCCGCGGTTCGAGCCGCTGCTGGGCGACGCGCGCAAGCCGTTGCCGACGGAGCTGGTCCTTTGGCTGAGCGGGGTGTTGCGCGGGTATTGGTATTTGGCGCTGGCGGCCGGGGCGGGCCTTGGGGCCCTGGTCTGGGGGGCGCTGTCGAGCGAGCGCGGGCGGCGCTGGTACGAGGAGTGGCGCCTGCGCGTGCCGGTTGTCGGCACGGCGCTGAGGCTTCTGGCCATCACACGGTTTTGTCGGATTCTGGGCACGCTTTTGGCCAATGGCGTTCCCCTGCTGCAAGCCCTCTCGATCAGCCGCGGGGCGACCGGGTCGAGGCTCTTGGGCGACCGCATAGCCGATGCGATGGAGAGCGTGCGTGGGGGGCGCCCGCTGACGGAGCCATTGCGGGTGGGCAACCTGTTTCCCGAGCAGATTCTGGCGATGATCCGGGTGGCGGAGGAATCGAATCGTCTGGACAAGGTGTTGTTGAAGATTGCGGACACGGTCGAGCGGCGGACCAACCGGCAGGTGGACCAGGTGGTGCGTTTGCTCGAACCGCTCATTCTCTGTCTGGTTGCGATGGCGATCGGGATTCTGGCGCTGGGTTTGCTCCTGCCCATATTCACGATGGCCAGCAACCTCGGGCGGGCGTCCTGACGGGAGGATGAGCTGAATGCAAACAGGTTTGACGGCGTCTATTCTCGGTAAAATACTCTGCTCCTATGAAGACGCGCAATCTGGCCGGGCGAATCGCGCCAGTGCGGGCCCCGGTGGGTTTCACGCTCATCGAAGTTCTGCTGGTGATCGTCATTATCATGATGCTGGCGGCGGCGTTGGTGACGTTTGTGCTGCCGCAGCAGGCGGGGGCGGAGCGGAACACGACGCGGCTGTTATTGACGCAGGTGCAAACCTCGCTCGACACGTACCGCATGAATGTGGGGCACTATCCGACCGAGGAGGAGGGGGGATTGGGGGCGCTGCTGGTCAGACCGCAGTTCGAGAACGAACAACTCAGCGAGCGCTGGCAGGGGCCCTACATCAAACCCGGCACGAAACTGTTGGATGCCTGGGGCAATCAGGTGGTTTACGAATTGCAGGACATCGCGCGCACGGGCCAGACCAACGGCCTCCCTTACCGCCTGTTTTCAATGGGACCGGACGGCCAGGCGAACACCGAAGACGATCTGGTGCTGGAAACCACGGCGGACGAGAACCTGGACTCCCGGAGTGTGCTCGAGACAACGCCGAGATAGGCTGCCGTACGTGTCAAAGACCAACTGCCAGGCGGGTTACACGCTCCTCGAGTTGCTGCTCGTGGTGCTCTTGGTGCTGCTGTTCACCGGCGCGGCTGTCATGAATGTGGCGCCGCTGGCGCAGGGAGCGCGGCTCGACGAAGGGGTCGGACAGCTCGAGACGCTGCTGCGGTTTGCCCGCGCCGAAGCCGCCCAACAGGGGCGGCGGCACCAACTCCAGATCCAGGCGGCATCGGAAGCCCAGCCGGCCAGCCGCGCGGCGATCGCGGTGCGTTGGGAGCCCGAGCCTCTGCAAGATCCCGGTGTCTTCGTCCAAAGGCAGTCCACCGCCGCGCTGGCCCAGTCCGTGACCGAGCACGTGCGCATCGAGCATGTGCGCTTGATCGAGCCGGCGTCCCCGTCCGCCCACCCGCCAGCCGCTCGGGACGCATGGGACATGTCGGCGCCGGCGTCCGAACCTCCCGGGGCTCCTGCGTTTGGGGCGGTCGAGGAATGGCCGTCGATCACGTTCTATCCCGATGGATCGTCCGATTCGGCGGAGATTCTCGTCGGCTCGACGGACATCAACGATCCGCGCCTGATGTTGGTGAAGTGGAACGGACTGAGCGGCAGCACGGCGCGCGAGGGAGTGAATCCCGAGAGCCTTGGCCTGGTTGGGAGCAGAACCGCCGAGGCGCAACCCTTGGAGCCGGCCTCGGTCGCCCATACGATCCTCGGGCCCTCGGCTCCTTGACCTATGGGGCGCGCATGCAGTTGCCTGGACCGGCGGACCAGACTCAGCCCGGGCGGGAGCCGCGCTCCGGGCGCGGGGCGGTCCTCCTCGAGGTCCTGCTCGCCCTCGGTTTGTTTGTGGTCGCCGCGGCGATCGTCACTGGCGGCTTGAACGCCGCCGTCGAGCGCACGATCCGATTGCGGGCGCAGACCCACGCGCTGGATCTTGCCGCATCCGTGATCTCCGAGATTCAGATGGGACTGCGGGCTGCGCAGGCCGCAGGGCCGGAATCTTTCGAGGCCCCCTTCGATCAATGGACCTGTGAGATCGAGGTGGGCCCGTACACGTTCGGAACCGAGAACGCAGCCGGATTGCAACTGGTGACGGTCATCGTGCGCGGCGAGACGCCGCCCATGGTCCAACGCTTGACGACGATTCTCGTTTCGGAGTCAGGGGAGGCGCCGTGAGGATGAGACCGCTTCGTGTGCGGGCTGTGCCGCTGGGTGCCGGGGCGTTTACGCTTCTCGAGGTGTTGTTGGCCCTGTCGATTGCCATCGGCCTGCTGATCGTCGTCCTTTACTACTACCAGCAGGCCGCCCTGCTCCGGGACAGCACGCTCGACTCGGCCACGGGACTGGCCGCCGTGCGTCTGTGCATGGACCGCCTGGGAACGGAGCTGCGGACGGCCAGCGCGCAGCCCGACAGTCTCCGCGGCAGCTCTCAAGAGATCGAGTTCCTTCAGTGCGAGCTTCCCGAATCGGGCAATGTGGCAGCGGTCGACGACGACGCCCCTGTGTCAACCCCGGTTCTGCTCCGTCGGATTCGCTATGCCATGCGCGCGTCCGAGGAATCGAGTGCAGCGGGGGGATTGATTCGGACGGAGACCGTGGTGACGCCCGCCGCCTCTGGATCGGGAGAACCGGAGCCGGACTCTGTGGAAACAGACCCGGCGGAAACGGGCGTTGTGGAGGAGTCGTCGGAACCGCCTGACACCAACGACGTGTGGGCGGTCGAGACTGCGAGCGTCGAGGAAGAGGGCACACGCATCACCACCTCGTTCCCGAGCGCGGGCGCGCCGCCGCTGACCATTCCCGAACTTCGCTATTTGCGCCTGCGCTATTGGGATGGCGCGCAGTGGCAGGACTCGTGGTCCGGTTCCCATCTGCCCCGCGGCATCGAGGTGACGCTCGCCCTCGAGCCGGTTCCGTCGGATGCCGCCTCGGACACGCTGCCCGAGGAGGTGTTTCGGCGAGTGATTGCGATTCCGGCGGGGCTCGCTTCGAGCGCGGCTCCAGCCGTCGCCGACGACTATGAATCGGGGAGCGTGAACGGGGGGATGACCCCGGAGGGTGGCCGGTGAAGACGCACTGCTATCCGCGCAAAGACCGAGCGAGGCCGTGGCGATCAGGGGGCTTTGTTCTGCTGATCGTGTTGGTGGTCGTGTTGCTCAGTTCGATGCTGGCGGCGAGTGTTCTCTACGCGATGCGGTCCGAGGCCGCCGCCCACACTGCGAGTGTCCAGCGCGAGCAGGCCTGGGCGGCGGCCATGAGCGGGGTGGCCCGGGCGCTGGCCGTGGCGACGGATCCAGGGGGCGACTGGATGGGGTGGGAGGATAACCCGGCGATGTTCCAGCATCAGTTTGTGAAGCAGGACGGCGATGACCAGTGGTTTTTCACGGTGTACTCGGCCTCGGATTCCCTGGGCGCCGAGGTGCGGTTCGGTTTGACGGACGAAGCGTCCAAGCTGTCGGTGCGACATCACGATCCCGCATGGCTCGGAAAGCTGCCGGGGCTCGATGCGAAGCTCGCCGCGGCGCTTGCGGGCGCCGTCCCGCGATCCGAAACCGCGCCGCGGACGAACGGCCCGAGAGCTGCATCATGGGCCCCGGACGTCTCTGGTCGGGCGGGTGCGAACGATCTGCCGCCGGACGCGCGGTCGGACGAGACCCGGCTGTCGGGGGCACCGGTATCGGAGGGGCAGCCGTCGGAGGCTGCGCCTTCGATCCCGGCGGCGTCGGCCAGCCCGGTCCCATCCATCGAGGAGTGGTTTGCCGCGGCAGGGTTGAGCAGTCAGTTGCTTTACGGGGAGGACGCGAACTACAACCTTCGGTTGGACCCGAACGAGGACGACGGGGAGACGCGCAAGCCGCTGGACAATGCGGACGGCCAGTTGGATCGGGGTTTGCAGCAGCATCTCACGACGATCAGCTACGACCTGAACGTCAACAGCGATGGGCAGCCGCGCATCAATCTCAACGATGCCAAGGCCGACCTCTCGAAGAGCGGCCTGCCTCAGGCGACACTCGATTACGTAGCGGCCCTGCGCCGCGCCGGCCAGGCGCTTTCCCACGTGGCCGCATTGCTCGAAGCCGAAGGCGAGTTTCAGGATGCCGAGGGCCGCCCGCAGCGTCTGCGCTCGGGCATTGGACGCGAGGAATTGTCCGTCGTGTTGGACCAGTGCACCACGACCAATGCCGCGCGACTTGAAGGGCTGATCAATGTGAACACGGCGCCGCGCGCGGTTCTGATCGCGATTCCGTTTGTGGGCGAGGCCCTGGCGGACGCGATCCTCGCGACGCGGCCCGGTCTCACGGCGGACGAAGCGCGCACACCCGCGTGGCTGTATCGGCGCGGCCTGGTGACCGCCGAGGAGTTCAAGCAGATTGTTCCGCACCTGACCACGCGCAGCCTCCAATTCAGCTTCCGCTGCCTGGGTTATGCCGTGCCGTCCGGGCGCTATCGGGTGTTGAGCGTCATGGTGGACACGGCGCCGCATCCGCCGCGTGTCGCCGCCCTGCGGGATCTGACGCGGTTCGGATTCCCGGTGCCGCTGGCGGTGCTGGAAAACGGAGGCGCGGGGGGCGTGTCGACAACGAGTGCGGGTGGGCGGCTGGCGTGGTGAGTCTTGAGTCATGGCGCTCAACCTCGATCACATCTGGACTGGTCTTGCGGCCCGTTTGAACCGGCCGACAGCGTCGCGCCGGAGTCGGCGCACCAGCATCACGGCCCTCGATCTCGAAGGGGGCTTCCTCGAGGTGGTGCAGGCGGCGTCGCGCAGCGGAGAGCCCCGGGTTGTCCGGCATGCCGCTGTTCCACTGGATCGGCCGCCGGACGCCGATTCGGAGACGGGGTCGGTTTCGGGTCCGGTGTTTGCCGCCGCGCTGGCGCGCGCTGGAATTCGCCCTGGCGCCGTGGTCATGGGGGTGCCGCGCGCGCGGGTGATGCTGCGGACTCTCGACTTGCCGCCGGCCGAACGCGAGGCGGAGATCGCGGCGATGGTGCATCTGCGACTGCAGCGCGACTTGCCGTTCGGTCTCGACGAAGCTGTGATCGATTTCAGAACTCTGAAGCATCCAGCCTCCCTGCAGGCTGAGCCGACCGCGCCGGACCGCCCGGGCCCGCAAGGGGCGGCGACCCCGGTCCGCGTGCTGGCCGCCGTGGTCCGACGCGACACGGTTGAGCACTACCAGTCCCTGGCCAAAGCGGCGGGAGTGAAGCTGGCGGGCTTGGGACTGCGGTCGATGGCGAGCGCGCGCGCAGCGCAATGCCTGGATTCTCGAACGACGCAAGGGTGTGTCGCCCTGATCTCTGTCCATCGACGCGAAGTCCTGTTCGACGTGTTGTTCGAGGGCGCGTTGGTGTTCAGCCAGGTTGGGGCCTTGGCGGCAGGCGCGGGGCCCGCGCGGGGACCTGGGCCCGCGCTGGTCGAGCCAACGGCCGAATCGGTATTGACCGAGGTTGTGCGCAGCCTGCACAGCTACGAAGGCGTTGCGGATCACCATCCGATCGGGCGTTGCCTTGTGACGGGGTCGACCGGCGCCGAGCCGGGCCTGGCGCAGGCGCTGGCGAGCCAGTTGGGGGTGCAGGCCGAGGTTCTCGAGCCCGCGGGGCCGTGGAGTGAGGCGTCCGACAACGCCGAGTCGCCGACCCATGCGCTGCCGGCCATCGGTCTCGCCCTGGGCGCGCTCGAACCCGAGGGGTTGCCGATCGATCTTCTGAATCCCAAGCGCCCTCCGGTCGCGCGTGACAACCGGCGCGCGCGGCAATTGGGTATTGTGGCGGCGATTCTGGCGGTTCTGCTGGCGGCTGCCGGCCTGCGGGCGCGGTGGATAGGGGCCCGGGAGCGGCACCGCGCCCAACTGCAGGAACAGATCACGCTCGGGTCCAAGAACCTCGCCGCCTACCGGCATGTCCGCAACCAGGCCCGGACCCTCGCCGAATGGTCGGAGACCGGGCGCAACTGGCTCGATCACCTGACTGTCTTGAGCGCCCTGCTGCCGCCCAGTCGGGATCTCTATGTGACCGCGCTTTCGGCAAGCGCCCGCAACACGCTCAACCTCGCGGTCAAGGTCCGCGGCGGTGAGACTGTGGATCGCCTGTTGGAAACGCTGCGTTCTGCCGGCTACCAGGTCAAGGCGCCCGCCATCATGCCGGCGATGGACCGCTTCGGATTCCGGTTCCAGGCGAACCTCGAACTGGGCATCCCAACCGCGATCACAAACAATCTCGATGCCCTCGCGGTCGAATCGCGTCCACCCCATTCCCCCGCCGCCTCTGAGGCCGCGGCGTCGGCTCCCACGCCCCAGGCTGCGGCTCCCACACCCCAGGTTGCGTTACCCGCGCCGCCGGCTGCGTCACCCGCGCCGCCGGCTGAGGCCTCTCACGGCGCACCACCGGGCGCCGTTCCGGCTGCGGCGCCGGCATCGGGGGCCTGGAGGGAGCAGCGTGGATCCCAGGCGGGGGGTGAGCCGCGAATGCGTCGACGCCGTCCGGAAGGAGGCTGGCGTGAATAAGCGGGTCCGACTTCTTGCCTGGGCGGCGTTGGGCGTGGCCGGGCTGCTGGCCATGGGTTTTGTGCTGAGGGCTGCGATCAATCGTCCCCTGCGCACTCTCGATGGGCAGATTCTGGCGCTCGAATCGCGGTTGAAATCGCTGCAGAAGGAGAGACAGGCCTTTCTGAAGGCGGACACCGAAGTGCGGGCCGGCGCCGCCCGGCTGTTCGCCAGCCAGGCCGCGGAGGCGGAGGCGCGACTTGGAGCCTTGTTGACGGCCCAGATCGTGCGCGTGGGCTTGCGCGAAGCCGATTTCACCCGCGTCCCCGTCGGACGCCGCCGCCTGCCGGGCGCGGAGGAGGTGGGATGGTCCGTGCAGGGGGAGGGGTCTCTGGCGCGTTTGCTGGATTTGCTCTTTCTGTTGCAGAGCGAGCCGCGGCTGCAACGGATCGAGGGTCTCTCGCTGTCTCCCGCCAATGAAGGCGACCGTACGCGGATTCGGTTTCGGTATGCGACATTGGTATTCCTGCCGGCGGTCGAGATCGAGGCCGCGATCCCCGAGGCGGAACTGAGCCTCGATGCGCCCCTGCGCCGGCGATACGACGCAATCACGCAGCGCGATCTCTTCCGTCCACACTCGCCCCAGGAGCGCGCCGCGAATCCGCCGCCTGCGGGTGCGCCGACGCCTGAGTCGGAACAGCCGCATTTGCGGATCGTCTCGCTCTCTTCGTGGGACGGGCAACCGGAGGTGCACCTGTTCGACGCGCGGCAACAGCGGCTGGTTGTCCGCCGGCCCGGCGATGAACTGCTCGACGGCGAGGTGGCGGCGGTGGACTACCGCCCGCAGCCCGTGCCCGGCAAGGCCGGCCTGATCAGCTACAGCCGCCTCATCTGGCGGATCGACACCAACTACTGGGCGGTCGAGCCGGGTCAGACCCTGGCTGACCGACGCCTACTGGCGCCGGAAGAACTTCCGGCGACGCTTCACCCGATTCCCACACACCCGGTTCTACCATGAGACTCGATCACTGCATCTGTTTGGTCTGTTTGGCTCTCTCTAGCCTGGCGCCGCTGCGACCGCTGGCGGCCGACGGCGCGGGCGCCGACACGCCTGTCCCGGCCACAAACTCGGCGCCGGACGCCGTCCCGATCGATGCCGGCGCCGCGACGCCGGCCTCCGTCACCCCGCCATCGGGCACAGCGACGAACGCGCCGCCCGACGCGGCCGGCATCCGGTTTGACTTTGCCGGCATGCCTTATTCCGAGGCGATCCAGCGCTTCTGCCAGATGGCCGGCAAGCCGTTGATCGCCGACACGGTTGTAGAAGGCGCGCTGACGTTTTCGGATCCGAAGCCCTACACATACGGGGAGGCGCTGGACACGTTGAACCTGATCCTGGCGACCAAGAGCGTCATGTTGATCGAAGACGACCGTTACCTGCGCCTGGTTCCCTTCAAGGCGTTGTCCCAAATGCCGCTCAAGCTGATCCGCGGGCTCGAGAACGTTGGCGATGTGCGCCCCGGCGAACTCGTCACGGTTGTGTTGGATCTCAAGAATCTGGATGCGGGCGAACTCTCGCAGCCCATCAGCGCCATGCTTTCGTCAGCCGGTTCCGTGGCGTCGCTCTCGCGCGGGCGCGGGCTGATCATCACCGATCGCCTTGCGAACATCCAGCGCGTCCGGCAATTGCTCGACCAGGTGGACACGGCCTCGCCGGTCCAGCGGCAGGTCAAGACGTTCGCCCTGCGCAACGTGTCCGGCACGTTGATGAGCGACCTGTTGAACCGCACGTTCGGCATCGCCACGGCCCCGAAGCGGACCGTGTTCAACGAGCAGCGCAAGGCCTACGAAGTGCTGCCGCCCGACCCCACCGATTACGTGACCGCGATTTTTGCCGAGGCCTCGAACACGCTGGTGCTGTTCGGGCCGTCGGAACGGATCGACATGGCCGGCGACCTGATTGCCCGTTTCGAGAGCGATGCGGGCGCCGCCGCGAGCGAAATCAAGGTGTTCTACCCACAAATGCCCGTCGAGGAACTGGCCGAAATGGTCCGCCAGGCGATCCCGGGCGTCGCTGGGCGAGGCGATCGCGGGCGCGAGAGCGACACCCGCGCCAAGGTGATCACCGATCGGACCAGCAACCGGCTGATTGTGACGGCGCCGGCCATTGGGCAACTCGACGCCATCACCGCGCTCATTCGCCGTCTCGATCCGTCCACTCAGGAGACGCCCGCGGAGAAGGCCCCCGACCGTTCGACGCCGCAGCGAGAACTGCGCGTGGTGGATCTCAAGTCGGGATCCGCCCAGGCTTTGACGCCGATGCTCCGCGATGCCCTGACCGATCTGACTCGGGACACACCCGGCCCGAATCCAATGAGCCAGGTGCGAATCCAGGCCGCGCCGATGGGGAACCGGATACTGCTGACCGGCGCCCCGGCCGCCCTCGACGACGTCCTGCGCCTGATCGAGCAACTCGACACGGTGAGCGCGCCGGCCGAAGTGACGCGCGTGTTCAAGCTGCGCCAGGCAAACGCCGGCCGCGTCGCGGGCCTGATCATGGGCGCGATGGGCGGATACGACTGGCGCCGCCGCGGCGGCGGCGGTGCAGTGCTGGCTGCCGCGGACGATCGCAGCAACTCGCTGATCGTCGCGGCTTCGGAAGGCCAGATGAAGATGATCGAGCAGGTGATCGAACAGCTCGAGGCGGTGGGCGCGGTCGGCGGGCGGCAATTGAAAATCCTCGAACTCACCAACAACTCGGCCGCCACGGTCGCCGGCACGCTCGCGCGGTTGTTCGCCCCCCAAGTCAACTCGTACGATCCCACCCAGCGCGTCGCGCTCGCTCCGGCGCCCAATGACCGCGCCCTCGTGCTCGAAGCCGACGAGTCGATGATGGCCCGGCTCGAGGAGGCGGTGCGAACACTCGATACGGCCGCCGCGGCCGGAGGCATTGAAACGCGCGTCGTCGAGGTCAAGTCGGGATCGGCGCAGGCCCTGGCCCCGATGTTGAACGAGGCGCTGTATCAGTTTGGGCGTGACGGCCGGGGCGCCAGCCCGTTCGGGCGCGTCCAGGTGCAGTCCTCGCCCGTGGGCAACCGGCTGCTGCTCGCCGGCACGGCGGAGGCGCTCGACCGCGTCGAGACCCTCGTCGCCCAACTCGACAGCGTCCCGACCCCCCAAAGCACCCGAGTCTTCAAGCTGAAGAACGCCGATGCGCGGCAGGTGGCCAACATGGTCCTGAGCACAATGGGCGGGTACGAATCGCGCCGCCGCGGCGGCGGGGCAGGCTACGTGGCGGCCGCCGCTGAAGAACGGAGCAATTGCGTGGTTGTGTCGGCTCCCGACTCCCAGCTCGAACTGGTCGAGGACATCATCAACCGGCTAGACGAGGCCGGGCTCGCGGGCGGGCGCAAGTTGGAAATCCTGCCGATCGACCGCAACTCGGCGGCGTCGATCGCGGCGATGGTCACGCAGATGTTCTACCCGCAGATGCGCAGTTCCGATCCGGACACGCGGATCGCGCTCACGGCGGCCCCGGACGACCGTGCGCTGGTGATCGAGGCTGGCGAGTCGATGATCGATCGGCTGCGTGAGACTGTGCAGGCCCTCGATGTCCCGCCCACGCTTGGGGGGATCGAGGTGCGCACCTACGCACTGCCGGAGGGGCGATCCGTCGAGCTGGCGGAGGCCCTCAACCGCATCTTCGCCGACCCGTCGGAATCCCGCCGTCGCTGGGATCAACCGATGTCGGCCGCACCGCCGGCGCCGCGGTTCGAGATCGACAGCGGCTCGGAACTGCTGATGGTGGCGGCCACGGCCGACCAGTTCGAGAGGATCGAGAAGGTCCTTGACGATTTGCGCGCGGCCGCAGCGGCGGCGTCGCAAATCCGCACCTTCCGCCTCCAGCATGGCGATCCGGCCCAGGTGGTCGAGGTTCTGCAGTCCATGCTCTTGGGAGACGCCAGTCAACGTTGGCGCAGCTCGCGCGGCTGGCGGGGCGGGACCGGTTCGGGCGAGGTCCGCGTGGCCGCCGCGCCGGCGCTCAACGCGGTCGTCGTGCAGGCGTCCCCGGAGAAGCTCGCGCTGGCCACCCAGCTCATTCGCACCCTCGATTCGCCCCGCAGCGAGGACGCCGCAAGCATCCAGACGGTGCGGGTCGAGAAGGCCCAGCCCGAGGCGGTGGCCGCCGCGGTGACGCAAACGCTCGCCACGCAGAGTCCGCCCAACACCGCGCCGCGGGTGAGCGTGACGGCCGTGCCGGGTGGGCGCAGCCTGCTGCTCAGCGGCCCGGAAGCCGAAGTGCAGAGGATTGCCGCCTTGATTCGGGAACTCGACCAAGACAGTCCTTCCGACCAGATCGAGACGCGGGTCTTCCAGCTCGAGCACGGCAGTGCGCGCGAGTTGAGCCGCGTGCTCACGCAGTTGATCGAGGGGCTCTCGCGGGCGCGCCCGCGTTTCGGCAATCGGTTCCAGCGGGACAGCACCGTCACGATTGCGGCTGACGAGCGGACGAACTCGCTGCTGGTGTCGGGCTCGGCGGACTCGTTCAAGCTGGTGGAGCAACTTCTTGTCACGCTCGACCAGGCGCCGCAACACTCGGATCGCCAGGTGCAATTTTACTGGCTGAAGAACGCGCGGGCCTTTGACGTGGCGCTGAAGGCCGAGGCCCTCTTCGCCGAGCGCCCCCGGGCCGAACGGCCGCTCATCGAGCCCGATTCGTTTTCGAACTCGCTGACCATCGTTGCCAAGCCCGCCGATCTTCTCGAAATCGAGAGCGTCGTGCTGAAGCTCGATGAAGCCGCCCGCGACACCAGCCTCCAGGTCCGAATGATCCCCCTGACCGACGTCCCGGTCGAGCGCATGGCCGCCATGCTGACCAACCTCTACTCGCAGCTCAACGAGGGACAGGTCCGGCTCGTCGACCGATTGCCCAGCCCAACGCCACGTCCGGCTCCCTCTCTCTCCCCCGTCACCAACGCGCCTGCCGCCACACCCACCCGACCCGACGCGCCGGCGGCCCCGGACGCCCCTCCGTCGCCGGCGGCCCCTCCGGAGGTGGTCATCGCCGTGGACAAGGCGGCCAACGCGCTGATCGCCTCGGGTCCGGCCTACGAGCTGGATCACATCAGTTCACTTGTTTATCAGCTTTCGGCCTCGATCGCCTCGCCGGAGTTCGAGATACGCCAGTTCCGCCTCAAGGAAGCCGACCCCGTCGTGGTCGCGCGCGTGCTGAACGAATTGTTCAAGCCGGTTCCGACGCAAGCTCAGGGACAGGCGGGCCAGCCGGGCGGCGCCACGCCCCGACGGGGCGCGGACGGGCGCAGAGAGGCCGAGAGTCAAGGCGGGGGGCGTGTCGACAACCAGGGGCGCTCTCAGGGCCAGCCGCAGGTCGTCGCGCCGAAGGTCGCCGTGGTTGCGGAATCGCGCACGCACAGCGTCATCGTGCGCGCGCGTCCGGCGGATTTCGCTTTGCTCGAATCGATCATCGAGCAATTGGACGAGGGCGGATTGACGGCGGAACTGGCGCACCGCCTTGTGCCCCTCGAGCACGTGACGCCCGAACGGGTGTTGCCGCTCCTTCGCCAGATGCTGACCCAGTTGACCAGCGCGCGTCCGGGCGAGCCGGCGGCCATTGCGGGCGATCCGCGCAGCCGGGGCATCTTCCTGGTCGGCCGGCAGAGCGTGCTGGACCGTATCGAGGCCTTGATCCACGAGTTGGACACGTCGTCCGAGTTCGCCGAGATCGAGCTGCGGACGCTCGATCTGAAGCACGCGCAGGCGCCCGCGGTGGCGGGGCTGATGAAGAGCGTCTTGCGCCCCGATGCCTCGAGCGAACTGAGCGCCGAAGCCCGCCAATTGCAGGAGCAGATCAGCCGCTTGAAACTGCTCGATGCCCAGGGGCGTCCGATCGGTCTGGATCTGACCCAGCCGATCAAGATCGTGGCTGACCCGGCCCAACCCAATGCCGAGGGTGGGAACCGGCTCGTCATCGGCTCGACACCCGGAAACCTCGATGCCCTCGCCGCCGTCGTCGCGCTCCTCGACACGCCCTCCGCCGCCGGGGCGGAATCGCTTCGCGTGTTCCCCCTCACCCATGCGGACGCCTCGAGCATCCTGCAGGTGCTCAATGACCTGTCCACCCGCGCCGCGGGCGCCGGACGCCCCCGCCCCGAGGACCGGGCGAACGTGTCGGTTGACGAGCGGACCAACACGCTGCTCGCCGCGGGCGCCGCCAAGGCCCTCGAACGCATCGCCGAACTTGTCGAGCAACTTGATCGCGAACTGCCCGACGACCTGCGCGGCATCCGCATCCTCCCCCTCACCCATGCCGACGCCACAACCATCGCCTCATCCCTCCAGCGACTGCTCGATGAACGGGCCCGACCCCGGGGCGGAGGGCGCCGGATGGGCCCATCCTCGCGCGTGGCCGTGATTCCCGATGCCCGGAGCAACAGCTTGCTGATCAGCGGCGGTCCGGACGGCTTCGATCTTGTCCAGACGCTGGTGGCGCAGTTGGATCAGCCGGGCACCTCGCTCGTCGGCCAGGTGCGGCTGATTCCCCTGGAGCACTCCGATGCCGGGACGCTCGCGACAACGCTGAGCGACCTTTTCAACCGGCGCTATCAAGCCGCACGGACGCCCGACATGCAGCGCAACCGGCCCGTCATCCTGGCCGATCCGCGCAGCAACAGCCTCCTGGTCGCCGCCGGGGTGGACGACAACCAGGCCATCGACGCCCTGCTGGTCAAGCTCGACCGCCCGCCGGAGAACCCGTCGGTGGAACTGAGCGTCCTCGGCTTGGAGTACAACGACTCGGCCCGCGTGGCGGTCACAATCCGCAGCGTGTTCGCCGCCCGGCTTCGGAGCATGACGCCCGTCGGCCAGCAGCCCGCGCCTTCGGATCGCGTCGAGGTCGAGGCGGACACCCTCAGCAATGCGCTGGTCATCTCGGCCAGCAAGCCGAACCTCGAGTTGGTGCGCGAGTTGGTGGCCAAGCTCGATGCCGAGCCAGTGGCCACCGGAGGCCTCATCGAGACCTTCACGCTCGAACATGCGGATGTGCAGCGTGTCTCGACCCTGTTGCGGTCGCTGCTCGATCAGGGCCTCTACCGCCCGGGTTTGGCGGTTGAAGGCGGGCGCCGCAGCCGGCGTGACGCGCTCGCCCTGGCCACCGATCCGCGCTCGAACACGCTGATCGTCTCGGCCAGCCCCGAGAATCTCCTGATCGTCAAGGAACTCATCCGTCAACTCGATACCGCCGATTTCACCGGGGCCAGCGATATCCGCCTCTTCGCACTCAAGCGCGCGCGCGCCTCGCACCTGGCCACGGTGCTCGAACAGTTCTTCCGCGCCCGACGCGCCAGCGAGACCGCCGTGGGCGCCGCCCAGCGGTCCGCCCCGGTCACTGTCACGGCCGACGACCGCACCAACACGCTCCTGATCACCGGCGGCAAGGAGAGTTTCGACGCCGTGGAGCGAATGATCGAGCAACTCGACACCGATACGGCAATGGCGCGCACCAACTTCCGGGTGTATGAACTGCGTCACACCACCGCCACGAAGCTGCAGGCCACACTCCAGCGCCTCTTCACCAACCGCCCCCCCCGCATCCAGGGCCAGCCGCCCGAACCGGTGACCGTCATTGCCGACGGCTGGGCCAACGCCCTGATCATCGGGGCGTCCGATGACGATCTTGCCATGGTCGCCTCGCTCATCGAGAAGCTCGATACCGAGCAGCCGGCCGGCGGCGCGCAGGTCCAGGTGTTTCAGATGGCCAAGGCAGACGCGCGGCGCGTGCAACAGACCCTCCAGTCGCTCTTCAGGGGCAGTGCGGGCGCCGGGGCGGCTCCGGGCGCCGCGCTGGTCCCGGTGGTGCTCGATGTCGACGAGCGCCTCAATGCCATCATCGTCTCGGCCGGCGAGACGGATCTCAAACGCATCGCCGACCTCGTCAAGAAGCTCGACACGGACCAGGTGGCGCGTGTGGCTGAAATCCGCATTTTCCCGTTGCAGAACGGGCGTGCCGTCGAGATGGCCCTGGTGCTCAACAACGTGCTGAACAACAATCCCCGCGCCCTTACCGAGGCCAGTCCGAACCGGCAGTCCCTGCTCCAGTTCATCACCAAAACACAGGAAGGCGAGCGGCTGATCACCAGCGCGCTCAAGGAAGGCATTTTGATCGTGCCCGATTCTCGGGCGAATTCGCTGGTGGTGTCCGCCCCGCTCGATTACATGGCGCTGCTCAGCGAGGTCATCTCGCACCTCGACGCCACGGCCCCCACGATGGCGCAGATCAAGGTGTTTCATCTGAAAAACGCCGATGCCCGTCAGATGGCCCAGGTCCTCACCAGCCTGTTCCGTCTCCAGCGGGTCGGCGCCGCGGGCGCCGGCCAGCAGTCGGTGCAATACGTCATGCCTGCCACGACGGACGCGACCGGTCCCGAGGGCGAGGCGCCGGCCGAAGCCATCGGCGCGGTGGTCGGATCCGCCCAGGAAGACGCCCTTTCGGTAACCGTCGACTTCCGAACCAACAGCCTGCTGGTGGGCGGCACGGAACACTACGTCGCCCTCGCCACGCAAATCATCGCCACCCTCGATTCCACGCCGGCGCAGGAGCGCACGGCCAAGGTGTACCGGCTCAAGAACGCGCGCTCGCAGGCCGTCGAGGCTTCCCTGCGCACCTTCCTCCAGCAGGATCTCCAGCGGATCATGTCGATCCTCGGCCCCTCCGGCGTGGGCACCGCGCAGAACATCCTCGACCGCGAAGTCAGCATCGTGTCGGAGACCAACAGCAACAGCCTCCTGATCTCCGCCAGCCCGCGCTACTTCAAGGAAGTCCAGGGACTGGTCGAGGAACTCGATCAACCCCAGCCGCAAGTGCTCATCCAGGTCCTGCTTGCCGAGGTCACGCTCGACTCGACCACCCAACTAGGCGTGGAATGGGACTACACGTCCGACACCGACCCTGTGGTGAGCACCGGGACGGATTTTGGACAGCGGGAGCTCCTCCAGGACTACGGCGGGTACTGGTCTTCCGTCACCGGCAGCAATTACCGGTTTCTGGTGCGCGCCCTCCAGAACCAGGGCCGGCTCGAGGTGTTGAGCCGCCCCCAGATTCTCACTGCCGACAACCAGGAGGCCACGATCAACATCGGCCAAAGCGTCCCGGTCGTCCAAAGCACCCAGGTCACTCCGCAGGGCGGAACGGTCAGCGCCATCGAGTACCGGGACGTCGGTGTCATGCTCACCGTCACCCCGCGGATCAGTCCCGACGGCTACGTGAAGATGGACGTGGCGCCGAGCATCTCGGATCTCTCGAGTTCGAAGGTCACCATCTCGAAGGGGGAGGACTTGCCGATCATCAACCAGCGCACCGCCACCACGACCGTGACCGTCAAGAGCGGGCAGTCGGTCCTGATCGGCGGGCTGATCGGGACCATTGATGACGAGCGAACCAAGAAGGTGCCTCTTCTGGGAGACATCCCGGGTCTGGGGGTCCTGTTCCGCAGCAAGAGCAAAGGCCAAACCCGCAAAGAACTGCTCGTTGTTCTGACCCCGCAAATCCTGCTCAAGGGAGAAGGCGAGGGCAGAAGCTTCGACGCCCAGACCTTCACCGAAGAGGAACTCCGGGGATCGACCATCCAGGGCGAGTTCCAGCGCGATCCGCTTCAGCGCCGTGTGCTCGATCCTCTGCTGCCCCCGAAAACCCTCGAAAGCCAGACTCCGCAGTGAGGAGAGTTAGCGTTTCATGGGTGCCCCGCGTTCTCAACGAAGAAACAGCAATTCTCACGAATGATATCGATCCAATTCGGAATTCATAACGGCCTGCGGCGAGCCGCGGGGGCTTGCGCGGCCTGCCTGCTTGCCGTGGCCCTCTGCGGCTGCGTCACCAACAGCAAGACGCCCCGCGCGGCTTCCTCGTCGGCCATCGACGAGTTGAACCTCCTCGGGCTGCCGGTCGCGGTCAATCTGGACCGCAGACCGGGTGCGGACGGCGTGGTGGTGAAGCTCTTTGCCACAAGCCGATCGAGCCCGCGCGCCATGCCTCTCCGATCCGGCACACTCGAACTGATCGCCTATGAAGGCACGCCCAGCCCAGCCGCTTTGCCGATGCCGTTCCATCGCTGGACATTCACCCCGGCCGAACTGGCCCATAACGAGTTCACCACGGTGCTAGGGACGGGCTATCGCCTGGTTCTGAGCTGGATGCCCCGATCGCTGCCATCCGATCGCGTCACGATCATCGCTCGCTACCACCCGCACAAGGCCGAGCCCGTGACGTCGGCTCCCAGCTCGATCACCGCGTCCGCGTATTGAATGCGGATGCGGGACGAATCTTCGAGACCCGGGATTCGATCAGACTGGCTTGCAATCGAGGCGGAAGGAATTACTATGCCCACTGCGATTGCAAGCCACTCCCAGGATAGCGAGAGGGCTCGGACCTAAACACCATTATGTCAGACGACCGGACGATTTATGTAACCACGGCCGACATGGCCCGCCTTCAGGCGCTGCTGGCCCGCCAGAAGAACGCTGGTGAGGCCCTCGAGAAACTGGCCGCCGAACTCGATCGCGCCCGGGTGGTCGCCCCCGAGGATATCCCGCAGGACATCATCACGATGAACTCGACGGCGCAGTTGCGCGAACTGCTAACCGACGACGTGATGACCTACACGCTGGTCTTTCCGGACCGGGCTGATTACGAGGCAGGGCGCATCTCCGTGCTCGCGCCCATCGGCACCGCCATGCTCGGCCAGCGCGAGGGTGACGAGTTCGAGTGGGAGGTCCCGGCCGGGCCTGTGCGTCTGCGGGTCGAGAAGGTGATCTATCAGCCTGAGGCCGCCGGACGCTCTGATCCGTAGAGCGAATTCAGGGTGGACCACCGGAGAAACAAGGGACTGCATCTTTCCGTTCTCCCCTTAGGGTCTGTGCGGACGGCAAGATCTGGCAGACCGCGGCTTCCGCCTACAACCCCGACGGTAAGCCATACGCGTGTGATCTGTCCCTACTTTTAGCGATAGGTTTTGGATAAAGACCGGAAATGACTTGTGGAAAGGCAGGTCTGGTCTACTTTCACCGATTTGAAAGAACACGACATGCATTCTAACCTTGATAACGGACCGGTTCTCACCAAGACACGCGAACTGTGCGAGACCATCATCAACCAGACTGATTTCCTTGCCATGCGGCGGGACGTCGAGACGTTTCTGGCTGACGATGATGCGCGCTCCCGGTACCACAGCCTCGCCAACAAGGGGCAGGACCTGCAATACAAGCAGCAGCAGGGTGCTCAGTTGACACGCGAGGAAATCGAGGCCTTCGAGCAGGAGCGGGAGACCATCATGCAGAATGGTGTGATCCGCGGATTCCTGGAAGCCCAACAGCAGATGCAACGGGTCCATGAGACCGTCGGCCGCTATGTCATGAAGGCGATGGAACTCGGTCGCGTGCCTGAAGAGGACGATTTTGCCGGGTGCGGCCAGGGCTGCAGTTGCGGGCACTGAGGCGCGCCGGTGCGGGAAGTTGGGGTTGGCGGCAGGCCGGATGCACAGCGTCCGCCAAATTCCTCTTTGGAGAGCCGGAAGCGGCGCAGTTGTAACCAGAAGTCGGAGGGCCGAGTTCCACGAGGCACTGCAGGTTCCGTAGCCGTCCCGCAACGCGGGATCAGTCCGCGCCATCTCGCTCCGTCGGAGGCAGGAATCCGCGCCGACTCATCCCGCAATGCGGGACGGCGACAAACCGGTTCATGGTCCCGGTCCGCATTCAATCGGTGAATGTCAACGCTTCCACGATTAGGGTCTGGTTCAGCGCGCAGCCTGGGATCGATCCGGGCTATGGGCTTGGCTCGGCTTTTTTGGTCGCCGCGGCTTCGAGCTTTCCCACTTCCTCGATCCTGGCTGCGGCTCCTGCGTGGCCTTGCTTGGCAGCCGCCTCGAACCATTTCCTGGCTTCCTGAAGATTCTTCTCGAGGCCGTCACCCGTCAGATATCGCTTGCCAAGGTCGAATTGGGCGACGGCTGACCCCTGTTCGGCTCGTTTCTTCTGGAACTCGATGGTTCTTTTAAGAGTCTCGGCCTTCTGATCTGTCTGTTTCTTGAGAATCTCTGCGTCGACCGTGTTGGTCTGGGGTCGGGCGGGCGGGGTCGTGCCCAGCAGAGGCGGGGGTGTTGGAGAGAGAGTCGCCGGCGGTGTGGCCAGTTGGGTCTGAGGGGCGATCGGTTTGACATAGCGCCGCGCACCGTAGAATTGGGCAGTCCAGCTACGTCCGGGGAGGATGTCGATCCAGCCGGCAGGCAAGGTCTCAGGACAGAGCCAGCCGCCGACCACGCACACGAGCGCCAGGCGCGGAGTCCATTTCATGACGCTGGAAAAGTCCCACATTTCATCGCATCGGTCAACCTATCCCAGTGCTTTGCTCCTTGTTCCCGGCCCAGCCGCGATTACACCGCCTTGATTTGTGTGGGGGCAACGGAGGTTTCGACAAAGGTTGGCTGCGCGGCAGGCAATCACGGTTGTTCTCCGGTGTCTCTCACGCTTCTTGACGTTGGCGCCGGCTCACCGCAGCCTGCGCCCATGAACGCCTTCGCAAAGGGTTGTCCGGGCCCCGGCGCCCCGCGTACCAGCTCCCAGGCCTGTATGAGGATCGTTGCCCTTGTCTGCCTCGCGTCGAGTCTCTGGCGCAATGGCGTCCAGGCCGGGGGGGAGGATGGCTGGCTGACTGGCGTCGACACCTGGGGCGGGCGGGCGGCATTGCCGGCCGTGGTGAATCCCGCGGTCGCGTCGCCGCTGCAATCCGTGCTTTCGCTCCGTGGCGAATGGGAATTCACCACGCGCCCGGTGGCCCCGCTGCGTCATCCGGGCTGGAACGCCTTCTACGCCCAGCCGTGGCCCGATGCGCGTACGATTCAGGTTCCCGGGTGTTGGGAAGCGCAGGGGGTGGGGGCGCCTGGCATGGGGGATTCCTGGGACTGCAAGTGGGATCATTGTGCGAAGCCGCTGCGCGCGGTTTACCGGGGGGACGCGTGGTATCGCAAGACAGTCGCCATTCCCGAAGCGTGGCGCGGGCAGCGGGTCTGGCTCAAGGTGGGCGGCGTGCGTTCTCAGGGCTGGTTCTGGGTCAACCGGACACCCGTCGCCTGCGTGGACAACTACTGCGGCACGTACAAGTATGACATCACCGACCTGGTCGAGGCGGGAAGCCAGGCCGTCATTGTGGCTGAGGTGAACAATGTGCCGCCCAGCCGAAAGGGCCTCTTCAGCAGCACGCACCGGTTTGGCGGCCTCTACCGCGATGTCGAATTGGAGGCCACCCCCGACACCCGGATCGATTACGCGTGGGTCCGCGGCGATTTCGACAACCAGACGGCCGAGGTCCATGCCACCGTGGCCTGCGAGAACGGCGTTTGCACGCTGGAACAGCCGAGATTGCGGGTGACTCTCAGGACAAGCGACGGCCAGGCGGCGGGTGAAGGCGATCGGGAGGTTGTTTTCGATCCGCGGCTGAAATCGGCCGAGGTGATCTGCTCGATTCCGTTGACGCGCTTTCAACCCTGGTCACCCGAATCCCCCGCGCTGTATCGCGCCGAGATTCTCCTGTGTGACGGAGACCGTCCGGTCCACGGCTGGGCGGAGCGGTTCGGGGTTCGCAAGTTCGAGGTGCGCGGCGATCGCTTCTACTTCAACAACACGCCATGCTTTATTCGCGGCTATGGCGACGACTTTGTTTACCCGCTCACTTTGGTCTCGCCGGCGTCTCGCGAGGAGCATCTCAGGCACTTCCGGACCGCTCGGCAGGCCGGGTTCATGTACGTCCGGCTCCACACGCACTGCGAGCTTCCGGAGTACTTCGAGGCGGCGGACGAGGCCGGGGTGCTGGTTCAACCGGAGCTCCCGTACTACGGCGACTATCCGACGGAGGCGTTCACCTTCGATCCCATCCGGGACCTGAAGGAATTGATCACGCATTATCGCCGTCACGTGTCGCTCGCGACCTACTGCATGGGGAATGAAGGCACCCTCGGACGCCCATTGGGGATCCAGATCTACAAGCTAGTCAAACAACTGGATCCCGACCGGCTGGTTCTCCACCAGGACGGGACTTTCAACACAGCCGAGAACTCCGATTTCAGGAATGGCCCTATCAACGCCTGGCAGCCCGGCAGTTTTGCCTGCGACGCGCCCTTTGTCGCCCATGAGTACCTCAACCTCTCGGTGAAACAGGATCCGCGTCTCGCCGCGAAGTTTTCCGGGGTCATGTTGCCGCCCGTCCCGATCGAGACCCGCGATGATTGGTTGACAGATGCCGGGCTCGATCGGCGCTGGGGCGACGCCTGCCAGGACGCCGCGCACGCTTTGCAGCGGCATTATCAGAAGCTAGGGCTGGAAGCCGCCCGCATGGACCCCGCCTGCGACGGTTATAGTTTCTGGACCATTGTCGATGTGGTGGTGAAACAGGGAGACACCTACAGCGCGCAAGGGTTTCTCGATCCCTTCTGGGAGCCGAAATCCAACGGCTACACCCCAGAGGCCTTTCGTGTCTTTAATGCGCCCACCGTGCTCCTGCTCGTTACCGAGCCATCCGCCCGTATCGCAGTCGCCGGCGACCGCATCCGGGCCGATTTCTGGGTGTCGCATTACGGCGACCAGCCTCTGAAGCAGACACGGGTTTCTTGGACGTTGCGCGCGGACAAGTCAGTGCTGGCCGAGGGAGTGTGCTCGGGCGGTGATGTGGACCTCGGTTCTGTCCGGTCGCTGGCTCGAGCCGAGTTCGTGATCTCCGATCTTCAACAACCAGCTCATGCGATCCTGGACGTTTCGTTGGCCGAGACAGGGATTCGCAATCAATGGGACTTCTGGCTCTTCCCCAAACGCGGCACGCGGACTGGTGCCGGAATCGCGGTTGCACCAGCTCTCCTGCCCCAATTGGTGCCGCTGTACTCGGGGTTGGTCGCCGCCGACGATCCAGAGGCGGAGCGGGCAGCCCTGCTCGTTTCGTTCTTCGGCTCGCCGGATGTCGAGCCGGCATTGGCCTCGGGCAAACGCGTCCTCCTGATCAACCGGACCACCGGAGCCCCCAACGTCAGCCTCGGTTGGTGGGCGATGGGCGAACAGGTCGGCACCGCCTTCGCGAGGCATCCCGCCCTGGGCGTTTTCCCGCACGACGGTCATTTGTCCCCGCTCGCCTTTCGCATTCTCAAAAGGGGCCTGAAGTTGCCTGCGCTGCCCGGGCTGCATCCGGACGAGATGTTTGTCGTAGGCGAAGGCCTGGACAGCTATTACCTCTACGCAGCGGAGGCGCGGATCAAGCAGGGCCGTGCCTTGATGACCTTCGGGCTGGACCTCCTCTCGGGCCATCCCGAAGGGACCTGTCTGCTGGATGGGTTGATCCGTTATGCGCAGTCGGATCGCTTCGATCCGCGGGGAACCGTCTCGACGCTGGCCAGCGCGCCCGCGCCGAACGGGTGGTCGAGGACGCTCGAGGCCGGCGATGTCGGATACGATCATGCGCCGCTCAACGGCGTGCAGCTCGATGTGGCCCGGGCAATGCGCGGCAAGAACGAGCTGATTTGGGAAACCCAACCCGTGCCGGCCACTGCCCCTCACCATGAGGTGTTCGCGATCACATGGGAAGGTGGCATGGGCTACTTCGCCGAGCCCCAGGGAACGTTCGCCCTCTACGTGGACGACACAAAGGTGCTCGACATTCCCGCCATCAGCGAATCCGACACGGCCTGGTGGAATGCCGACCGGACGGTCAGCCTGAAGTACGAACGCGACAATTCGCGTCCGGAGATGGGGCGGCTGACCCTGTCGCTGCCGTCGTCGAGTGTCACCCCGGGCAAACCCCTGCGGTTGAAAGTTGTCGGTAGCGACTCGAACAGCCGGCGCTGGTTCGGCGTCTGGCAGACCTTGGGCGGTCTCAGTCCTAATGGCTGATAACCCGTCTGGCGATCCCGCGGTCGCGGAAGAGGTCCTGATCGGTGACGGTGATTGTCTCGATCCACCAGGGACCTGCGGAGATTCGCCCTCCGAGACAAGCCCCCCTGACATCGGCTCATGGTCCCCATCCGGACTCAACCGTTGAACGTCAACGCTTCCCACAAAGTCCTGAGGTCCGGGTCGCGGAGGCAATGGCGGTCCGGACGCAATGCGTTCATCGACAGTTGGACGGGTTTCGGATAGGAGTTGATCATGACAACGATCCAGCCTCTGCCGGTGCAACTGCGGGCGTGTCTCCCACGCAATCGCCAATCGATTGCCATGCGCTGGGGTGCCCGTTATCTTCCGTTGCTTCTCACTGCCGCGGGGGTGCTGCCAGCGCTGTTTGAAGCGGGTGCGGCGTCCGAGGGCGCGACGCTGGCTCCGATCGGCGAGCCCGGTCGTGCGATCGGGCTGGGCCGGGGCGATCTCGCCCTCAACGGGTCGCCGCCGGAAGGTGTGTGGTTCAGCGCCATACCCGCTGGTCGTGCGATCAAGGTGGGCCGGGGCAATCTCATCCTTGTCGAGTCACCTCAGGAAGGGTTGTGGTCGGTGGCAACGGACTGGACGAACGGCTGGCCGGCGGGCTGGGTGCATGCCCACGCCGCGAAGGTCTGGGACGAGGGTGATTGGATTCGTGTGTCCGGGCAACTCGATCTGGCGCAGGGTCGGCTCGAGCTTCTGGATTCGTACCGCAGAGAAGGGGATGTCGTGCGCGGCGTGCGGCGGTTCACCTGGCGCGGCAAATCCGAGCTGCCGCGCTGCACCCTGTCGGTGCGCTGGGTGGTTCCCGGTGCGACAAACGCGAAGCCGTTGCTTCCGGGCATTGTTTATTACGGTAACCCGTCCGGGGCGCGGACGGGAGCGGGCTCGGTTGCGATGCACGCGGGTGTTCCGGGCGACATGTCGATGTTCGAGGAACATCGCTATAGCGCGCCATTTGCATGTGTCGAGTGGGCGGCGGCGGACTCCTTCCGCAGCGCGGCCCTGCACACCGTGCCTTCTCGTGTTGGCGGAGGACATCATGCCGATCAATGGTGGTCGCTGGGTGTGAAAGCCCTGGAGGCATGGACGGAATTGACGTTGCTCTCAGGGCCGTGCGCCGCCAACGGCCAACCGAGCGTGGTCAAAGCGCTTCAGCATAAGTTCCTTCCCTATCCGGACGCCTGGCTCACGCTGCGGCCGGGCGCGGTGATCGAGAAGACGTTCTTTATCGAGGTCTGCCCGTCGGTCGCGCAGGGTTCGGGTTTCCGACAACCGTTCCGAACCGCCCTGCGGCTGCATCCGCCATTCAGTCTCGACGGCCTGCCGACATTCGACCAGATCGTCCGGGACAAGCACCGCTTCGCGGTTTCACGATTTCGGGATCGGGCAAACGATCCGGGCTTCGAGATGTACCCGGACTACGTCGAGGGGACGCATTATGTGATGGGCTGGTGCGGACAGGCGGAAGCGATGGGCAGCGCACTGCTTTGGCTGGCGCCCAGGCTGGGCGATCCCGCTGCTTTGAATCGGGCTTCCCGCGCCATGGACCTTCTGGCCAGTGCCCCCTTCAACGAGAACGGCTTTCTGCTGAAGTATACCGCCGAATCGGAGACGTGGTCGGAGCAGGACCACGTCTCCCAGGGCCAGGCGATGGAGAATTTCGCTCGGGCGATTCTCGCGGCCCGCGAGTTGGGCAAGCGCGGCGGGGCCTCCGATGAAGACCGCAAGGGGGACGACTCGTCCCCTGCACCCTCGTCAACCAGCAGCCTCAAAGCGCAAGGCAGAGCGCCGCAAACGAGTTCCTGGGAATCGTTCCTGCGTCGGGCCAGCGCGTTGCACGCCGACCGCATTCTGCGGGACGATTGGCGGCCGGTGTCGACGGCGGAGGCGTTCTATGTCTCGCCGCTCTGCAAGGCCTCCGTGCTGTTTGGCAACGCCGACTTCCAGCGGGCGGCGGTCAAGGCGGCGCAGCACTATGCCGAACGCCATATCGAGATGCGGGAACCGTACTGGGGCGGGACGTTGGACGCCCGGTGTGAAGACAAGGAAGGCGCACTGGCGGGGTTCCAGGCCTTCCTGGCTGTTTATGAACTCACTCGCGAGTCGCGCTATCTCGACTGGGCGGCCCACGCCCTGGACGTGGCCCTGACCTACACGGTGTTGTGGGACATCGACCTGCCGGCCGGGCGCCTGCACGATCACGCGCTCAAGACCCGGGGCTGGACAATCGTGTCGGCGCAAAACCAGCATTTGGACGTCTATGCGGTTCTGTTCACGCCCGAGATCTGGCGGATAGGCGAGTATCTCGGGCGGGAGGATCTAAAACGGTTGGCGGCGGTGATGTTCCGCAGTTGCGGCCAGCTCATTGACGCCCAGGGCAGCCAGGGCGAGCAGATTCAACAGACCAATTTTGGCCAGTCCGGCGATTTGACGGATGTCTTTCGGATGCGGGGCGGCTACAGCGAAGGATGGACAGTCTTCTGGATCACGGCGCATTTTCTCAATGCCGCCGCGCAATTTGAGTCCATGGGTGTGGATCTCGATCGGATCGGGGCGTCCATCGCCCAGACTGAAGGGAGCGCCGAGGTGACGCCCGCGCCGTTGTATCGTGATCCCGTGTATGACGGCGCGGCGGATCCGGTCCTGGTGTGGAATCCGTTTCGGCAAGCCTGGTGGATGCTCTACACGCAGCGCCGGGCCAAGCTCGATCTGCCGGGCGTCGAATGGTGTCATGGCACGGAGATCGGTGTGGCGGAGTCGCGCGACGCGGGGATGACATGGGCCTACCGGGGAACGCTGACGCTCGAGGCCTCGGATGCCGAGTATTCGTTCTGGGCGCCGGACGTGATCCGCGACGATGCGGGTCGGTACCACCTGTTCGTCAGCTACGTGCCGGGCGCAGCCAGCACACACCGGAACTGGGGCGGGCAACGGCACATTCTGCATTACAGTTCCGATGACCTGTGGCGCTGGACGTTCGAGCGTCGGGTCCCGGTGGCGTCCGACTACTGCATTGATCCCACCCTGATTCGACGGCCGGACGGCGCCTGGCGCATGTGGTACAAGGACGAGGGACACGACTCGAAGACCTATGCCGTCGAAAGCCGCGACCTCGACGAGTGGGTGCCGGTCAAGGATCCGGGCGTTTCGAAGCTCTACGGCGAGGGGCCCAAGGCCTTCCGCTTCGGGGGCTGGTACTGGCTGATCAAAGACCCCAACAGCGGACTGGACGTGTACCGTTCCGACGATTTGGACGGCTGGGCTTACCAGGGCAAGATTCTGGACCAGCCTGGCAGCCGGAATAGCGACGGCACGATCGGCAAGCACGCGGATGTTGTCGTGTGCAGCGAGCGCGCTTACATCATCTACTTCACACATCCCTACACCGAGAACGCTCCCGATCGAAACGGCGTCTCGCCCCTCTCGAATCGTCATACCGCCATCCAGGCGGCCGAACTCGAAGTCCGCGAAGGCAGACTCGTATGCGATCGCGACAAGGCTTTCCGCATCCGGCTGACGCCGGATTGATGCGGTTGCCGGATCGGGTCAGTCGTCCGAATCAAACGAGCGCGACGGGGGTGCTGGCCGCCGAAGTCACTTGCCCGTGGCGGCCCAGCAGGCGCCGCGACGCAGGAGCCTTTGAAAACCGGGGGTGTCCATGTACTCCGCGGCATGGCCGAGCAGAAGGGCGAAACCGCGTCCCTGACCCAGAGCGGTCGTTACGGCGAGCGGTTGGAGATCACCGGTGGCGACGACTGTGGCATCGGGATGGACACCGGGCTTGATCCAGAGTTCATCCTTGGTTTTAAACGGCTCGAGGCCCCGGGTGATGGGATGATCGCGGGTGAACTCGACCGTGAACTCGTGCGGCGGGCCGTGGCTGGTCTCGTCGAGATTCCAGAACAACCCGCCGATCTGGTGGTACTCGGGCCAGTCGTAGAACGAGGAACTGCCGGCGTGGATCGAGACGTAGCCTTTGCCCGAGCTGACGAATCCCAGGAAGGCCTCCCGCATGGCAGGGGGCCACTCTTTGACTTTGGCGTCGCCCCAGGCGTTCCAATCGCTCACAATCAGATCGTATTGCGCCAGGGTCTCCGCGGTGCATTGCTCGGGCCGCTCGGTCACGTCCACCGCGAAGTGTCCGCCGTTAGTGAGGATGGCCTTGAGTTTGGGGGTGGTCGTTTTCCAATCGTGGTTGTTCTGGCCGCTGAGCAGCAGGACGCGAATCGGCGGGTCGGCAGCGCGAAGGGACGAGGGCTCGGCGATGAGGGCGAACGCCAACAATGCGACTGCGATGTGGGCCGTGGCTCCGGTAAATGTCTTCATGCTAACAAGGAATGGGAACCGTGGGATTGCCTGGTTGCTGCGTTCATAGGGCGAGCGTAGCAGACTGGCGGATCGAGGTCCACCCGCCGCTGACAGGCCCTTAAGAATCAACTTTCCTTGTGAACTTCAGCGGCGGAAACGGCTCAGGGTCATCCCGAGAACTCCCGTGAATCGCACCCCAATCCTCCTCTCCAGCAAACTTAATTCTTAAGGGCTGACCCCGCAGGGTGAGGTGTGCGGGTAAGTTGGGGGGTGTCGGCTCTTGCGCGGGCTTTGGCGCGGGGGGTAGGTTGGTGGCATGTCGCACGCGGATTTTGTCCATTTGCATCTGCACACCGAGTACTCGCTGCTGGACAGCGCGTGCCGGGTGGATCGGTTGATCGAGCGCGCCCACGAGTTGAAGTTTCACTCGATGGCGATCACCGATCATGGGGTGATGTACGGGGTGGTCGATTTCTATCTGGCGGCGCGGGCCAAGGGGATCAAACCGATCATCGGCTGCGAGGTGTATGTGGCGCCGGGGAGCAGGCACGAGAAGAAGACCGTCAGCGGCGGGCGTGACGCCTATCATCATCTTGTGCTGTTGGCCAAGGACGAGAGGGGGTACAGCAATCTGATTCGGCTGGTGACGGCCGCGCACATCGAGGGGTATTATTACAAGCCGCGCATCGACAAGGACTTGCTTGCGACACACAAGGAGGGACTCATTGCCCTCTCGGGGTGTCTCTCGGGTGAGATCCCCGAGTTGATCGTGCAGGATCAGATCGACAAGGCGCGGGAGACCGTGGACTGGTTCAAGCAGACTTTGGGGGCTGAGAATTTCTATCTCGAACTGCAGAACCACGGGTTGCCCGACCAGGCAAAGGTGAATCGCCAGCTTCTGGCCTGGGCCGGTGAGTTTGGACTTCAGGTGGTGGCAACCAATGACGTGCATTACATCCTCAAGGACCATTGGCAGGCCCACGATTGCCTCATTTGCATCGGGATGCAGACGACGCGGGACGACACCAGGCGGATGCGCTACCAGGCGGGGCAGTTCTACCTGCGATCAGCGGAAGAGATGAAGGTCTTGTTTGCCGAAGTGCCCGAGGCGGTGCGCAACACGGTCGCGGTGGCGGAGAAATGCAACGTCGAAATCCAGTTCGGCAAGCTGCACTACCCAACCTTCGATCCGCCTAAAGGGCAAACGCGGGAGGATTGTTTGCGCGGCCTGCTGGCCGAGGGATTGCGGGTCCGGTACGGAATGACGACGCGTATCGAGGGCGGGAGCTACCGGTTGGAGGCCCTCGAGGATCCGGCGCGGCTGCCGACCTATACACCTCGAGGGGCATCCGTTTCTCCGGGGGCCGGTCGGGGAGAGACAGAAGTGGCGGTGGGACGAGGGCCCGGCAATCCGGAGAGCGGCGCAGGGGGGGGAGGGGCGATGGACGGGGCGATGGTTGAGGCGGCGCAGGCGGTTTTGGACCGGCTCGAACTCGAGTTGAGGACCATTATCAAGACCGGGTTTGTCAGTTACTTCCTGATCGTGGGGGATTTTGTCCGGTATGGCCGCGCGAAAGGGATCACATGTGTGGCGCGCGGATCGGCGTCCGGGTCCATTGTGACCTACCTGCTCGAGATCTCGAATGTGGATCCGATCCGTTACGGGCTGCTATTCGAGCGGTTCCTGAATCCGGAACGGGTGAATCCGCCCGACATCGACATTGATTTTGCGGACGACCGGCGGCAGGAGGTGATCCAGTATGTGCGGAACAAGTATGGGCGGGAGGCGGTCGCGCAGATCATTACTTTCGGCACGATGGGGGCAAAATCGGTGATTCGGGATGTAGGGCGGGTGATGGGGTTAAACTATGGCGAATGCGATCGGCTGGCGAAGATGGTGCCGAACGAGTTGAAGATGACCCTCGAGAAGGCTCTGAAGCAGTCGCCGGCGTTGAAGCAGGCGTTCGAGACCGAGGAGGCGACGCGCGAGTTGCTCGAGACGGCATTCATCCTCGAAGACCTCACCCGCAACGCATCGGTCCATGCGGCGGGCGTGGTGATCGGCCCGGGTCCGCTGGTTGACCTGTTGCCGCTCAAGCAGGACGAGGACGGGACGCTTGTGACACAGTACGCGATGGGTCCGGTCGGCGACCTGGGTCTGCTGAAGATGGACTTTCTGGGTTTAAAGACGTTGACCGTCATTCGCAACACGTGCGAGATGGTCCGGCAGACGCAGGGGGTGGCCGTTCCGATCGACCAGCTTCCGCTGGATGACGCGGCGACTTATGACCTCCTGAACAAGGCCAACACATTGGGCGTGTTCCAATTGGAATCGGACCGCATGCGCGACCTGTGCCGGAAGTTCCAGATCAGTTCGATCGAGCACATCACGGCGTTGATCGCGCTGTATCGTCCGGGGCCGATGGACCTGATCCCTGACTTTATCCGGAGGCGGCACGGGGAGACGGCGATCGAGTATGCGCATCCTTTGCTCGAGCCTCTCTGCCGGGAGACCTATGGGGTAATGGTGTATCAGGAGCAGGTCATGCAGGCGGCGCAGGTGCTGGCGGGCTACACGCTGGGAGCGGCGGACCTGTTGCGGCGCGCCATGGGCAAGAAGAAGGCCGAGGAGATGGCCAAGCAGCGTTCGATCTTCGTCCGGGGCTGCAAGGAAAAGAATGGGATTGCCGCGGACAGAGCCAACCAGATTTTCGATCAGCTCGAGAAGTTTGCCGGCTACGGCTTCAACAAGTCGCACGCGGCCGCCTATGCGGTGGTGGCGTATCAGACCGCGTATCTGAAGGCCAATTATCCAGTCGAGTTCCTGTGCGCGATGTTGACGAACGACATGGCGGACACTGACAAGCTGAGCCTTTACATTGGCGAGGCGCGGGCTTTTGGGATCGAGGTGCTCGGACCCGACGTGAACGAGAGCCAGATTCACTTCGCTCCCGGCGGGCGCGACGAAGACGCGGGCGGGCGCAAGTCGATCCGATTCGGTCTTGCGGCGATCAAGGGCGTTGGCGAGATGGCCGTGGCGAGCATTCTCAAGGCCCGGGAGGAAGGGGGGGCATTTGAGTCGCTGGCCGACCTTTGCGATCGCGTGGACCTCCGGGCAGTCAATCGCAAGGTCCTCGAGGCTCTGGTGAAATCGGGAGCCTGCGACACGTTCGGCGAGACGCGGGCGACCCTGTGGGCGGCAATCGACGGGGCATTGGCGCGGGCGGCGAGCGCGGCCCAAGACCGCGCCCGCGGGCAGACCTCGCTTTTCGGTTTGCTCGAAGACCAGCCGGCTGCGCTGGGCGAGAGCATCGCCAGGGTGCAGGAATGGCCGCAGAGCGAACTGCTGGCGGCGGAGAAGGAACTGCTTGGGTTTTATGTCTCGGGCCATCCGCTGACGCCTTACGCGGATCTTCTGCAGCAGTTCGCCCTGGCGACTTCGAGTGTGCTGGCCCAGTTGCCGCACCGGACGATGACCCGGATTGGAGGGCTGATCACCGTGGCGCAGCACGGCATTTCGAAAAAGACGAACAAACCGTACGCATTGGCCACGATCGAGGACTTGACCGGATCGATGCAACTGGTCTGCTTGAACGAGAGCTACGAGAAACACAAGGCGTTGCTTCAGCCCAACACAGCCGTGCTGGTTGTGGGCGAGGTGAACACGACCGACGAGAAGCCGAAGGTCTTTGCGCATGAGGTGATCCTGCTCGATGACGCCCCGCAGCGCTACACCGAACAGGTGCATTTCCGGCTCCACACGGCGCATCTGAATGCCGAGCGTCTCGAGAAGGCGCGGGCGCTGGCCACTGACCACGCGGGCCGTTGCCCCCTGTTCCTGTGCCTGATCCACCCGGCGGGCGAGCTGGTCTTCATCGAGGCGCACGATCGCTATCGTGTCACGCCTTCGCTTGCCCTTCAGCGGGCCGCCGACGCGCTTTTCGGCGAGAATACCTACTACGCCAAGATCGATCGCACGGCGCCGCCCCGCGCGGCGCGGCGGTGGGAGCGCAGCGAGACCTCCGGCGTCAACGGCGAATGAACGAAACAGCCCGATTTGGGGTCGAATGGGCGGGAAAAGCCCTTTGACGGTCTTCCTCTTCGGGCGTAAGAATTGAGCAGGACATGAATCGACAGGTGACATCGGGTTTGCGCGGGGCGGTGCTCGGCCTCGTGGTGGGGGCTGTAGCCGCCGCCGGTTGGGCTGCCGAGGTTCCGGGCGCGCCTGACAAGGTCACCTTTTCAGACAGTGAAGACGAGGGCAAGGGTGGCGCGCGCGTGGATGTGGCGGTGCCGACTCCCATGTTCCAGCGGCGCGTGGATGCGCCGCGGATGGGAGGCAGTTCTCTTGAGGGCGTCAGGGCGATTCCGTTTGCCCCGCCATCGAGCCTGTCGCCCAGCGTGGACTCGCGACGGCTTCGCGACGCGCGGAGCAACTGGATTCTCGATCCGGGGAAGAATCTCGATCTCAACAAAGACAATGCCTTCCGGGCCTTCGGGGTCCGGTCCGGCGTTGATTTCGAGAAATTTGGCGAGCAGAGCGACCGGCCCATGAATTTCTGGGAGGCGTACTTCAGCAAGGAGAAGGCCGACGCCAAGCAGAGCCGCTCGCCGGTCAAGCTCGATCCAATGCCAAGCGAGCGGATGAACAGGGGCGAATTGACACCGCGTTTCCAGCCTTTCCAGGCTTTCGGGTCAACGGAGTTCGACGGCTTCGCCCCGCTCTCGATCGACCGGGAGCGCACAGGGGTGTTGTTTTCGGACACTCCATCGAGGAGCTCGATTCTCGGCACTTTGGGCGACGCGCTCGACAGCAATAGCCGGCGGGATTTGGTTCGCGACAGCCTCAATCTCACGACCATGCCCCCGGGTGCGAAGCCGGTGGGAGGGGCCGAGGCGCGGATCGAGCAGTTTCGGCGCATGTTGGGAATCGGTCTGCCGACCGATGAAAAGCCGGCGGCCTCGCGTGCCGGCGTGGCCTCGGTTCTCTCCGAATCCGGCCCGAACGAGAGTATGGTGGAATCGATGGATTTGATCGGCGTGATTGCGGATCCCACCCGACGGGAGCTGAATCCGGTAGTCGCTCGCCCCGCCCCGGGCTTTGACGCGGGCCCGAAGCTGGAGTTTGTCGACACGATTGGCGGCGTGAACTCGCGCCCAGCGGCCCAGCGCCGCCCGCTGATCGACATGAGTCCCGTGCGAAGCGTGCTGCCTGCCACCGCCAGTGCGGATCGCAACACGGGGACCGCGGCTCCCCGGACGATCTACTCGCCGACGACGCTCGAAATGCCCGGGCGGAATTTCTAGCGAGTGCAGGATCTTACGCCTCAACTGCGGACGCGTCTGGGTCGCGTGGAGCGAGCGGTTGGGTTGTTTGTTTTCCTGGCGACGCTGCTTCTGGTGGCCGGCTTTGTGTACTATGTGTACCAGACGGCGAAGCGCAAGGGTTGGCTGGTGACCAAGGTCGAGTACTGCACCAGCCTGTACAGCGCTGCCGGCCTCAAGGTGGGCGATCCGGTGAAGCTGATGGGATTCGACGTTGGCGAGATCACCCTGATCGACACCGAGAGCCCCGACGGGGTCTACAACGTCTATGTCCAATTCTCGGTCCGAGCCCCGTATTTCGGGTATCTCTGGACGGCCGGATCGAAGGCGCGGGTGAGTTCCGATTTTCTGGGGAAGCGCACTGTCGAGGTGACGAAGGGCACCAACTACGTCCCCACCCACATCGTCTGGCAAGTCAGCGAGCAGACGCCGCAACATGCCCTCGCCCTGCCCGATCTCAAAGACAAACTGTTCCTCGATGTCCTTGAATTGCCGGTTGTCACGCGCAAGCTGCTTGCTCCGTCATTCGTTTTGGAGGACATCGGCGATCTGGCCGCCCTCGTGGCTCGTCTGCAGGACGGCACCAACCGGCTCACGCGGCATCTCCTGGCGCGATTCGACGAGGCGAACCGGGATGTGGTGGTCCGGTACAAGGGGGCGGCTCGCGAGTTGCGCCCCCTGCAACTGGCATTGGTCGAGGAATTCACACGCCTCATCGAGGGGCCGTTGCTTTACGATGCGGCTGCTTTTGACGGAGTGGCGCTGACAGAGGAGACGCGGCGTTTGCTCGATCCGCCTCCGCAGGGAGAGGAAGTCTTTCGCGTCAATCGCCTGCTCCTCGAACAGGCCTATCCGCAGGAAATCAACCGGACGCGCCGGTTCGCCACGCCGCTTGTGCCGTTGGACCGGGATCTTCTCGAGAGGCTGATCGATGCGTCGGTGCCGCGGATTCGGGTGGTTGACCGCCAGGCCCGGACCAAGCAGGTGACCTACTCGTGGAACCTCCAGACCAGCCGGTACGAACCGCACACGGCCAGCACCAGGCCCTACTGGCTTCCACCCGATGAGACGCCGACGTTGTCGGATCGGCTGGATCTTCTGGTGCGCGAGACGGAGGCGGCCTTGCCCAGCGTGTTCGCCCTGACCAATCAAGTGGCCCAGATACTCGACAAGGCCCTGGATCTGACGGCAAATGCCGATCTGCTTGTGGTTCAGGCGCAACCGTTGGTCACCAATCTGACCGTCATCAGCGCCAATCTGACCAACGCCGACGGCGCCCTGGGGCGCTGGTTGCTGCCGGCCGATCTTCATGCGCAGACGTTGGTCACCCTGACCAACGCCAACGACGCCCTCACAAACGTCAGCGCCATCCTTGCCGATGCGGGCGTGATGCTCGCCGCGGCCAACACCAATCTGACACTACTGATGACGCAGATGCAGCCCCCGCTTCAGAGCCTGAGCATCATCATCAGCAACCTCAACACCCAGGTCGAAGCCAATACCAACTTCGTCGGGACGCTGCAGGCGCTCCTGCTCCACACTGACGAGTTGATTCAGGGTTTCAAGCGGCATTGGCTGTTGCGATCCGCATTCAAGTCGAAGCCGACCAATGCCCCGCCCCGAGCCCCGTCGGGCAAGGCATACCGGACACCTAAGGGCGCCTTGTACTGAGTTCGAGGTTTGTGGGTGGCAGTGCATCTGGAGGTTGTCGGTGAAAACCGAGCCTGCGCCGCGTGGGGCCTACCTGCCGCGCCTGCCTGTGCCGTGCCCGACACGGCAGACAGGCCGCTGCGCTTTGCGGTCGCCCCTCCGGCAATCTCCATCCGTTGAAGGCCCGATGCCTCACCGGGCGAGAGAACATCGAGAACTGTCAGGTGCACCGCGCTCGACGAGGCTGAGAATGAAACGTTGAGAATAAACGCTTGCCGCCTCGATGGTCATGTAGCAAACTCGCTGCGAAACCAGCCTGAATTCAAGTCATGTGACACAACATCACTATACTCCCATAAGAACCCAACCCATGAAAACCTCTCAACTCATTGCCGGATGCATGGTCGCCTGGCTCGGCAGCGCTGTTCTCCTTGCCGCCGATGTGCGTCAGGGCCTGGTCTCCTACTGGCCGCTGGACGCCATTTCGGCGGATCTGACCACCACAGCCGACCTGGTTTCCGGATATGACCTGAACACCGTCAACTGGTTTGACACATCCGGCGTCGTGCCGGGCAAGCGCGGAAACGCCTTCCAGTTCGATGGGACGTCGCAGTACGCCTACCTAACCATGTACGGCGAGGAGACGGACCGGCTGCCCATCTCGAAGGCAGCGAGCTTCACCGTCATGTTCTGGGTTAAGGGAGCGGCCAAGCAGAGCGACCGGCGCGTCTTTTCTGAGAGCAACAGCCTCCTCGGCGACAACGATCCGCTCGTGAATATTGGCACCCATAACGCGGGCGCGGACGGTACGATCGACCTCTTCTTTCGCAACAGCACGGGCGGGGTGCAGTTGAATCACCAGCACTCCCCCGGCACCGCGTTTGACAACACGTGGCATCACGTGGCCTTGGTCGACGTCTCGGGTGCGGTGACGCTCTATCTGGACGGCACCAACACGATGACGGCGAGGTATACTCGCGAGGCGAATCCGATCCAGGACACGCTCTCGATCGGTGCCATCGTTCGCGGCAATGGTTCGAACATCGGAGCCCGCTTCGCCGGGACGATCGACGAAGTCGCGGTCTGGGAACGGGCGCTGAGCATGGAAGAAATCCAGGACGTGATGAACAACGGCATTCAGACCCCGGTGCCTGCTTTCGGCCCCTTCATCACCCTGGATCCGGTCGGTTCGTCCAAACTCCGCGTTGGCGACTCTTTCACGTTGACAGCCGGGGCGGCCGGGGTGCGGCCCCTGACCTACCAGTGGTTGAAGGGAGAGAACGAGATCGCAGACGCCACGTCGGCCACCCTGGTGCTGACGGACCTCCAGGTTGCAGACTCTGGCGACTACAAGCTCAGGGTCACCAACATCGAAGGATCGACGGTGTCTGCCGCCGCCACGCTGGTCGTCAATCCGCTACCCGAACCGAATTTGACGAGTCAGGTTGTCTCGCTGTGGCGGCTTGACGATGTCCAAGGGAACAAGACTTACGACATCGTCAGCGAATACGACATGGAATTGGTCAACCTGACCGCCGCCGACGTGGTCCCGGGCAAGTGGGGCAACTGCTTCCAATTCGATGCCGCGCGTCAGACGTTGCTGCAGCGCATCAACAACCCGGCCGAAGGCCTGCCCATATATCAGCACCCCGACTTCTCGGTGTCGCTGTGGGCCAAGGGCGACTACAGCATCCAGACCGACCGACGCGTTTTCGCGGAAGGTTCCACCAAGAACGCCAACCCCCTCTTCAACATCGGCACGCATAATGGCGGCACCGACGGCAGTGTGGACATCTACATTCGGACCGATACCGGTGGCACGGTAGGCGATCATCATCACTCGGCCGGTATCGCCTTTGACGGCGACTGGCATCACATCCTCTACACGCAGCGCGATTTGGGCGGAGGCGTGACGACCGCGCACCTTTACATCGACGGTGTGCTGGACACGATGAAGCCGGATCCCGTGCGACCTCTCACCCTCGACACGACGACCATTGGCGGCATCCTGCGCAACACCAGCTCGGCCTGGTTCACGGGACAGATCGACGATGTGATCGTGTGGAACCGCGGGCTGACGGCGGCCGAGGCGCAACTCCTGGCGACGGCCCCCATGCCCGACCCGCCTCCCAACTTCCAACCCCTCGTGATCAGCGCGTTCACCTCGAGCATGCCGGAAGTGGTCGAAGGCGATTCCGTCAGGTTGCGCTGGGATGTCCGGAGAACGGCCGAGCAGATACTCATCGACAACGGCGTCGGCGATGTCACCTCGATGAGCGTCTCCGGGGCGGGGAGCGTCAGCGTGACGCCGACAGCCACGACCACCTACACATTGACCATCAAACGGGGTGAGGAGCAACTGAGCGCCCGGACGACGGTGACGGTCCTCAAAGGAGTCGAGGCCAACTGGGCGGCGCTGGACAACTTCGACGAGCACAGCCCGGGCCCCATCTCGCGCACCGCCTGGTGGAGCGACACCCGCGGCGAGTACGCCCAAGTCGAGAACCTGAACGGCAACCACATGCTCAGCGTCCGGACCACCGATAGCGCGGTCGTGCTCCCCATCGGCTCGCTCAAGATCACCGAAGGTCAGGAGCGCACTCTCTTCTTCCGCATCCTGGTCCGGGAACCGCTGCCCACGGCGGCCCTTCGCCATGTGATCGGCCTGACGGACAAGAACATCCGCAGCCAGGGCGACACCACCAGCAACATTGGCCCGGTGCTCCACGCCAACTTCGACACGGCCGCGCCTCCCTGGTTCCTGGGCGTCATCAATTACGTGGGCGGGGCTATCGAATACGCCACCGACCCGCTCGAGACGGGCGCGCTCTACTCGGTCTGGATCGACATCAAGAACGAGCCGATGAACGATCCTGTTTCGCCCTACGACATCTTCTCGGTCTACATCAAGAAGGATGGCGCAGAGGAACGGACCGAGCTGTGGAAGGACTACCTGAGCGACCGCGACGCCTTGACGCCGGACCCGGTGCTCGGCCCGATGATGCCGGACCTCGACAAGCTGTTTGTCACGGGCAACAACACGGCGGCCAGCCTCTGGTTCGACGACTTCTTCATCAGCAAGTCGGGCTACAACGCCACCGAACCCGTCCCCTTCAACCAAGGTGGCACGCCCGAAGTCAGCATTGCCATCCAAGGCGCCAACGTGGTTCTCACCTTCACAGGCATCCTGACGGCGGCTGACCAGTTGACGGGGCCGTGGACGGATGTGGCCGAGACCAGCCCGCTGACCATTTCGGCGAGTGGCGCTCAGAAGTTTTATCGAGCCAGAAGGTAGAGACCGAGGATGCTCGGCGCCCGGGGTGACGAACCCCAGGCGCCGGCGGAGAATCAAGACGAGTTGAGAGTTGAGAGTTGAGAGTTGGACGTTGTCCGTTGTCCGTTCTCCGTTTTGGTTCATGGTCCCGGTATGCATTAAGTCGTTGAAGTCAATGCTCTCTCTCCCACGCAGCGGAGAAACATATTGGTGCTATGAAACCAGTTAAGGGAGCCTTCACTCTGATCGAGTTGCTGGTGGTGATTGCGATTATCGCGATTCTTGCCGGTCTTCTGTTGCCAGCCCTGTCTCGGGCGAAGGAGAACGGCAAGCGTGCCAAATGCCTCAACAATCTGCGCCAGATTGGGATTGGGATGACAGTTTACGCCGGGGACAACAACGATCTGGTGATCGAGGCCCGGAATGGCGAGGTGCAAATCTGCCTCAATCCGCCCGAACGGGGCGCGGCGGCAACGATCGGCTTGACCATCACGACGAACAGCACCGTCAGCCAGATCTGGACCTGCCCCAATCGTCCCACATTCCCAACCTACGAAGCCGAATACCCGCAGTGGGTCATCGGTTACCAGTACTTCGGCGGCATTCCGAAATGGATCAACCCCGCGGGCACGTTCAACTCCCGCAGCCCGATCAGAGCCTCGATCTCGCAGCCGACCTGGGCGCTGGCGGCGGATGCCGTGATGAAGATCGACGGCAAGTGGGGCGGAGGCCGCGACAGCGCATTCAAGGACATGCCGCCGCATCGCGGGCGGGGCGGAATCCCGGATGGCGGCAACGTGCTGACCATGGACGGCTCGGCGCGGTGGATTCGATTCGACAAGATGCTTTTCATCCATAGCTGGAGCCCCGGCGGGGATCGGGATGCGTACTTCTACCAGGAAGACCTGGGACCCGACATCGAGAAGAACATTGCCCGGCTCCGACCTAGACCGTGATGCGGTCGCGCATTCCGTTTACTCCGGTCGTCTACGAGCACGCCGCTCGCTTCGTGGGACGAACGCCGTGGGAGGTTTCGAGGGATGCGGGACTGCTCTTCGAGGCCCATCGCGCAGCTTATCTCGAGTATCGGCAGCAGGTGATCGCGGTCGGCATCGACATCTACAACCTCGAAGCCGAGGCATACGGCGCGCGCGTCGAGGTTGTCGAGGACGATGCCATCCCCGCAATCCGCCAGCCATTGCTCGGCTGTCCTGAGGATGGTCATGACCTGCCGCCTTTTGACCCTGCCTGCGCGGGACGCATCCCCATGGTCCTCGCTGTCGGGCAGCGTCTGAGACGGGAATTCCCAGAGGCCGATGTTCGCATTCCGGTTGCCGGGCCTTTCAGCATCGCCTTTAACCTGCGCGGCATCACCCGACTTTGTGAGGATGCGATCCTGCGGCCCGAGGCCACTGCGCGCCTGCTGCTTCGGTTGGCCGAGAACCAGGCCGGGTTCTGTCGCGCGATCGCGGAGGCCGGCCTCGACGTTGCGTTTTTCGAATCGGCCGCCGCGCCGCCGCTTCTTTCGCCGAGGCAGTTTCACCAGATCGAGTTGCCGGCGTTGCGACGCATCCTCAATCTGGCCGCCGAGTGTCTGGGACACCCCGTTCCCTGCATCATGGGGGGAAACACATACCCGATTCTCGCCGATTTGCTCGCCACGGGGACGACCTACCTGGCCTGCAATGTGGAAACGGACCAAAAACGTTTCGTCGAGTCGGTGGCCCGGACCCATCCCCACGTTCGCGTCCGTGTCAATCTCGATCCGGGCGTGGTCGCTTCGTCCGAACTCGAACGGATACACGCGGGGGTGGATCGCGTTCTCGAAATCATCGGGGACCGGTCCAACTGCCTAATTGGCACGGGTGCCTTGCCCTTCGAGACCCCGCCCGGGAACGTGCGCCTGATTCGCGAGTGCCTGGCGAGACGCGCCTCAGACCAATCCCAACCCTCAACCTTATGAGTCGTCTCAAGATCGTCCCACACTTCGGGTCTGCGACTCGACGGAGTTTCCTGTGCGCAACGGTCCGGACCGGCGCTGCCGCCTGGGCCGGCCTGAGGTTCCTTCCCCGGGCCGCCTTGGGCGCGACCGATCGCGCGGCGCCCAACGAGCGGATTACGATGGGGATGATCGGCATGGGGCGGCAGGCCTATCACGCCAATCTGCTGCCGTTCCTGGCGTCGCCCGACACCCAGGTGGTTGCGGTGTGCGATGTGGATGCCTGGCGGCTCGAAGAGGGTCGCAAACGGGTCGAGGAGTACTACGCCGCGCAAACGAGGCGCGGTTCGTACAAGGGATGCATGATCGCCCGCGCGTTCCGCAACATCTTGGCCCGCAGCGACATCGACGCGGTCATGATATCGACGCCCGACCATTGGCACGCGATCATGGCGATCGATGCCGCGCGTGCCGGCAAGGACGTGGCACTCGAGAAACCGATGTCTCTGTCGATTGCGCAGGGGCGCGCCATCAGCGACGCGATGGTCAAACACAACCGGATTTTCCGCACGGACACCGAGGTCCGATTCTCGGGCGACTTTCGTCGGCTGTGCGAGTGTGTCCGGAACGGCCGGATCGGGCGCGTGCGGCGCATCCGCGCCGAGGTTCCAAAGGAGGCGGACCCTGTGCCCGCCCAGCCGACGATGCCCGTGCCGGCCGACCTGGACTACAGCCTGTGGCTTGGCCCGGCGCCCGAAGCGCCCTACACGGAGAAGCGGGTTCACACCCGCAACAACCTCTCGGCGCGTCCCGGTTGGATGATCATTCAGGACTACTGCGACGGGATCATCGGGAACTGGGGCACGCATCTGCTCGATATTGTCCAATGGGGCCACAACAGCGAATTGACGGGGCCGGTCGAGGTGGAAGGATGCGGTGAGTTTCATCCGCCCGGCGGTCTGTCAGATGTATTGCGCGAGTTCACCGTGATCTATCGGTACGCCGACGGGGTCGAACTCGAGTACTGCATGAGCGGGCGCCCGGCTGTTCGCTTCGAGGGCGACGACGGGTGGATCGAGGCAGTCTGGAACAAGGGAGTCGAGGCGCAGCCCAAGGCGATTCTAGATGAACCGTTCGGGCCAAACGACCTGCGCCTCCCGTTGATCAGCGAGAAGATCGACTTCATCCGATCGGTGAAGAGGCGAACGCCGACGCTGATTCCCGCTGAAGTCGGCCATCGGACCAACACGATGTGTCACCTGGGGCTGATTGCGATCAAGCTGGGACTAAAGCTCAAGTGGGACCCGGTGCGCGAACGGTTCGACGACGACGCTGCCAACCGTTTGCTCGATCGCCCGCTCCGCGCGCCTTGGTCCATTTGAAGACGATGGCAAGCGTTGACATGCAGCGGTTGAATGCGGACGCAGACCATCAACCGGGAAGGTTCAAAGCCCAGCGCCCAGCGCTCAACGTTCAACGTTCAACGAGTACGGTACATCTGTAAGTTGTCGGTGGGAATGGAGTTTGCGCCGCATCGGGCCTGCCTGCCGCGCCTGCCTAAGCCGTGCCCGACACGGCAGACAGACCGCTGCGCTTTGCGGCGCAGGCAGGGCACGCGGCCTATAGCGGGAGTCTCCATCCGTTGCAGGCCCGGTGCCCTCACCGGGCGACAGAATACCGACAACTGTCGGATGCACCGCAACGAACGAGCAGGTTCTTGGTTTTTCCGCTGTTCGTTGGCACGATTCACCGCCATAATGCTCTTATGAAATCAAGTTCTGGGTCTTCCCCCGCATTGTCGCGTCGACGCTTTCTGGCACGCGGCGGCATGCTTGCTTCAGGAGCGGCTACGTTTCCGTTGCTGTTGCGTTCGGGTGTGTTGGCCGCTGAGGCGGGGGCCGGCGCCAACGATCGGATCGGCATCGGCTTCATCGGGATGGGCCGGCAGGCCGGGGGCCTGCTCCAGGAGATGCTGCGTCTGCCGGCGGCGCGGCTGGTCGCCGTGGCGGACGTCCACCTGGGCCGCGCGCAAGCCGTCACGGCCAAACATGGCGGTCAGGCCTTTCAGGATTATCGGCGTCTGCTGGAATTGAAGGACGTGGATGCGGTGATCACGGCGACGCCGGAACAGTGGCGCGGCCCGATCTGCATTCACTCCTGCCAGGCGGGGAAGGATGTGTACGCCGAGAAGCCGATGTCGCTCACCATTCGCGAGGGGCGGCTGATCGTTCAGGCTGCGCGGAAGTACAATCGCGTTTTCCAGGTCGGCAGCCAGCAGCGGTCGATGAGCCGCAACCGCATCGGGTGCGAGTTCATCCGGACCGGCAAGCTTGGCAAGATCAAACGCGTCATCGCCCACAATTATCCCACGCCCTGGGAGGGAAGGCTGCCGGCTCAACCGGTGCCTGGCGAGCTCGATTGGGACATGTGGTGCGGACCTGCGCCGGTCGTGCCGTACAACAAGGATTTGTTTCTGCCGCGAGCCAATCCCGGCTGGCTCTCGTTTCGTCCGTTCTCGGGCGGCGAGATGACCGGATGGGGGGCGCATGGATTTGACCAGGTGCAATGGGCGCTGGGGATGGACGAAAGCGGCCCGATCGAGGTCTGGGTCGAGGGCCCGAAGTTCGATCCGCCCACGTACACCGAGGCGGAACCCAAGGCTCGAGGGGACAAGGTCTGCAGTGTGCCCAAGGTCTTCTTCCGATACGCCGGCGACATTGTCATGGAACTGGGCAACGGGCCTGATGGCGGCGCGCTGTTCCAGGGCGAGAAGGGCGAGGTGAAGATTGATCGAGGCGTGTTCGAGTCGAATCCCGAGGAGTTGATGGTCGAGGCGCTGCGCAGCCAACCGGGTGGCGGCAACCAGAGCCACATGAAGAACTGGCTCGACTGCATCAAGAGCCGCGCCAGGCCGATCGCCGACGTCGAGACCGGCCATCGCTCGGCCACCGTGTGTCACCTCGGCAACATCGCCCGCTGGGCCGGGCGCCGGTTGAAGTGGGATCCGGTCAAGGAGGTCTTTCCGGACGACAAGGACGCGAATCAGTATCTCGATCGCGAGCGTCGCAAACCGTGGGTGTTGCCCGAGCCGATGTGAACCAGGCGCAATGGGAAGTGCTTCGCCGTTGCGCCCGCGGCGAAGACGTCGGCCACACACAGGTCGCTTTGATCGTCGACAGCCCGTGGATACCGGGTTATCTGGGCCTTTCGACGCTCGATTTTCTCACGGTGCCCGAGGTGTGGCTCGATGCGAATCTCGAGGTCGAGCGGCGTTTTCCCGAGGCGATTTTCATCCCGGGCTTCTGGGTCGAGATGGGGATGGCGACCGAACCGAGCGCGTTCGGCTGCAAGGTGAGTTTTTATCCGGACCGTCCGCCCGCGGCGCACCCGCTCTGCGATTCGCTGGATGCTATCGAGGGTGTGGCGCCGCCCAATCCGCTCACTGACGGGTTGCTGCCCCTGGTGCTCAATTACTATCGCCGGGCCGAGCCGCGGGTCAGGGAGGCTGGGCACCTGATCAAGATCGTTGCCGCGAGGGGCCCGTTGACTTTGGCGACACACCTGGTGGGCGTGAGCGCCTTTCTCCTGGCGTTGCGTCTGGATCCCGGCGCCGCGCATCGTCTGCTGCGGATCACCGCGACGACGGCCCGCAACTGGCTGCAGGCGCAAGCGGACGCGCTGCACGACGTGGAAGGCGTGCTGATGCTCGATGACATCGCGGGCTTCGTCTCAGAAAAGGACTACCTGGCGTTCGCCCACCCGTATCTCAAGGAGGTGTTCGACGCGTTCCCGGGGGCGCTCAAGCTGTTCCACAACGACACCAACAACCCTGTGTCCTATCGCCACGTTGGCGCCCTGGGTGCGCACATCTTCAATTTCACGCATGAGCAGCCCTTGGCAAAGGTGCGCGCTTTAACCGGCCCCGATCTCTGTCTGATGGGGAATGTGCCGCCGCTCGAGGTCCTCGCCCAGGGCACGCCCGACACGGTGCGATCGAAGGCGCTCGAGTGCATGGCCGCCCATGGCGGGCGGCGTCGTCTGCTGCTGTCCGCTGGAGGCGGGGTGTCGCCGGGCACACCGGGCGAGAATGTGGCGGCGCTGCTCGAAGCGGCGCGCACGGAGGGCGCGTCCTGGAGCGGATAGGTCTGCGGTTTCGTTTGAGCCGTGAGACACTGGATGTCAGCGCCACCCGTGAACCCTAAACGTGGTCCTTGCCCTCATCCTCATTCAAGGCAGCGACAAAGACTGCCCAGGGGATGTCTCTTCTCAGGAGAACAATCCCATTGAACTCATATGATCAAGATTGCCATTCTGGGCGCCGGCGCCATCGCCGACTCGCACATCCAATCCTACCTGAAGTTCAGGGAGCGTTGCCGGATTGTTGCGGTCGTGGACCTCTACATCGAGAAGGCCGCGGAGAAGGTGGCGAAGCACGGGCTGGCGGCGGGCCTATACAATGATCTCACCGCCGCGCTCGACGGAGCGGACTTCGACGCTGCGTCCGTCTGTCTGCCGCCCTTCGAGCATGCCAAGGCAACTGTCGATCTGCTGCGGGCCGGCAAGCACGTGCTGGTCGAGAAACCGATGGCTACCTGTCTCGAAGAGTGCGATGCGATGCTCGAGGCCGCCAAATCGAGCGGGCGGGTCTTGTCCGTAGTGGCCCAGAATCGCTTCAAGACTTCGATGATGAGGCTCAAGCGCGTCCTCGAATCGGGTCTCGTCGGCAGCGTCCTGCACGGCCAGGTGGATTCCTTTTGGTGGCGCGGGGGCAACTATTACGACCTGTGGTGGCGGGGGACATGGGAGAAGGAGGGCGGCGGCTGCACCATGAACCACGCCGTTCATCACATCGATCTCTTCCTCTGGATGATGGGTGTCCCGAGTTGGGTGCAATCGGTGTCGCTGAATCTGGCGCACACCAACTCGGAGACCGAGGATTTCTCGACCAGCATCCTCGGCTATCCTAACGGGAGTGTCGGGCAGATCACGGCCTCGCTGGTCCATCACGGCGAGGAACAGCAACTGGCGTTTCAGGGCGCGCGCGCCAAGGTCGCGGTCCCGTGGCAGGTCAAGGCCATGCAGCCCAGAGAGAACGGTTTTCCGGATGAGAATGCGGAGACGGCGTCTGAGATCCAGGCGTTCTACGACGCCTTGCCTGTGGTGGACCACGAGGGGCACGAGGGGCAGATTGACAACTTCCTCGAGGCGATCGAGGGGCGCGAGGCGCTGCTTGTCGATGGCGTGCAAGGACGCCAGGCCATCGAGTTGATCAGCGCGATCTATCAGTCGGGCCACAGCGAACGGCGGGTTGTTCTGCCCCTGTCCGCGGACGCCCCGTTCTACACGCGCGCCGGCATTCTCGAACACGCCCGGCGGTTCCACGAAAAGACCAAGAGCGTTGCAAACTTCGCCACAAACGACATCACCTTTGGGCGGGATTTTGGGAGATGATCTCACTCCAACCGCCGCCGGGGCTAAGGGTCTGTGCACAACGTCAAAAGTCTCGCCGCATGAGGGCACGCGGCCTGCAAATCCCTGTAGGCTGGGTCGCCCGACTCGGCGTCACGGACTTATGACGCTCTGTATAGCGACCGTGAAAAGACTAACCGCGATCATCCATGCAACAGAAATCCGACGGCATGAACTATGCCCCCAAGGGGCAGGCAAAAGCTGTATGCGAACCCGGCGAGTTCCGTTTTGCGGCCATCGGGCTCGACCACGGGCACATCTATGGCGAGTGCAACGGCTTGATCGAGGCCGGGGGCGAATTGGCTTGGGTCTTCGATCCCGACCCGAAGAAGGTCGAGCAGTTTTGCCGGACGTATCCGGGGGTCAGGCCGGCAGGCAGCGAGCAGCAGATTCTTGATGATGCTCAGGTCCAGCTTGTCTGCAGCGCGTGCGTTCCTTGCGCGCGGGGTCCGCTGGGGGTGCGGGTGATGGATCACGGCAAGGACTACTTCACGGACAAGCCGCCGTTTACGTCGATCGATGCGCTCGAGGCGGCCCGGCGCAAGAGTGCCGAGACCGGGCGGATTTTCGCCGTGTACTATGCCGAGCGTCTTCACGTCGAGGCCGCGGTGTACGCCGAACGGCTCATCGAGGATGGGGCCATTGGCCGTGTGGTGCAGGTGCTTGGCCTGGGGCCGCATCGTCTGAACGCCCCAAACCGCCCCCCGTGGTTCTGGGATCCGGCCCAATACGGCGGGATTCTGGTTGATCTGGGCAGCCATCAAATCGAGCAATTCCTCCACTACGCCTCGGCGCAAGAGGCCCGTGTGCTCCACAGCAAGATCGGCAACTACAGTTGCCCGGAGCATCCCGAGTTCGAGGATTTCGGCGACGCCACACTGCTGGCCGACACGGGCGCCACCTTCTATTTCCGCGTGGATTGGTTTACGCCCGCCGGTCTCGGTTCGTGGGGCGACGGCCGAACCATGATTGTCGGCACCGACGGTTACATCGAGTTGCGAAAGTACCTCGACATCGCGCGCGATCCCGAAGGCGATCATGTCTACCTGGTGGACCAGCGGGGCGAGCATCACCTGGCTGTCCACGGTAAAGTCGGGTTTCCCTACTTCGGGCAGTTGATTCGCGATTGTCTCGATCGCACTCAGACGGCGATGACACAGCGCCACACATTCCTCGCCGCGGAATTGGCGTTGAAGGCACAGGCCGCGGCGTTGCGCGTCGGGCCTTAGGGTCTCAGGTTTCGAACAGCCAGCGCGATATCCTCCTCGAAGGCCGGGGTTGGCAGCCGCGCGGGGCCGCTGCCGGCCTTGACCTCGATTCTCTTTGACTCGCGCCTGTTCGTCTTCGGATCGAGCCACTCGACGGAATAGGCGCCGGGCGGCAGTTCGAGCGCGAGCGTCGCGTTTTGCGGGCCGGTTGGCGCCTGTTTGTCTTTGGTGTCACGTGCGAGGTAGACCGCCCAGGCTTCGTTCGGCTGGCCCAGGGCATACGCGCGGTGGCGAGCCGGCACGCCTCCAGCGATGACCGCTGTGTCTGGTTTCATGCGGATGAAGTCGAAGCCGCGCAGGAAATCGCCGAGAATCTTCATCTGTTTTCGAAACACTGGGTTGCCACCGCCCGGCTGCTTCTCTCCGTAGACGAATGTTCCGTCCTCGTGCCCGACCGCAAACGAGTAATCCAGGTGGTTGAAGAGCCCGCCGCCCGCCATGAGGAAACTCCAGGCCTCGACCCGATAGGGCAGGTCGTTCGTGCCGCGGAAACCGGTTTCGTTGTCCCCGATGACTCGATCGAGGCCGAAGTTGAGGGCGACGGCGTCGGGCGGATAGGCGTAGTGGAAGTTGAAGATCGAGACGGCGGGGTGTGGTTGTTCCACCGTGGCCTGGCCGTTGGCGATGTTCATCGAGATCAGGTGGCGGGTCTTCAGGTCCCGCTCGGCCGCTTGGATGACGTCGGCGATGCGGTGCTGCCATTCCTTGGTCACGCCGCCGAAGTACGGCTCGTTGCAGATTTCGTAGTAGAGATTGTCGTGTTTCTGGACCGCTTGGACAATTCTTCGAACCATGGCTTCCTGGACACCCAAGAGCCCGCCGTGGCGGTCGAGGGTGTACACATTGGTTCGCGCGACGGCGCCGACGCCGTTCACATTGTTGCGGGCGTTCATCGGGCTGAGCGCCCACATCGATTCTTCGTAGAACGGACAGAACAGGTTCAGTTCCACCACAACGCCTCGGCTCGATGCGTATTCGAGGAGCTGATCGAGCCGCGCGAAATAGGCGTCGTCCCAACGCGTCAGGTCGAACTTGTTGCCGCCGTTGGCGTAGCCCGGTTCGCCGCTGCGCGCCCAGGGACAGAGCAGGGCGCCCGCCTGCGGCGCGAGAGTGTTGCGGGCAATGTTGAATGCGCCCTGGGGCTCGCAGTAAGCACCGCTAAAAGTGCGCGTGTTATTCAGACCGTCCTTCGCCAGTGTGTCAAAGTACGTCCGGAAATTAAAGTCCCGGTTCAAGAGCGCGCCGTAATGCTCGCCGGATGTGATGAGAACGGTGGGCTGGCCGCGCCAGAGAAAATAGTGGGGGTTTGCCGGATGCAGCGCGATCGGCGCGGCGGCCCATGCGGCGCCGGAGGCCAGAACGAGCAGGAAGACGACGGGAAGGCGCATGGCGAGAGCCTATGCCGCCCTGCGGTGCGCTGGCAACCGATTTTGGGGCGCACTCCTTTTTGGCCGGCGGAGATTTTTGGCGTCGGGACCGGCACCGTGCGGGTCGAATCGCCACCAACGTTGAGCGGAGCGGGCGCGCGTGGCATCCTTCGCTTGCGAATCCGCGATCGGTCCGGGTCAGGGCGCTACGTGATCGTGTTGGGCGCGGCGGCCGTCGTTGTGCCCGTCGTTTGCGATTCAGGCGGGTCGATTGCAGCCGGTATTCTCGCGGTCGGGATCGTGGCCGGGGCGCTGATCCTGGGGGCACTGGTCATCTGGAATGTCCTGGCGCTCGTGCGCTCGCGCGCCGCGCGCATCTGATTCGCCTTGATGGATGGCCTGGGCGACCCTAGAATTCTCTCAAGCTTGAAGATCAACCTGGGTTGCGGACGGAAATACCTGCCGGACTACGTGAACTGCGACATCTCGCCTCACGTCCGGGCGGATCGTCGCTTCGATCTCGATGTGGTTCCGTACCCGTTCGATGCGGAGGTTGCGGATGAGATCCTGCTCGATAATGTCCTCGAGCATCTGGATGATATCCCGCGGGTGATGGCCGAATTCCACCGTGTCCTGCGTCCCGGGGGTCGGCTGCGAATCTATGTTCCTTACGCCAAGACAGACTGGGCGCTGCAGGATCCAACGCACAAGCACTTCTTCACCGAGCACAGCCTGAATTACTTCATCGAAGACCACCCCTACAACTTTTACTCGAGCATCCGGTTCGTGCTCCGCGAGGTGAGGCTCTATGCCGATAGCACGACTTGGCGCCATCGGTTCAGGAACATGCTGCCGTTCCGGAACGCGCTGCGTTATTTCCTGTGGAATATGTACGACGGCATTTATTTCGAACTCGAAAAAACCGTCGCGCGTTCGCCTGGCGGTCCGTGAAAACGAAGGGCGCGGCTCGATCGCGCGCTCGAATCGCGCACTGCGATTATTCATTTTCCCTCGCGATTTGGGGGTGCTGCTCTGCCTGATCTTCCCTGCGCTGCTGCAGCCGCGTTTAGGGTCTGTGCAAAAATCACTCCCGATTTTGGCGGGAGCGCCACCGGGCCAGATGCAAGGCCCGAGGGAGGGAGTGTATCCCCTGAGATACTCGACCGACCGAGGAACGACGCAGATGACCCGGTGCCGCCCCGCCCCGAAGGGCTGGGGGGCTTTGGCTCGCTGGTTCCAGCAGATGAGGTTGAACGCAACTGCGTGCCGCTCGAGAAGCGGCCACGCCTACCAAAAGGTCAACTGCTGTGCCGTCGGCTCGCGCAGGTTGCTGGCGCTTAAGCCCAGCAGCCGCAGCGGACGCGATACGAGCCGCTGGCGCCCCAAGAGGAAACACGCAAGTCGGTAGATGTCCTTGGGTTCGCTGACGGGTTCCTCGACCGTGAGTTGGCGAGTCAGGGTCGTGAAGTCGCCGTACCGTACCTTGACCTGAATCGTGTGTGCGGCCAGGCGACGCCGCTTGAGCTTGGCCGCGATCTCCGCCGCTTGCTCCCGCAGACACGCCCGGAGTACGCCCCGGTCCTCGGTGTCCTGCAAGAACGTCTCCTCCCCACTGATGCTTTTGACCTCGTCGCCGAGCTCCAGCGGACGGTCATCCTCACCCACCGCGAACTGCTTCAGCTTCGGGCCAAATGACCCGACCAGCGCCCTCAGGTCGCCGCTGTAATCCTGTAAGTCGCCAACCGTCCGGATGCCAACTCGCAGCAGCACCTGCTCCGTGACTCGGCCCACGCCATACAGGACGCGCGCCGGCAGCGGACGGAGGAACTGGACCTTGTCCCGTTCGGAAACCACGGTGAGCCCGTCCGGCTTCTCGAAGTCGCTGGCGATCTTGGCCAGGAGCTTGTTGGAGGCGATGCCGACAGTCGCCGTCAAGCCGCGTTCCGACCGGATGCGCTCCTTCAACTGGCGGGCGATGGGCACGCACGAGAGCAGGGAGGCGTCGGCGTCCTCCCCATGACAGCGCGCGGACAAGTCGAGGTACGCCTCGTCGATGGACATCGGTTCGATCACCGCGCCCGTATCGGCCATGATCTTGAGAATGAAGCCGGACTCCTCCTTGTATCGGTCCATTCTGGGGCGGACGAAGACGCCTTTGGGGCAGAGGCGACCGGCGGTGGCGCTGGGCATGGCGGAGCGGACGCCGAACTTGCGCGCCTCGTAGCTGGCGGCGCAGACGACACCTCGCTGTGTGGGCGGGGCGCCGACGATGACCGGCTTACCGCGCAAGGCCGGATCATCGCGCTGCTCGATCGAGGCGAAAAACGCGTCCATATCCAGATGGGCGATCACGCGGTACATCGAAGGGTAGGATGCCATTTCCGGGACGATGAACCAAGGCTTGGACTTCCGCGTGAGATGCGGCCTCCGCAAGATGCTGCCTGGGGAACACGAGACGCGCAGAAACGCTCAACGTGAAACGTCTAACTTCCGGCTCGTCGCCGTGCCGAAGGTCTCAAAACCCAAGAAGTGTAGCGGGTATTCCAGCCCGCTCAGGAATCCCGCGAGCGCGTGATGGTTGACGTGCGGTCGGCCGGAGATGGCGGTCGCCTTCTGAATCGCCTGACTGGTCGTTAACTTGGTGTCGTCGGGAATGTCCTTCAGCAACGTCACACCCAGGTCGAGCAGACCGAAGCCCTTCTTCGTGCCACGGTACAGATCGAGCACGCTCTGTAGGGGCAGAAAACCCGAACACCGGTCCTGGAGCGGACAGGGGTAGGGATCGCGGCACTGGGGGCCGATCCGAACGTCGGGGTGTTGGGGTCGCCGGATGACCTTGAACTGGTCGTCGAGCGCAGCCTCGAACAGCGGCTTGCGGGTTCGGAGCGCCTCTCGCGTCAGGCGGACGGTCTCCTCCAAATCTGTGATGTTCTCGCCGACCTCGACCCCGTCCGGGTAGAGCTCTTTGGTCAACGCGCCCACTCCGTGCCCCTGATCGAAGACCGCCTGCTGCTGGGCATCCGGCTCTGGGATCAGGTCCTTGGCATTGTAGCGGAAGTGAGAAGAGGCTTTGGTTGCGGCTTTGGCGCGCAGCGGCGCCGCTTGGCGAGGCGTCGAAGTCCACAAACCGTCGTCGAAGCCCAACAAGCGCGAATGGGTGACGCCCCTCGTCGGTCTGAGGCGGAGGCTCGCTGAAACTGGGTTGAATCTCGAACGCGCTCAACTACCTTGAGTCCCGTATGGCGCCTGCCGATCCATTGCTCAGACTGATCAACGTCACCAAGCGCTTTGCCGGCGTCGGCGACGCATCGGTGTCGGTCCTGGCCGGCATCGACCTGACGGTCGAGCGGGGCGAATCGCTAGCGATCGTCGGGCCGTCCGGCTCGGGCAAGAGCACCCTGTTGAGCATCATCGGCACGCTCGACACCCCCTCGTCGGGAACCATCGAACTCGAGGGACGGAATCTGAGCCAGGTGCGGGGCGCCGCGCTGGCGGCCCTGCGCAACCGGTGCATCGGATTCGTCTTTCAGGCGCATTACCTCCTGCCGCAATGCACCGTATTCGAGAATGTGCTGGTGCCGACCCTCGCCACCAACAACGAGGTCATCCGCGATGGCGCGCCGGACCGCGCCCGGCGCCTGCTCGAACGCGTGGGCCTGGGCCAGCGCCTCAAACATCGCCCGGGACAATTGTCCGGGGGCGAACGCCAGCGGGTGGCGGTTGTGCGGGCGCTGATCAACGAGCCTCAGCTCCTGCTGGCGGACGAGCCGACCGGCGCCCTGGACCGGGTTTCGGCCGATCAACTGGGCCAGATGCTGCTCGATCTGAACCGCGAAACGCGCGTGACTCTGATCGTTGTCACCCACGCCCTGAGCCTGGCCGGCAAGATGGAGCGTATGCTCGAATTGCGCGACGGGCGGCTGGACCGCCCGCGTGACCCATGACCGCGCGTCGACTCATTCTCCGCAGTTTCGCCCACCACGTCCGCTCTCACCTCGGCGCGCTGGCAGGCACTGCCGTCGCATCCGCGGTTCTCATCGGCGCATTGATCGTCGGCGATTCCGTCCGCTCGAGTCTTCGGCAACTGGCGCTGCTGCGCCTGGGCCGGATCGAGACGGCCATGTCCACGGGCGACCGGCTTTGTCGCGCCGACCTGTTCGGGTCGGGGCCGGGCGCGGTCGCGTCCATCCAGCACCGCCTCGGCCTGCCCAGCCGGCAGGTGGTCGCCGCGCCGGTCCTGCAACTTCCGGCCATTGCGGTCGCGGGCGAAGGCGCGGCGCGCGCCAATCAGGTCTTGGTGCATGGCGTCGATGTCCGGTTTTGGAAGTTGGCGGAGAAACCGTTCGTTCGCGGTGCCATACCCCCCGGCAGCGTGCTGCTCAACCAACCCTTGGCCCGCCAACTGCGCGTGGAAGCGGGCGACGAGCTGCTTCTGCGCGTCCAGAAACCCTCGGCCCTCTCGCGCGACGCCCCCATGGCGACCGAAGAGGACGCGACCGTCGCCCTGCGTCTCCGGGTCGACGCGGTTCTCTCGGACGACCAGTTAGGGCGGTTCAGTCTCGCCGCAAACCAGACGCCTCCTTTCAACGCGTTTGTGTCAATGGCCGAACTCCAGGCGCGCGTCGATGCCGTTGGCCGGGCGAATCTGTTCGTGGCCGGATCGCTCGACACCTCGACGCAGCCTCTGCCCATGCTGCCGGGCGGCGGATTCGTGCCCACCAGCGTCTTCACCAATGTCACTGCCGCCATGAACCTCGGACTCCGCCAACGCTGGCGCCTGGACGACGCCGAGTTGGAGTTGCGGTTGGCAGCGGGGAGCCGAGTCGCCGAATTGCGCAGCCGCCGGGTCTTCCTCGATCCGCTTCTGGACGAGGCTGTGCCTGCGATTCTCGCGAACACCAACGCGGCCCGGTTGATGCCGAAGATGGAATCGGCCGGTTTGCTCACCTACTTCGTCAATGAACTTCGGGTCGGAGACCGCGCCACGCCGTATTCGATGGTCACCGCGGCGGCAGGGCCACTGCTCCCGGGCGAGTTGGCTGACGGCGAGATTCTGATCAGTCGATGGCTGGCCGACGATCTCGAAGCCAAGGCCGGCGACACGCTGACACTGGCGTACTACGTCATGGGCACCCGGCGTGACCTGATCGAGCAAACCGCCCAGTTCCGGATCAAGGGCATCTACGAGATGAACACGCCCGGCATCGATCGCTCGCTCATGCCCGATTTCCCCGGCATGACCGATGCCGACAACTGCCGGGATTGGGACACTGGCCTGCCCATCCAGAACGACCGCATCCGTCCCAAGGACGAGGAATACTGGCAATTGCACCGCGGCACGCCAAAAGCCTTTATCACCCTGGCAACCGGACAGAAGCTCTGGGCGAATCGCTTTGGCGACCTGACTGCAATTCGCTTCGCGGTGGCCCGCCCGAGCGGCGCGGCCGCCAACGCACCTGGTGGGCTCGGCGTCACCCGATCGAGCGCCGATCCGATCCCGATCGCCAACCTCGGTTCTGTCCTGTCTCAAGGGCTGGCGCCCGGCGCGTTCGGGATGACGTTCCGTCCCGTGCGCGACGAGGCGTTGGCGGCCAGCGCTCACTCGCAGGATTTCGGTCAACTGTTCCTCGGTTTGAGCTTCTTCCTCATCGCGGCGGCGCTGCTGCTGGTGGCATTGCTCTTCACGTTCGGCGTCGAGACGCGCGCAACGGAAGTCGGAACCCTGCTCGCACTCGGTTTCCGGCCCGGCCAGGTGCGGCGTCTGCTTTTGTGGGAAGGCGGCCTGGTGGCGTTCGTGGGCGCGATCCTCGGCGCGAAGGGGGCAACGCTCTACGCCCAGGCCATGCTGAAGGGCCTCTCGACCGTCTGGAACCAGGCGGTAGGCGGCGCCACGCTGAGCTTTCATCTTCACACGCCCACGATTCTGCTGGGCGTGGCGGCATCGATCCTGGTCACGGTCGTGGCCATGTGGTTCGCCCTCAGACACCAGGCCGCCCAGCCCGCACGCGCCCTTCTGGCCGGCGGCGCGCAATGGGATCAGGACTCGAACAACTTCGGCGACCCGGTGTCCGGCGCGCAATGCCCGACGCAACGACAGGCTGAGAGTCCGATGTCAGACGCCGGAGGTTCTCTCACGCCTGTTGTGTCCCGGATCAGCGCCCCAGGACAACTGCAAGTCATCTGCGCCCTTGCCGCGACCGCCCTGGCCCTTGGACTCGCCTTCTGGGGCTGGCAGCGGGGTGAAAAGCAGTCAGCCGGACTGTTCTTTGCAGCGGGCGCGTTGCTGTTGGTTGCAGGGCTGTGCGCCTGCGCCGGCTGGCTGGTACGCCTGGCAGCCACCAGCGCCAAAACCAGGCTGACCCGATCGAGCCTCGCGGTGCGCGGCGCAACGCGGCGCCGGCGCCGCAGCCTGGCAGTCATCGGCCTGCTGGCTTCCGGCAGCTTCCTCGTCGCGGCCATCGGCGTCTTCCGCCTCGATGCCGTCCAGAACGCTCAGCAGCGGTCTTCAGGCACGGGCGGCTTTGCACTCATCGGCCAATCGACCCAGCCGGTCCTCCATGACCTCGAGAGCGAGCGGGCGCGCGAGGTCTATGGACTGGACGCAGCCCGTCTCGAAGGCATGTCGGTAGTTCCGTTCCGGGTGCGCGAGGGCGACGAGGCCAGTTGCCTGAATCTGAATCGCGCCCAGGAACCGAGGATTCTCGGCGTCGCACCCGGCTTGTTGGCCAAACGCAGCGCCTTCACGTTCGCCCAAGCGGCGAAGGGATTGTCTCGATTCGAAGGGTGGAACCTGCTCGTGTCCAGAACGCGCGCCGACTCCGACGGAGCCGCGGTCGATGGGATTTCGGACGATGACACGGTTCCCGCGATCGGCGACCAGGCCTCGGTCGTCTGGGCCCTGGGCAAGAAGGTCGGCGACACGATCCCGCTCGTGGACGAACGGGGTCGGCCGTTTCGAATCCGGCTTGTGGCTGCGGTCGCCAACTCGATCCTGCAAGGGAACCTGATCATCGCCGAGAACGAGTTCGTGAAACGCTTCCCGGGCGTGGCGGGGTACCGCATGTTCCTGATCGACACCCCCTCGAACCGCATCGACCAGGTCTCCTCCGAACTCACCCGGGGGTTGCAGGATCTGGGATTGGAACTGACGCCGGCCAGCGAACGGCTGGCGGCGTTCAACGCCGTGCAGAACACTTACCTCGGGACGTTCCAGGTGTTGGGCGGACTCGGGCTGCTCCTGGGCAGCCTCGGGCTAGGCGTGGTGGTGTTGCGCAACGTGCTCGAACGGCGCGGCGAGTATGCCCTCCTCCTGGCGGTGGGGTGGGAACGCAGCCCCTTGCGCCGACTCGTGATCATCGAGCACGGGGTCCTGCTGGCCGCCGGCCTCGCCGTCGGCGTCTGCGCCGCCTTTGTGGCGGTCCTGCCTTCGGTGCTCGGCCCCGGCACCGAGGTGCCCTACTGGACACTGGCCTGGACACTGGCTGGGGTGCTCCTCAACGGCTTTGTCTGGACCTGGCTGGCGACACTGACCGCTCTTCGCGGCAACGCGCTCGAAATGCTGCGAAACAACCAATGATTCCGCTGGAGACTGCGCCTATGACAAAACTCGGACGTGACCATCGACGCGTTGTTGCCGCCCGCCCGCCCGGACGCCGGCCTGGCCCATTTGCAGCACAGCCCGCCGGTCTCGGTCCATGCCGCGTCATGATCCTCGAGACGCGGCTCTTGGGACTGCTGTTCATCCTGGCTTTCATCGGTGGCTCTCCCCATGCCCGCGCCGGAGAGTCCGCCGTGCTCTATCGAAACGACTTCACCAAGGCCGAAATCGGCACGCTGCCCGACGGAATGCTGGCGCTGAACGGGAAGTTCGCCGTGCGCGAGGAGGCGGGCAACAGGTTCCTCGAGCTGCCGGGGACGCCGCTCGACACGTATGGCGTTCTCTTTGGCCCGGCCGGAAGGGAGGATGGCGCGGGGTCGCACAGTTCGGATCAGCCTGCCGAAATCGACAACCTGAGCGTGACCGCGCGGATTCATGGCACCAACACCGGACGGCGTTACCCGGCATTCGCGGTCGGGCTGGGAGGCGTGAGCGGCTATCGGCTGCAGGTGAGCCCAGGCAAGAGGAAACTCGAACTGTGTCGCGGCGATGCGGACCACGTCAGCGTGCCGTTCGAGTGGGCTCCGGGCGAGTGGCTCTGGCTGAAGCTCGAAGTGCGCAAGACAAATCCAACCGAATGGACAATCCGCGGCAAGGTCTGGAAAGAAGGCACAGCCCCTCCGTCGAGCTGGACGATCTCGCGGACGGACACCACGTCCCTCAAGCCGGGCCGCGCCAGCCTCTGGGGCTCGCCCTTCGCCGATACCCCGATCCGCTTCGATGACGTGTCGGTGGAACGGATACGCTAGCTGCACCCAAGGCTCTCGCCGCAATTGTTGCACTTGAAACAGGCCCCGGCGCGCACGGTGACATGCCCGCAATTCGGGCACAGGGGCGCGTCGGCCATGTTGACGAACGTGGCCGTTGTGGTCTGTGCGTACGCAATCGGACCTGGCGTCGGCGTCGAGGTGACGACATGGGCGATCTCCGATGGCTTGGCCAGGGATGCCGCCTCTTCATCATCGATCGGGAGGTAGGGGACGGGCCTGTTGACGCGCTTCTTGATTTCCTCGATGAGGCCGGGCATCGGCAGCTCCTGCTGGTTGCGGTCGGGCGAGGTCTCTTCCCGATAGCCCGGGATGAACTGGACGGCGAGCCAGCGGAAGATGTAGTCGGTGATCGAGCTGGCGAAGCGGATATCGGGGTTCTTGGTTATGCCGCTGGGCTCGAACCGCTGGTGGCTGAACTTCTTGACCAGCGTCGCGAGCGGCACGCCGTACTGCAGGGCGATGCTGGTGAGGGTGGCAATCGTGTCCATGAGGCCGCCGATGGTCGACCCTTCCTTGGCCATGGTGATGAACAGTTCCCCAGGCTGGTTGTTCTCGAACAACCCGACGTTGAGATAGCCCTCGTGTCCGGCGATGTTGAACTTGTGGTTCACCGCCATGCGCGTCTCGGGCAGCCGCCGCCGGGGCGGGCGCCGCAGCTCGGTCCGGAGTTTCTCCACCTCGGCTTCGAGTTCCTTGACCCGGGCCTCCCAGCCATCGGCTGGAGCTCCGGACGCGGTCTTGGCCTCGCCTTCGGCAGTCGTCTTCCTGGTGTTCAGCGGCTGACAGCGCTTCGAGCCGTCGCGGTAGATGGCGACGCATTTGAGGCCCATCTTCCAGGCCTGGACGTAGGCATCGCGGATCTCGGCCACGGTGGTTTCACACGGCATGTTGACCGTCTTGGAAATGGCGCCGCTGATGAAGGGCTGGGCGGCGGCCATCATGCTCAAATGCGCGAGGGCGAGAATGCTGCGCCCGCCGCGGTTGGGCTTGCACGCGCAGTCGAACACGCACAGGTGCTCGGGCTTGAGACCGCTGCGGACGACTCGCGGCCCCTGTTCTCCAGACGCCTCGACCGTCACGTCCTCGATCGTGTCGTACTGCTCGATGTGCGCGACGATCTTCTGAATCTCCTCCGGGCCGTACCCGAGCGAACGCAGGCCGCCGGGGACCGTGCGGTTGACGATCTTGAGCGTGCCGCCGCCGGCCAGCAGCTTGTACTTCACCAGCGCAATGTCCGGCTCGATCCCGGTCGTGTCGCAGTCCATGAGAAACGCGATTGTGCCCGTCGGCGCAAGAACGGTGACCTGAGCGTTGCGATAGCCCACCTCGCGGCCCCGCTCCAGGGCGCGGACCCAACAGGCGCGGGCAGACTCTTTCAGGTACCCGTACTTTTCGCTGGGATGAATGTCCTCGACCGCGGCGCGATGCTGCTCGATGACGCCGAGCATTGACTCGACGTTGTCGGGTGCGCTGGGCTTGGAGACGCCCGCGCAGCGGGCGTCGCGGTACCCGTCAAAGGCGCCCATGATGGCGGCGATCTCGGCGCTCTGCTCATACGCGTGGCCGGTCATGATCGCCGTGACGGCGCCCGCCAGCGCCCGCGCCTCGTCCGAGTCGTAGGGCAATCCCTCGTCCATGATGAGCGAGCCCAGGTTCGCGTAGCCGAGGCCGAGCGAGCGGAAGATGTGGGAGTTTTCGGCGATGGCCTTGGTGGGGTAGCTCGAATTGTCGACGAGGATTTCCTGCGCGATGATGAAAATGCGCACGGCGGCCTTGAAACGCTCGACGTCGAACGCGCCGTCCTCGCGCTTGAACTTGAGCAGGTTCAGCGAGGCGAGATTGCAGGCCGTGTTGTTGAGGAATACATACTCGCTGCACGGATTGGTCGAGTGGATCGGCTCGGTCCCCTTGCACGTGTGCCATTTCTGGATCGCGCCGTCATACTGGAGGCCGGGATCGCCGCAAATCCACGTGCCCCCGGCAATCTTGTCCAATAAGAGGCCCGCGTCCTTCTTCTCGAGCGGCTCGCCCGTCGTGACGGACCGCGTCCACCACTCCCGCCCCTCGATCGCCGCCCGCATGAACTCGTCGCTGACACGGACTGACAGATTCTCGTTCTGGTACATGACCGACGCGTAGGCGTTGCCATTGAACGAACCGTCGTAGCCTTGCTCGATCAGCGCCCAGGCCTTCCGCTCCTCCTTCTCCTTGGCTTCGATGAACTCCTCGATGTCCCCGTGCCAGTCCCGCAGCGTGTTCATCTTCGCCGCCCGACGGGTCTTGCCGCCCGACTTCACCACGTTGGCAACCTGGTCGTAAACCTTGAGGAACGACAGTGGCCCGCTCGGCCGCCCCCCCCCGCTCAGCTTCTCCTTGCTCGACCGGATGGGCGTCAGATCGGTCCCCGTCCCCGATCCGTATTTGAAAAGCATCGCCTCGCTGTAGGCCAGATGCATGATGCTCTCCATGTTGTCCTCGACGTTCTGAATGAAACAGGCGCTGCCCTGCGGATACTCGTACTGCGTCGCCGCGCGCTCGGCCTCGCCGCGCGTGCGATGGTAGTACCAGTTCCCGCGCGCGGATTCCTTGCCAACATGATACTGCTGGTACAAACCCACGTTGAACCAGACAGGCGAGTTGAAGGCGCCATACTGGTTCACACACAACCACGTCAATTCGTCGTAAAACACCTCCCCGTCCGCCGCGCTGAAATAACCGTCCTTCACACCCCAGTCGGCAATCGTCCGTGTCACCCGATGGATCAACTGCTTGACCGAATACTCGCGTTCCTCCGACTTCTGCGGATCGCCGTAAAAGTACTTCGAGCAGACCACCTTCGTGGCCAAAGGCGACCACGCCTTGGGCACCTCGACCCCCTCCTGGTTGAAGATCACCTTGCGCGTGTCATCCGTGATCTCCGCCGTCCGCTTCTCCCACTCGATTTGATCGAACGGCTTGACCTTCGGATCGCTGAAAAAACGCTCGATCCGCAGCCGCCTCGGCGCAACGCGCCTATCGGACACGAAACGTGACGGGGAGGGACGCGCGCTGCGCCGGCGCGCGGACGGCGAGGCCGGGGGCTTAACAAGTTCTTCGCGGGCGGCAATCATGGCTATTGGCTGGTTCGATTTGATCGGTGAAAGTCTACAACTCGGGCTGCGCCGGGACAACGCCCGACACCTTTCCCAAAGAGCAAAATTGCCCGCCAAACCAAGGGCTTTGCGATGCACAGGCAAAGCAAGAAACCCCATTTAGTTGGGCAAGCTGGGAGAAGCTAATACAATGGGTTGTGGTTGCAAGGAAAATCGATGGCTTTCGCAACTTTTCTGTTACATCCTCGATCCGAACGGGTTCCCGACCCGTTTACTCGTCAAGTCGAGACCACGGCTTCCCGAACGACTCAACGCCCAGGTTCTTGGTCGAGCGTGACAAGGGCCAAGGCGGCGAACGCGGTTGCCAGGTCGGACATCATCATTCGCTCCCAGGTGCCGCCGTGGGAGCTTCCGGGCTCGTAAACGCGGTTGAGGGAGGGCGCTTGCCAGCATTTCCAGCGATACCCGTCCACCAGGATCGCCTGCTGATTGCTCCTGAGCCATCGTGCCGCTCGTACGAGAGCCGCATCGGTGGGCGGCACGCGCGCCTCGAGCAGCGCGTAAATGATCAAACCCGTTGCATAGCCATCCGATTGCTCCAGCAGCGGCCAATCGAGCTTTTCGGAGGGCTCGAAGGGTGGACTGGTCTTGGACCACCGCCACGGTCCCAAACCATAGAGCGACCAACCTCCGTCCCGATTCTGTTTCCGCCGCAGTTCGGCGATCAGTTCTTCCTGCTCTGTCCAGGTGAGCAGGCCTGGCCAGCGCGCCGACGCCAACGACAGCCAGACCCGATTGTAGAGGTTTTGCTGGCGATGGTTTTGACGGAGATAACCACGCAGATTCCCCTCGCGGTATGCAGAATAGCCCTCGCTTGAGCCCGAAAGCGGAGGCACGGTGCCCACCGCGAGAGCCGCCAGGGCAGCCCCGTAAAACCGCGCTGCGGCAGATTCATCCGGCTCCTGCGCGAAATCCATCCAATCCCAGGCTCCGTCGGAGCGCTGTGTTTCCCAGAGCCGGCGAAAGGCCGCGCGTGTGGCATCGCTGGCTTGCTGTTTCTCCTCAGCGGCATCCCGTCGGGCCAGGATGAGCGCGTTCAAAACCTCCTCCGTCCCGTCGTGACCCGCGTTCTCGTGATCGGTTATGGAGCCACGATTCCAGCAGGTCTCGACTCGGCGGACGACGTTGTCGAGGAGCCGGGCCTCCTGCGAAGTTGGCTTGACGGTCTGCATCGCCTTGCGCAGGGCGGGACGAACCAACAAATAAGGGACCACCGTGTGGCATGAAACGCAGGCCAGCTTGCTTTCGCCGGTTTGGAGTTGTGTGGCGCGGTCGATCCAGAGATCGACTCGATCATCCAGGTAGGCGGCCGCTGCCGGCCGGTCCCAATCGACCTGGCCGGCGAGACTGCGGTCGGCGCTGACGGCGCCAAACGCGGCCAGGATGATAATCCCGTTGAAGACATTCATCGAGTGCTGGCTCCACCTTTAGACCGGCATGGCCGTTCCAGCAAGCCCGGACGTTTCGCACCGCTGCCCGCAATCGGGTGTCCGACTCCGCGAAGCTTTGTGTCGCCATCTGTACACTTCTCCATTGGCTGCACGTGATCTGCACGCCGCTCCTGACGTTCTTCGCGGTTCACCTCGCGCGCAGACCCTGAGAAACAGAACCTCCTGGATCGCCTGATTCGATCAGCCCTCCGGCGTTGGGCGACAGCGTTGTCGTACCGGGAGCGTCCGCGAACTCCTGGGAACTGCGCGACACCTTGATTTTCGCGTCAGCGCAGCCAGGCGTTGACCATCGCCGCGAGCAGGCCCCCGGCGAGCGGTCCGAGGACGGGGACCCATGCGTAATTCCAATCGCTGTCCCGCTTGCCTGGCACCGGCAACAGAGCGTGGGCAATGCGCGGGCCGAGATCGCGTGCCGGATTGATGGCATAGCCGGTCGTGCCGCCCAAGGACAAACCGATGCCGAACACGAGCAGGGCAACCGGAAGCGCGCCCAATGTGCCGAGGCCAACGGGAATCTCGGCCACGGCTCCGGCAGCCGACGGAATCTTCACCGTCGGATCGGTCATCAGAAACACCGGCAGGACCAGCAGGAATGTCCCGAGAGTCTCGCAGAAGAAGGCCTGAGGCAGGCGCCGAATATTCGGCGCGGTGCAAAAGGAGGCCAGCTTGAGGTCGGCGTTGTCCGTGGCTTTGAAGTGCTCGCGGTAGAACAGAAACACCAGATTCCCACCCAGCACGCCCCCCAGCATCTGAGCAAGGAGATAACCGGCCACCTGGCCACCCGCCAGCTTCCCGGCCGCGACCATCGCCACCGTGACGGCGGGATTGAGATGCCCGCCGCTAAACGGCGCGGAGCAGAACACGCCGACGAACACCGCGAGCCCCCAGCCCGCCGCGATCACAATCCAGCCGCCGCCGCTTCCCTTGGTGCGATTGAGCACGACGTTGGCGACGACGCCGTTGCCGAAGATGACCAGAATAGCCGTTCCGATAAACTCCGCGAGATAAGGGCTCATGTGTTGACATCTCTCATCGAGTGCTCTTCCCAATCCAGGGCGCGCCGCAGCGCCTTGGTCCAACGGTCGCGTCGGTGCGCCGCCTCGTCGGCGCTCATCCGCGGTTCGAATACCCGGTCGATCTGCCAGGCGCGTTCGACTTCCGCACGGTCTTTCCAGAAACCGACGGCAAGGCCGGCGAGGTACGCGGCGCCCAGGGCGGTGGTCTCGATCACTTTGGGCCGCGCCACCCGCGCGCGCAGGATGTCTGACTGGAACTGCATCAGCAGGTCGTTGGCGCATGCCCCACCGTCGGCCCGCAACTCATGGATCGGGACGCCGGAGTCCTGGCGCATGACATCGAGGACATCGGCGACCTGGAAGGCAATGCTTTCGAGCGCCGCGCGCGCAAGGTGCCCGGCGGTCGTGCCGCGTGTCAGGCCCGTGATCGTGCCGCGCGCGTATTGGTCCCAGTGGGGCGCGCCCAGGCCGGCGAACGCCGGGACCAGGTACACATCGCCGCAGTCCGGCACGGTCGCGGCAAGCCGCTCGATCTCGGCCGAGGACTTGATCAGGCCCAGTCCATCGCGCAGCCATTGCACCACGGCGCCCCCGATGAAGACACTGCCTTCGAGGGCGAAATCGGTCCGGCCGCCCGCCTGCCAGGCCACCGTGCTGACGAGCCGATGTCGCGAGGCGACGGGTTTTGTGCCGACGTTCATGAGCATGAAACAACCGGTGCCGTAGGTGTTCTTGGCCTGGCCGCTCTCGAAGCAGTTCTGGCCGAAGAGCGCCGCTTGCTGGTCGCCCGCGATGCCGGCGATCGGGATGGGGGCCCCGAACACGCCATCCGCGGTCTCGCCGTACACTTCGCTCGAAGACCGGACGTGGGGCAGCACCTCGCGCGGCACTCCCAGGATGCCAAGCAATTCGTCGTCCCAGTCGCCTGTATCGAGGTTGTAGAGCATTGTCCGCGACGCGTTGCTCGGGTCGGTCAGGTGAAGCGCGCCGTTGGTCATACGCCACAACAACCAGGTGTCGATCGTTCCAAACGCCAGATCGCCCCGGGCCGCGCGCTCTCGGGCGCCGGGGACCCGATCGAGTATCCAGCGCAGTTTGCTCCCCGAGAAATAGGCGTCGATGACCAGCCCGGCCTTTGCCTGGATGACCGTCTCGTGGCCCGCACGCTTGAGGTCGTCGCAGAATCGGGCCGTGCGCCGGTCCTGCCACACGATCGCAGGGTGAACAGGCTCGCCCGTCCGGCGATCCCAGACGACCGTCGTCTCACGCTGATTGGTGATGCCGATGGCAGCGATGTCGCCGGCCTCTAGCCCCGCCTGGGCGAGGGCCTCGCGCGCGGTCGCGAGCTGCGATTCCCAAATCTCCCGCGGGTCGTGCTCGACCCATCCGGCTTGCGGGTAAGACTGTTTGAACTCTTTCTGGGCAAGGCCGCGTGGGCTTCCGTCGTGGTCGAAAACAATCGCGCGCGAACTGGTGGTGCCCTGATCGAGGGCGAGAATGGCTTTCATGGTCAATTTGGCGAGAGCGTGACACGGGTCTGGCCCCGGAACGAGGCGTCCGCGTCGGGCGGGCTCCGTCCGATGGCCGACAACTCACCGAGGCGTGCCGCCTTGACCAGGCCTTGCACCAGGCCGCGCGCCAGTGCGTCGCGGTCCTCGACCGGATCGATCGAGCCGGCGATTTCGAGGTTGATCGGCGCATACGCGGTGCGAAACGGTGTCTTGCGTGTCAGATCGGCAAAACCGACGTGGCCGTTGGTCACGACGAGACTGTGAATGAGAATCCGGGGTGGGCCAGGCGAATCCATCGTAGTTCTGGCGCGGTGTTACCTGTCCGTTTGCTGCCTCGAGAGACCAGAAATCCGACCGATAATCGACTTGGCCGTATTGTCGTTCGAGCTTCTTGGCTTCCGCTTCGATCTGCGTCTTGACCAAATCGACTGCAATGCCGACGAGCGCGCCGGCCGCCTCGGATGGGAGCCCACGGGCTCTCCTGTCGCTCCGATGCAACTGCAACACCACTTCGCCAATGATGTGGTTCTAGCTTCTGTGGGCGATGCAGCCGGTGTGGCTTCCTGCTGCGAGACTCGCGACGAGTGCGATTGAACCCTTCCTGCTGACTGCTCTTTTCATGACGTGACAGTCCTTTCATGTTGAGCTCAGCCTTCGGTTGCCGTGGATTGCCGCCAAGATAGCCGGCTATTCTACTCCTCAAAGAAGGGGAATAAGGTCTTCAGTTCCGCCTTGCCCGGCCGCCGGCCATACTCGCAGATCTCGAAGGCTTCCAAGTACTGGATTCGCTCCGCGCCCGCGCCGTACCAGTCGGCCAGTTGGCTTCGGAACCGCTCCGTCAACCGCTTCTGTCGGTTTCGAAAAGACTCGCGCACTTGCGCCGTCCGCTCGGCCTGCTTCGCAGGGTCCAACGGCATCAGGTCGGGACCTCCATTGGCTCCCCCTTCCTGGAACTGCGACACGAGCTGTGCGAGCGCATCGAGCTTTTTCTCGATGACCTTGTCGATGGCCACGACGATGTCCGCGGTGAACGGATTGGGCTTCTGGAATGAATCGGGGAAATAGAGGAACACCGGGTTCCTGACAAGGTGGGGTGTGTCCGGACAGAAGAACGGCACGGTCACCATATAGGCCGCGTCCTGGACCAGGACACCCGTGTAACGGTGGTCCGGGTGGTAGTCGTTTGGACGGGGGCCGATCACGATGTCGGCTTTCCAGTCGCGGATCAGTCGCACGATCAGGCGGCGGTTCTCGAGAGTGGGCAGCAGTTCGCCGTCATGGATGTCGAGCACCTGTGCCGTGACGCCCAGGATCTTGGCGGCGGCCTCGACTTCCGCCGTGCGTCGCCGTGCCAGCGGAGCCCCGGCGTCTCGCCAATGGCCTATATCGCCGTTGGTTACGGAGACGAGCTTGACCTGATGCCCCTGAGCCGCCCAACGCGCCGCAACACCTCCGGCCTGAATCTCGCAGTCGTCCGGGTGCGCCCCGAAACAGATGATGCGCAGCGGCGCCCCGTGCGCGTTCATCGGGAACGCGAGCAGCAAGCTGGCGGACACTGACGCGAGCGTGGGAATCAGACTCGATACGAGAAAGGCCTTGGGGTTCATGGCAGTTTCCATATTGATGCGTGTTGGCAAACATGGGTTGTGCCTGAATCGGGGGCAAGCCCAATTCTGATCCGATCGCAACCCGCAACGCGGCGCATCCACGGGTTGTCGGCGGAAATGGCCCGAATCGCGGAGCCCGGTCCTCCAACCCAGTGCAGGGCGCACGTCGGAGGATACGTGGCGCCCCGCTCATCGCCTTGGGTGTCTGACGATGACTGGAATTCACCACGAAGACCCGAAGAACACGAAGGAGCCGCGATGAGCGGACCCAATGCTGGTTCTATCGAGAGTAGCCGAGACGGGTGTCCTGACCTCGGTGCTCGCCTTCCTGCTCCGAGTGGTGAGCTTGGCGAGGGGGATCAGGGCGGTTCTGAGCTGGGATGGGGTGATTGAGGAAGAGGGACTTAACGAATTTGCGGGACAATCCTCCGCCCATCTGTTTTGCTGGGCCGGATGACAAAGAAGAGCTTGGTACTAACGGACCCCGCAGAGGCAGCGGTGGTCAATGAAATCGTGGTGCGCCTGGTTGGTCCGGAGGAGGTCTGGGAGTGGGACCGACTGATGATCCAACACCATTATCTGAAGAGTGCGACGATGGTGGGCGAACAATTACGGTACG
>MWFF01000077.1 GCA_002071485.1 Verrucomicrobia bacterium ADurb.Bin006 | reverse complement strand
TTTGGGTCGATTTCGGAGGGTTAAGGCGTGGTATTTGGAGGTTGGTTCCCATGGCGCGGACCCGCCCGGGCGGGCTGTGCCCGGAATTTTCGACGCACCCCGCTTAGGCGATGATTTGGGATTGACTGCCTTATTCCATACTCAACCCCCACCGGTTTGTCCCGCGTCTGGCCCGCTTGCCCGATTTGGGCGCTCACTTTCGGCGTGCGTTTGGGCCGGGTGGTCCCTAGTCTGATTCTCCGGTATGCCTGAGGTGAAACCCTTCGCGGCCCTGAGACCGCGGGCGGACGTCGCGGATCGCGTCTGCGAATTGCCCTATGACGTCATTTCGACTGAAGAGGCCCGAACGCAGGCGGCCGGGAATCCGCTGAGCTTCCTGCATGTGAGCAAGCCGGAGATCGACCTCGCCGTCGGCACGGATCCTTATTCGGCAGCGGTGTATGATCGGGGCCATGAGAATCTGGCGCGTTTGGTCGCGGATGGCGTTCTGGTGCGGGATGTGGCGCCTCGATTCTATTTGTACCGCCAGACCATGGGGCCGCACCAGCAGACTGGGATTGTGGGGGTGGCCAGTTGCGCCGATTACGAGGCCGGCCTGATCAAGAGGCACGAATTGACCCGGATCGAGAAAGAAGACGACCGCATGCGCCACATTGACGCGCTGGACGCTCAGACCGGTCCGGCGTTCCTTGTCTACCGAGCCGACGATGCACTGGATCGCCTGGTCGCGCGCTGTGCTGAAGCGCCTCCACAGGTCGAGTGGACCGCACGTGACGGTGTGGGCCACGCCGCGTGGGTCATCGAGGACGGGCGTGATCTCGAGTTCATCGAACGGACCTTCGCGCGCATGCCGTGTTTGTACATCGCCGACGGCCATCATCGGACCGCCGCCGCCGCCCGAGTCTGTCGCGTCCGGGGTGGACGGGGAGGGAGCGGTCATTTTCTGGCGGTGATCTTCCCGCACAACCAGCTCCAGATTCTGGCCTATCATCGGGTTGTGAAAGACCTCAACGGCCATACGCCCGCAACGCTCTGGACCCGATTCGAGTCGATCTTCGAGCCCGCGCCCGGCTTGCCGGACCAGCCCGGCGCGAAACACGAGGTGAGCCTCTACATGGCCGGGCATTGGCGCAAGTTGCGGTTCCGTCAGCGGTTCATCGTGGGTGCGGACCCGGTGGATCGTCTGGACGTGACGTTGTTGCAGCGGCATGTACTCGAGCCGGTGTTGGCCATTGGCGACCCGCGGACAAGCGATCGGATTGGATTCGTGGGGGGGGTGCGCGGGACGGCGGAGCTGGAGCGATTGGTCGACTGCGGTTCGAGCGCGTGTGCCTTCGCCTTGTTTCCGACGGTGATTGAGGACCTGATGGTCATTGCGGATCGGGGCGAAACGATGCCGCCCAAGAGCACATGGTTCGAGCCGAAGCTGCGCGACGGCCTTTTCAGCCATCTGCTTGGACAGGATGAGGCATGATGCATGGCTTGATCGAGCGGAGCGAGTGGCGCGACCTCGAAGACAAGGTCGAGGCCGGCGCGAGGCTGTGCGACAAGGACGCGAGACGTCTGTTTGCCAGCAGCGATTTGAATAGCATGGGCGTGTTGGCGAACCGTGCAGCCGAGCGGAAAGTCGGTCGCCGCGCCAGTTACATTCTCAACCGGTACATCAACTACTCGAACTACTGCATCCTGAGTTGCCAGTTCTGCGCGTTTGCCCGGAAGAAGCGGGATGCGGACGGTTTCGAGTTGTCGATCGAGCAGATGGTCGAGAAGGCTCGGAAAGCCCTGGCGCTCGGCATTACTGAGCTGCACATCGTGGGGGGGCTGCATCCCGCGTTGCCGTTCGATTACTATACGGGCCTGCTGCGGGCGTTGAAGGCGCTCGATTCCCGGTTGCAGCTCAAATGTTTCACGGCGATCGAGGTTCTGCACCTGAGCCGGCTCTCAGGGCAATCGGTGCGGGACACGCTTGTGGCCCTCAAGAAGGCCGGCATGGATTCGCTCACAGGAGGGGGCGCCGAGATCTTCAGTCCGACCGTGCGGCAAGCCATTGCGCGCGGCAAGGAGACGGCGGAGGAATGGGCGGATGTGCATCGGACGTGGCATCGGCTTGGGGGGCGCAGCACTTGCACGATGTTGTTCGGGCATGTCGAGTCCGCGTCCGACCGGGTGGATCATCTGCGGCGCCTGCGGGCATTGCAGGATGAAACCCACGGCTTCACCGGCTTCATTCCCCTGCCGTATCAACCCGAGAACAACGCCATCCCTGTGCGGCACGCGCCGACCGGATTCGATGCGTTGCGGACGATTGCCGTGAGCCGGCTGTATCTGGACAACATCGATCACATCACGGCGTATTGGGTGGGGATGGGGCTGAAGCTGGCGCAAGTTGCACTCAACCATGGGGCTGACGACCTGCACGGCACAATCGTCGAGGAGCACATTTTCCACATGGCAGGCGCGCGGTCGCCGCAGGTGCAGACGGAGGCGGACATGGTGAGGGCCATTCGCGACGCGGGGCGAATTCCCGTGCGTCGCAACACCTTTTACGAGCCGATCAGGGTTTGGGAAGAGGAGGGGCAATCGGCTCTGCCGGCGTCGTAGCCAGGGGTTCCTCTGCGGGCTTCTCACCGGGCTGGAGGTCCGTCAACTCATCCATCTGGCGCAGGTAATCGAAAACCTTGTTTGCCTCGGCTTCGTCCACGACGCTCAAGGCGAAGCCGACGTGCACGACGACGTAATCGCCGACCTTGACTTCGGGAACGAAGGCGAGGTTGACCTCCTTGATGACGCCTCCAAAGCTGACCTTGCCGCTGCGGGACAGGTCGTCACCGTCGGTTGCGATGCTGATCACTCGTCCTGGAACTGCGAGACACATAGTCAAAGCTTCAACTTCGTTTCGTTCGCGCGCGCGCGACGGCCATCACCTGGCCGAGGGCGATTCCGCCGTCGTTTGTCGGAACGCGTTGATGCCAGTATGGGCTAAAACCCTCGACGCGCAAGCGCCGGACCGTTTGTTCGAGCAGGTAGCGGTTCTGGAAGCAGCCGCCGGAGAGGACCACGCGGCGTTCTCCGGTGAAGCGTGCCGCGGCGAGGATGCCTTCGGCGAGGGTGTTGTGGAACCTGGCGGAGATTTCGCATGCGGGCGTCTGAAGACGGAGATCGTCGAGGATGCCTTGGATCATCGGGGCCCAATCCAACACAAACTGGGGGGGCGGGTCCTTCGATGTGTCGGCGACGCCATGGATTGCGCCGGGCGGGGCGCAACCCGCGCCGGGGGCGGGGGCGGCATGGGAGACGAGCGCTGTGGAGTGCCGGATGTGGATCGGGTAGGCGGCGTCGGTCTGTGCGTTTTCGAGAGCGAATTCGAGATCGAGGGCGGCCTGGCCTTCGAAGCCGGCTTTTTGACGGAGGCCGAGGAGAGAGGCGACGGCGTCGAAAAGCCGGCCGGCACTCGAGGTTGCGGGCGTGTTGACCTGCCGCTCGAGCATCTGGCGAATCCCCTTCAACTCGGTTGCCGTGAAGGCGGCGACCGATGCGAGGTTAGTGTTGGCGAACGCCGCATCGCCCAGCAGCGCCTCGAGGAGACCGATCGCGGCGCGCCGCGGCTCTTGGGCGGCCTTGTCGCCGCCCGGAAGACGAAAGCAGCGCAGGTGCCCTGCCCGTTCGAATCCGTGCGCGGTGATGCGCAGGAATTCACCGCCCCAGATTGTCTGGTCGATTCCCAGTCCCGTGCCATCCCAGGAAACGCCGAGCAGCGGCGGGTCGACGTCATTCTCGGCCATGCAGGCGAGGGCATGGGCGTAATGGTGTTGCACGGCGAGCACGCGGCGTCCGGAGGCCCGTGCCCACTGGGTGGAGAGGTAGTCGGGATGGGCATCGGCCGCGTAGAGAGCGGGGCGGACGTTGAAGAGTGCGGGGAGGTCGCGGACGACGCGCTGGAAGGCGGTGTGGGCTGCGGGGGTCTCGAGATCGCCGATGTGCTGGCTCAGGAAGACGTGGCGTCCGCGGGCCAGGGCGGCGGTGTTTTTCAGGTGGGCACCGACGGCGAGGACGGGCGGCATCAGATCGCGGACGGCGATGGGCAATGGGGCGTAACCGCGGGCCCGGCGCAGCACCAACTCACGATCGAGGACGACGCGGACGATCGAGTCATCGACCTGGCGGACGATTGGACGATTGTGGACCAGGAAGAGGTCAGCGATGCCGCCCAGCCGATCGAGCGCTTCCCGTTCGTCGGTGCAGAGCGGTTCGTCGGACCGATTGCCGCTCGTGGCGACGACGGGTCCGCCCACTTCCGCCATGAGCAGGTGGTGCAGAGGGGTGTTGGGCAGCATCACGCCCAGGCAAGGGTTGTCGGGCGCCACCGCCGGCGCCACCTCGGCCTCGCCTCTGCTGCATGTGCGGTGTCGGCGCAGGAGGACGATGGGCGCCTCGGCCGACCGGAGAAGGCGGTCTTCGAGGGGTGACACGGCGCAGACCTGGCGCACCTGATCGGCGGACTGAAAGAGGAGGGCGAACGGTTTGGCCTCGCGCCCCTTGCGGTCGCGCAGGCGGCAGACGGCCAGATCGTCCGCGGCCAGGACAACTAGGTGGAATCCGCCGAGGCTCTTGACGGCTACGACGGCGCCTGCCCGCACGGCGCGCGCCGCCTCGATCAATGCGTCGTGGTGAGTGTGGATGACGGATGCGTCCGGACGCCACAGTTCGATGTGGGGGCCGCAGAGTGGGCAGGCGTTGGGTTGGGCGTGGAAGCGGCGGTCGCGCGGGTCTTCGTACTCGGCCCGGCAGGCTGGGCACAACGCAAAGTCTGCCATGGAGGTATTCAGGCGGTCGTAAGGCAGGGCGCGAAGGATGCTGTAGCGCGGTCCGCAGTGTGTGCAATTGGTGAAGGGGTAGTTATGGCGGCGGTTTTGGGGGTCAAACACCTCGCGAAGGCAGGCTGGGCAGGTTGCGATATCCGGGAGGACCAGCGCTGCTCGTTCTCCCTGGGTGTCGCTAGGACGGATTTCGAACCGGTGAAAGCCGACGGGATCGAGGTAGGTTGTTTCGAGGCTCTGGATGCAACTGTGCGCCGGGCGCTCGGGATCGAGACGCAGGAGGAATTGGCGAATGTGCGAGGGGTGCCCTTCGATTTCGACGAACACACCCTCAGGGGAATTGGCGACCCAGCCGGCCAGGCCAAGTTGTGTGGCCAACTGGAATACGAACGGACGAAAGCCTACGCCCTGCACAAGGCCGCGGATCGCCAGGCGCGCGCGGACGGGGCCGGCAGGATCGTCTGCTTGCGGCATGGCCGGATTCGCGGTTGTCAGGTCGTTCATGTCCAGTGGCGTTTTGCCCTCGGGATCACGGGCGGTGCATCGGACAGTTGTCGGTATTCTGTCGCCCGGTGAGGGCACCGGGCCTACAACGGAAGGGAACTCCCGCTGTAGGCGGCATGCCCTGCCTGCGCCGCAAAGCCCAGCGGCCTGTCTGCCGTGTCGGGTACGGCACAGGCAGGCGCGGCAGGCTGGCCCCACGCGGCGCAGACTTCATTCCCACCGACAACTTACAGATGCTCTGGATCACGAGGCAGGACGGATCGCTTGCCGTCCGGCCCAACGCGAGCCTCGGATCGGGGGCATGCGACCGGCGGCTCGGCACCCGAGTGCGGGAGGATTCTGTTCCATGCGAGCGCGGTTGAGGCAAGGGGATTCAAGGTGCACGGCAAGGCAGCGAGAGCCAGCTCTGCACATGAATCCGGTGTCGGAGAGGCGATCCCCGCCCTCGCGAGAGAGTCCGGGTCTTGAGACAATTGCCGTCGCCAATCAGGGCCTTGCGGAGTTCGGCCATTCGAGAGGGGAAAGGGTCACGATCGTCACGATCAAACCGCGAGAAAAGCACGTGACCCTGGAGCGCGGGTCGCATAGTTTCACTCGCGCATGGACCGGCAAAGGCTCGATATGTGGTGTGAGCGGACGATTGTCGGGATGGTCTTGGCCATTCTGGCAATCGGGCCGCTGGCGACGGGGGCGGTGCGGGGCCAGGATTTTGCGGTGTTAGGTGGGTTGGCGATGCTCGGCACGGCGGCGTGGGTGGTGCGGTTCTGGGCGAATCCGAGCCACCGGATTCAATGGCCACCGGCCTGTTGGGCTGTGCTTGGGTTCGTTGCTTATGCGGTTTTTCAGTACACGCAGGCGGATGTCGAGTATGTGGCCCGGCGGGAGCTGATGCGGGTTCTGGTGTATGGGTGGCTGTTCTACATCGTCTTGAACAACCTGCATCATCAGGAGACGACGCAGACGCTGTTGATTGCACTGCTGGGGCTGGGGACCTTGAACGCCATGTACGCGGTGTACCAGGTGTTGAGTCAGTCGCAGTCCGTCTGGCATTTCATCAAGCCGGAGGGTTACTTCGGACGAGGCTCGGGAACGTACATATGCCCCAATCATTTGGCTGGTTTCCTCGAGATGCTCCTGCCCATCGCCGCCGCGCAGGTTTTCCTGAGCCGGGCCAATCCGGTGGCGAAGGTGTTTTACGGGTATGCGGCCCTGGTGATGCTCATCGGGATTGGGGCGACCATTTCCCGGGGCGGCTGGATCTCGATCGGGTTTGCGTTGCTGGTGTTTTTTGTCGTGTTGTTTCGGCAACGCAGTTACCGGCTGGTGGTGGTGGTGACCGTGCTGGTGGTTGGGATCGGAGCGGCTTTCTCGCTCACGCGCGCCTACGAGGTTCAGAAACGGTTTCACAACGTGTTGCCGGGGCGGGACCAGGACATCCGGGTCCGCCCGTTGCTCTGGATTCCGGCCTTCAAGATGTGGCGCGACCACCCGGTGTTGGGCGTGGGTCCGGGCCATTTCGACGTGCGGTTCCCGGCTTATCGCCCGATCCTGGTGCAGGCGCGTCCGTACTGGGCGCACAACGATTACTTGAACACGCTGGCGGACTGGGGGCTGATCGGGGTGGGGATCATCGGCGCCTTTTTGACATTTCTGGCGATTGGATTTGCCAGGACCACGAAGTACGTCCGGCGCACCCAGAGCGATTTGACCGTGAAGAAGAGCGACCGGGCGGCGACGGTGCTGGGCATTGGCCTGGGTCTGCTGGCCCTGCTGGTGCATTCGTTCCTCGATTTCAACATGCAGATTCCGGCCAACGCCATCGTCGCCGTCACCCTGATGGCAAGCCTGACCAGCCACCTGCGTTTCGCGACGGACCGTTACTGGGTCACACCGCGCTGGACGGGGCGCATCCTTGTCACGCTGTTGGCGTGCGGCACGTTTGTCTACCTGGTGCCGCGGTTGGTGGATCAGTATCGCGAGGGGCGCCTGTTGACCAGGTCCGAGGAGCCGAACGTCGGAATCCACCGGGTCGCGCTGTTGCGCGCGGCGAGCGTGGTGGAACCGAACAATGCGGAGACGGTCGCGAAGGTGGGCGAATGTCATCGCCTCATCAGTTGGGAGGGGGAAGAGGACTGGGAGCAGCAGATCGAGGAGGCGAAACGCTGGTTCGAGAGGGCTATCGCGTTGAATCGTTTTGATCCCTTTCCCGTGGTCCGATACGGGATGTGCCTCGACTGGCAGAAGCGCCATGAAGAAGCCGAGCGCTATTTCGATCGGGCCCTGGCTTTGGATCCGAACAACCACTATCTGGTCATGCTTCGAGGCTGGCATGAGATGCAGAAAGGCGATTTTGAGGCGTCCAAGGCCTGGTTCGAGCGGTCCTGGCAAATCAAGCCTTACGACAATGAGTTCGCCGTGAAATACCTCGCTATCGCCACCGCGCGCACGGCTGCGCAGAAGAAGTAGATTGCGCGGTGCTCGCGCCGTCGAAAGGCTGTAGTCGCGGCCGCCCATCGCTCTTGAGAGACGTCCATTCCAACTCCTACTTTGCCCCGGACGATCGTCGGGCCGAGCGCGTGGGCGATCTCTTCGCCGGTGTGGCGGCTCGATACGATCTCATCAATGACATCCAGAGCCTGGGCCTGCACCGGTTCTGGAAGCGGCGCCTTGTGCGTCTGGCTCGAGTCGGGCGCGCGCAGCGGACGCTGGATCTCTGTTGCGGCACGGGGGATGTCACCTTCACGCTGGCGCGGACGGGTGCGGAGGCGATCGGAATCGATTTCAGCGGCGCGATGCTGGCCGTCGCCAGGAGACGGGTGGCAAGGCTGGGGGAACCGGCGCGGCGGGAGTGGGGCGGCCGCGTGCGGTTCATCGAGGCCGATGCGCTGCAACTCCCCTTTTCCGAGTCTGAATTTGACGCCGTGACGATCAGTTATGGCCTGCGCAATCTGGCGGATGCGCGGCGCGGGCTGGCCGAGATGTGGCGGGTGGCCAAGCCGGGGGGGCGGCTGGTCATCCTGGATTTCGGGAAGCCGGCGAACCGGTGGTGGCACGGTGTCTACTACGCATACCTGCGCCACCTGGTGCCGGTCTTCGGGCGTCTGGCTTGCGGGGACGCTGCGGCGTACGCATACATACTGGAATCGCTCGAACGGTATGCCGCACAGGAGGGGGTGAGCGCGATGCTGCGGGAGTTGGGCGCAATGGACGTGCGGGTGATAAACCTGATTGGAGGGGCGATGAGCATTCATTGCGCGGTGCGCCACTAGCCGCATGTTCAATAGAGTTGTGACCGCCGCGAAGCGGAATACCCCACAATGCGGACCACTGCGGGGCAGCCGGTGGAATTCGTATTCGACACGCTGCGTCGCCTTCGATTTCAATGGCACGCACATGCCAACCGATTCGTTGCCGATAAATCCTCGCCTTCGCACGGCTGACCGCTCTCGGAGGGCCGAGCTCCGCGAGGCCCCAACTGTCGACCATTACCGTTTCGAGCCAAGGACTCTCCCGAGCCTGCGCATACGGGATCGGCCCTCCGGCAGGGATTCGTGGTCCCCGTGCGCATCTGGCGAAGGAATGTCATCGCTCTCCATGAGAGCAGCGCATCGGGTTCTGCGTGCGCCGCTTGCCGCCTTGGTCAGTCCGGGCTCGGGGCTGGCGGGGTTCATCCTGGGGTTGAGTCTTGCCGTCCAGTCAAGTGGGGCGGCGTCTGGGACGAATTCGTCGATTCAGGACACGGTGAGAGGGATCGCCTTGCGCCTGAGCCAGCGGCATTCTGCGGAGGAGCTCAACGCGTTCAGCACGGTGCGTCTGCTCGAGGAGTTGACGCCGGCAGAACAGCGCGTTTTGGGCGGGGAACATATTCGGTTCGAGGTCGATGTGCCGGTGGTCGTAACCGTGCTGCGCGATACCGCCGGAGACGAGCCGTTTTGGCTGCGCTCTCGCAGATTCACGCCGACGGGTGCGATCCTCAGCGTGGCGAAGCGGCGGTTCGAGGCCTGGGAGCGGTTGTTCCCGTCCGGAGCGATTGGTTTGGGAGTCAACTCACTGGCCGGCAGCGGCGAGCATTACCTGGTGCTGGTGCGAGCGCAGCAAGATGGGGCGCCGCTGCGGATCGACCACCTCGATCCGGAGCGTTTGCGGGTCACAGAGATGGCGCCGGGGGCGAGGCCGTACGCCGATCGCGACGAAACCCTCGACGAGATTCCCGAGGCTTGGCGGGGTTGGCGGCTCATCCAGACACTGCGGCAGAGTCGGGACGAGGCCCGGCTCATCGGGGGCTTTCGGGAGACGTCACATCCCAGCTCGAGGCGGCCGGACCAGATCGTGCTGACATGGAGTGGGGATCCGCGAACGACCCAGGCGATTCAGTGGCGGACCGCTCCGTCGGTCGGGTCCGGCTGGGTGGCGTATGGCAAGCGCGCCGAGTTGAACACCGTCAGGCCGCGCCGGCTGCGCAAGGTGCGGGCGGTCACGGACACGCTGGTGGACGGGCGATTGGCGAACGACCCGATTGTGCATCGGCACACCGCGGAGCTGAGGGATCTGGAACCGGGCACGGCTTACGTCTATTGCGTGGGTGACGGTTCGGCGGACGGGTGGTCCGAGCTGGCCGAGTTCAGCACGGCGCCGGACGGGTCGTCCGGGTTCAGTTTTGTCTACATGGGGGATCCGCAAAACGGTTTCGAACGCTGGGGAACGCTCGCGCGCACGGCATTCCGGCAGCGGCCGGATGCGGCGTTCTATCTGTTGGCAGGCGACCTGGTGAACCGCGGGGCGGAACGGGACGACTGGGACGGCCTGTTCGCCAATGCCGCGGGCATCTTGAACCGGCGCCCCGTGGTGCCAGCGCTTGGGAACCACGATTGTCAGGGAGGCCATCCGACGCTTTACCTGAAGCAGTTCGCGCTGCCGCGCAACGGGCCGCCCGGGCTCGAAGCGGAGCGGGCCTATGCGTTTCATTACGCCAATGCTTTGCTGGTCGTGCTGGACTCGAACTCGGAGCCCGGCGCGCAGACCGCGTGGCTCGAGGCGCAACTCGAGGGGAGCAAGGCCAAGTGGAAGTTTGTCGCCTATCATCATCCCGCCTATTCGTCCGCGCCCAATCGCGACAACGTTGCATTGCGGGAGGCGTGGACTCCGTTGTTCGACCGGTACCAGGTCGACCTGGCTCTTCAAGGACATGACCATGCCTATTTGCGGACGTATCCGCTGAAGGCAGGCCAGCGCGGCTCGGATGCCGGGGATGGGACGCACTATCTCGTCTCGGTCTCGGGGACCAAGATGTACCGCCAGGACGCGCGTCCGTACACGGAGGTTGGACTGACCAACGTGTCCACGTTCCAGGTGATCGACATCCAGAGGCAGGGCGACCGGCTGGTCTATCGGGCCTACGACGTGGACGGCGACCTGCGCGACCAGTTGGTCATCGAGAAGTAGGCGGCGAGTCCGGCGCCCACCAGACATCGAGGCGCCGTTGAAGCTCCGTGGAACATCCGGACTAAGGGTCTGAGCAAAAATTACTTCCGATTTTGGCGGGAGCGCCACCGGGCCAGATGCAAGGCCCGAGGGAGGGAGTGTATCCCTTGAGATACTCGACCGACCGAGGAACGACGCAGATGGTCCGGTGCCGCCGCGCCCCGAAGGGCTGGGGGGCTTTGGCTCGATGGTCCCGCGGACGCCGGATTGCTCCTCGCTCACAGACCGGTGCGTTTATGCTCCCTCGTCGCGCCTGGCCAGCGAGCCAAATCCCCTCCAGCAAAACCGGAATTGATTTTTGCACAGACCCTAAAGGAAGTTGGCAGGCGGCGCTCACTGGTCTAAGGTGAGGCCGATGTGAGCCAATCGGCGCGAATACTCGAAGCGAACGGACAAGACGAACTCGGCGAGTCTGTCGGTTGGCCGGTGTTCGCCCTAAGCAGTCTGGAATCCTCGATTGGTGAAACTCGTTGTCGTCCCATCAAGTTCTTGCGCAGCGCAGCAGCGCCACTGAGCCAGACGTCGAGTTTTGCAGACGGTCGACGAAGTCCAGCGCGCACGAATGGGTCACACGCCTCGTGGGTCCGGGGCAGAGCCGGGCTAACATGATGCTCGGCTTCATCACCAGCTTCCTGGACTGGCGCAACCCGCTGTTCCTGCTCTTTGGGCTGTTCGCTTTATGGATGCTGGTGGACGCGATTCGCCGCCAGGAATGGCTCTGGGCGGTGTTCATCTTTCTTTTTCCCCCGATCAACGCAGTGCTTTACTTCTTTCTGGTGTATCGGCAGGCCGCCCCGGCGATGAGGGGATTCGAACTGTCGGGAGCGCAGGATCGCCATCGGATCAAGGAATTGCAGGAGCAAATCCATCATCTCGACACGGCTCATCACCACGCGCAACTTGGAGACATCTATTCCCGGCAGGGCAAGCTCGACCAGGCGGAGGCGTGCTATCGCGCCGCGATTCAGAGGGATCCGGAGGATTTGGACACGCTGGCGCACTACGGGCAGTGTTTGCTCCGGCAGAACCGCGCGGCGGAGGCTCTGCCCTTTTTCGAGAGGGTTTGCGGGCAGGATGCCGACCACGACTATGGCCAATCGCTGATGGCGTTGGCGGAGACTTACGGCGCCCTCGGTCGCGCCGAGGAAGCGATCCAATCCTGGCGCCGAGTGCTCGCCAGCCACACCTATGCCCGGGCCCGAGTGAAACTCGCAAAGCTCCTCATGGCCTCGGGCCAGGTCGAGCGGGCGCGCATGGAACTCGATGAAGTGCTTGCGGACGATCCGCATGCCCCCGCATTCCAGCGAAAACGGGATGCGGTCTGGATTCGCGAGGCCAGAGCGATGCAGCGCCGTCTCCTGGGCAGGGCCTGAATCGGCGAGTTGAGAGTTGAGAGTTGAAAGTCACGGACTCGCGGCACGCACTTGCGGAGAGGCCTCGTGGTCCGCTAGCTTGTGGCCGATGATTATTGCACCGTCTCTGCTCGCAGCTGATTTTGGTCGGCTGGGATCGGAGATTCAACGCGCCGATCGAGCCGGAGCGGATTGGATCCATGTGGACATCATGGATGGGCATTTCGTGCCGAACATTTCATTCGGGCCCGGCGTGGTGGAGACGGCGCGTCGTTTCACGCGGCTGCCGTTGGACGTGCACCTGATGTGTTCGCGTCCGGCCACTCTGCTCGAACCGTTCGTCCGGGCGGGGGCGTCGCTGATCACCGTGCACGTCGAGTTGGGGAACGGGGTCGGCGATCTGCTGTGGAAGATTCGGGCCCTCGGACGGAAGGTCGGCCTGGCCGTCAACCCGCCCACGCCCATCGCCAATGCCCTGCCGCTGCTCAAGCAAATTGATCTGCTCCTTATTATGACGGTGAATCCGGGCTTCGGCGGGCAGTCGTTCATCGAGGAGACAATCCCGAAGGTCCAACAGGCGGACGCATGGCGCCGCGAGCGGGGTCTGCCCTTCCGCATCGAGGTCGACGGCGGGATCAACCTGTCGACCGCGGCGGAATGCGCGCGGGCTGGAGCGGACACGTTTGTGAGCGGGACGGCTCTTTTCGGACAGAGTAACCTCAAAGCAGCGATTCGGAAGATGCGCGAAGCGGCGATGCGGCACGCGCCAGCGCCGCGGGGCGGCGCCAGAACTTGAGTCATTTGCCACAGATTTCGTCTGGGGAGCAACTCTGACCCGGAAGCCTCATGTTGGTGACGAGCTGCCCGAAGGCGGCACACCGAACAGCGCGCCGAAGCCCCAGACGCAGTTGGGTGTCCCGGCTTCAGCCGGTTCTCGCCGGGGACCCAGGCCAATACGAGAACTGCGGAACTGCGGCATGGCCATTTGCAGCGTTTGACAGCCGGTCGGACGCTGGTATAGTCCTCGACTCTTTATGCACGCTCAACCGCATGTTGCCGTTGTCGGCGCGACGGGCGCCGTCGGTGTCGAGATGATGAAATCGCTCGAACGTCGGCGTTTCCCGCTGCGCGAACTCACCTTGCTGGCCTCCGCCCGGTCGGTCGGAAAGACCTTCGAGTTCCAAGGCAAGACGATCGCGGTGAAGGAGCTGAAACCCGACTCGTTTGCGGGGGTCGACATCGCGCTGTTCAGCGCCGGAGGGAGCGTTTCGAGGGAGTTCGCTCCTGTTGCCGCCCGGGCGGGATGCGTGGTGATCGACAATTCGAGCGCTTTTCGGATGGACGACTCGGTTCCGCTGGTGGTCCCCGAGATCAACGCATCGGATGTGCGAAGTCACAAAGGCATCATTGCCAATCCGAACTGCACGACGGCGATTGCGCTGATGGCCATTTACCCGCTGCACAAGGCGTTCTTCTGCAAGCGCATTTTCGCGTCGAGTTATCAGGCGGTGTCAGGGACCGGGGCGAAGGCGATCGAGGAACTGCGGCGGCAGGTGGATCAGATCGTTCACGGCCAGCCGGTGACGAAGGAGGTCTATCCGCATCAGATCGCATTCAATGTCCTGCCGCACATCGACTCTTTTCTGCCTTCCGGCTACACGAAAGAGGAAATGAAGATGGAGAACGAGGGACGCAAGATCATGCATCACCCCACCTTCCGGGCCAGCGTGACGTGCGTCCGTGTGCCGGTCTACCGGGCCCACTCGATCGCCGTCAGCGCCGAATTCGAGAAGCCGGTGACACTCGATGCCGCACGGGCCGCGCTGGCCCAAGCGCCTGGACTCGATGTGGTTGACGATCCGGCGAACAAGGTCTACCCGATGCCGCTGTTCACGGCGGAGAAGGACAACTGCGAGGTGGGGCGCCTTCGACTGGATTGCGCCCTCGACAACGGCCTTTGCTTCTGGGTCTCGGGCGATCAGTTGGTCAAGGGGGCCGCGCTCAACGCAGTGCAGATTGCCGAGGAGTTGCTCAAGCCTTAGGGTCTGTGCATAGATTACTTCCGATTAGTTTTTGCACAGACCCTTAGCCCGTTTCATAGCGGTGCGCGTGACCTGATGTCCGGGCTGTGGCGCTAACGCAGGCGGCACAGAGGACTGCGGCCTCGAGGCCGTCCGAGCGCGATCGCCTTTCGCCTCCCCCGTTTTCGTGGTACGGTGGGCTGCGGATTGAGTTGGCCATGTTCGACCTGCGTGATCTCGAGCGATGCGACCCGACTGCACAAACGGTGCGGTCGAGGGCTTGGGGGTCCGGCTTTACGCTTGTTGAACTGCTGGTGGTGATCGCGATCATTGCGATTCTGGCGGCGCTGCTCCTGCCGGCTCTCGGGCGCGCGAAGGGTAAGGCCCGGCAGATCGCCTGCATCAATAACCTGAAGCAACTGGCCACTGCCGGGACGCTCTACGCCGGAGACGCCAACGACCATGTCCCTCCCAACGGTTTTGGGTCCTCGGACATCCTGAATGGGCAGAGACTGTGGGTGTTGGGCGAGGAGCACTACAAATTCACGTCGCCGCCTTCACCCAATCCCGCCTTCACGAATCTGAATTATCTGAACGATCCCCAGCACGCCGCATTCGCACAGTATATCCCGTCGGTCGCAACCTACCGGTGTCCCGAGGACCGCACGACGGTCGAGTTGAATGGCCGCGCCCATCCCAAGGTGCGCACCTATGCCCTCAACAGCTATCTGGGCTGGGCCGAGTGGGTCCCTCCGGGCTACAACAGCACGCGTCACTGGACGTTCGAGAAGTGGTCGGCTCTGGCAGAAGCTTCCCCGACCACCATCTTCTCCTTCATTGACGTCGCTCCGGGCAATGTCTGCCTGCCGGCCTTTGTGGTGCGCATGGGCGCGGGTGGGCAGTTCTACCACCTCCCCTCGATCCAGCACGGTGGCCGGGGTGCGGTGGCCTTCGGCGACGGCCACGTCGAGACCCGCCGTTGGATCGAGAGCCGCACCCTCACCGAAGCGGCCCTGCCATGGAATCCGAACCACTGGACCCTCTGGGACCCGGGCAACCGCGATCTCGAGTGGCTCCAGGACCACGCCACCGTTCCGCGTCCAAGCGCGGAATAATCGTCCCGATCGAGGCGCCCTGGACCAGAACGAACGGGCGCGCGGTGGGCGCGGGCGTTACCAGGCCCCTGTGGCGGGCGTTCACCTTGTCCAGGCCCTCCGACATTTGGTTGCGGCTCTGCGCCGATTCAGGCTCTGCATGTCCTCTGTGGTGAATCCCTGCCGCGTAAATGCCTTATCTGATGATCAAGGACGCGGCTTCGCCCTGGACACCACGGGATTCCTGGAGATGCAAGATACTTCTTTACTTGACGCCGAGCCTCGAGGATTGTGACGCATCGTCGTGAGCAAAACTCGGCCCCGTGCCGTGAGAACCTTCGGGGTTCCTATACTCACGACTTTTTCTTTTTCCCCTTCGGCGGCGGGAAACGTCTGTCCAGCGTCAGCGGCTCGCGCGCTGTGAAGAACGTTCCGTGTGCGCGCGCGAAATGGAGGTCATGCACCTCGCCCACCTGCGGCCACATCGCCCTCAGGAAGCGGTCTTCGTGGATGACAAGGCCCGTGGTCGGATCGAGGGCCTTCTTTCGCGTCTTGACGTCCCACTTCACTTCGTAGAACCGCTGCAGTGCCCAGAGGAAGTAATCCACAGCCTGAAGGCATGGCGCTTCCTTGGAGCGGAAGACTGTGATCTTCCATGCGTCAGGGCTGCTCCGCCGGAATCCGAACTTGCGCTCGAAATCCTGTTCTGCGTGGGCGAGGGCGACTCTGATGGCTTCATTTCGTGTGCTCGTGCCACGCCTGGCAACGTTGACTTCGTAGCGGTCGGCCAGGCGATGGAACTTGCCGAACAACTCCCGCATGAGCGCGTCATACACGGAGTTCTCGTTGAAGCGATACCCCGGTTCCTTCGCCCGTTTGGCGCTTTCGGTTTCCGTGAGTTTCAACTTGTCGCAGACGACCGCGTAGAAGCGCAATTGGCTCCCGAAGCTGCGAAGCAGTTCGAAAACGGGGACGCGGACTTCGGGCAGGTCGTCCTTGGCGTGGAACGCGATCGCCGTCTTCTTGCGCTCCGGCTTGAAAGATTCAGTTCCGGCGAAGATGGGGTCCGCCAACATCCTCTGGCGGAGCTCCGTCAGCGCGGTGGCGACGACGGGGGGATTCTCGACTTCGAGTTTGCCGAGAATGAAGAACCGCGAGCAGCCAAAGGTATCGGCGATGGGTTTGCCGCTCTCGTGAAACAGTGTGGGCGTGCCGGCCTCGTCCACGAAGAGATGCTGGACTTCCGATGAACTCGGCTCAGGGTCGGCCGGGATGTCGAGAAGGTCGTTCACTATGTCGTCACTTCAGCGGCCAGCCGCCGTGCTGGGCGATGATCGCGTCAACCTCGCCCATGAGGCGGATGGTTTCCGAGAGAGCGACGACGATTCTGTGGTAGTGGGTGATGTCATCTGCGGACAGCACGTGGCCCTTCCGGTCTTTGAGCCACTTCTCGCAGACCTGGTAGCCGCCGATGTGGAAGTTCCAGACCGGCTCCGGCACACCACGAAAACCGCAGGTCTTGGCCTTGCCAAACCAGACCGTGCCCGCTTCGTAGGTGACTTTGTCCACGACGGGCGAGGCCGAGCCGATGAACTTGGTGATGGGCTTCTCCAGCGTTGGCGACTCCAGCAGATGCAGGGCGACGAGTTCGCCGCCGAGGTGGGCCAGTGCGCGGAACAGTTCCAAGCTGGAAGTCAGCGGCAGACGCGGGAAATCTATCTTCAGAAACTCAGCGTAGCGACTCCGGTAGCCAGGACTGTGAAACACCGCGTAGGCGTAGTGGAAGATGTCCTCGGCGCTAATGCCGGAGGGCAAACCATCCGAAGCCCGCTGCACAAGATTCAGTGCGTCGGCAAGGCTTCTTACGAAGCGCGAACTGAGGTTGACTTGGGGCGCGTGATGTTCTCGAAGGAGGCTCCCTGCTTGAGAATCATCGGGGGGCAGCATAAGAGGAAAGAGATAATTTACCTCCTTCACCGACACGGAGTGGTGCTGGATGAATCCCCGAGTGCAAAACACGTGTTCAAAGCCACGACCAATTTCTACTGTCCTCGTCGTGACCATGGCGACATTCTTTCCGCCTACCATGCAACGCATCACGTCCCATACGGGTCGGCACACGAAGCCCGATGATACCCCAGTGTAGTAAACGTGCCGCACATCAAACGGTCGATACAAGACTTCGCGCACGAGACTTCGGTCAGGCCCGCTCTTTCGGACGTCCTCCTGCGCCCAGCACACTCTCCAACTTTGGACATCTGATCCCAATTCATATTCGGCACGCGCATCCTCCGGAGCGAGCCTGCAGAACCTCACTACGCGCTGCCAAAGCCGACCAGCGTCCACGTCGATTGTGAGGGCGTCTCGCGCGGTGACTATCCCGACCCCGTTTTTCGGAAACACTTCCGCAAGGCTATATCCACGTTCATATTCAGCTCGGCAATCCGAGTTTTGAGGGATGAACAGATAGAACGGTGAATTGGGGGATAACCTCTGGAAAGCGGTATTGTCAACATCGTGATTAGTCAACCATGCGTATTTGGCCTCCCGCAGCCCCCAAAGGGCCGCGTGTTGAACAGAGGATTCTGCAAGACTGCGAGTTGCTAGGCACACGGCAACGCCCTGTCGGATGTCGAAGACGTTCTTGTCCAGACCATCGGGGGCGAGCTCCTTCTTGTTGGCGTTCCCGTGGAGGTCGAGTAGGCGAAGGCGTGCAAATGTGCTTACTAAGCTCTGGCGCATCCCCCGGAAGGTTGGGTTGTCTAAGTAGCCGTGGTTCGTGACATAGCCGAGGACACCTACCCCAGCCGCATCGATTATTGTCTGAGCTAGGCGGATGAACTTCACATAGTCGTCCTGGAGCCATAGTTTCCGCTCAGATAATGCTACTCCATCGACGACTTTGTAGGCATCAATGAGCCGTTGAGCGTGATCGGTCATGTTCGACGAGATTCCTGCATACGGCGGATTGCCAACGACAACCGTGAATCGCTTATACCACTTGATTTCGTTGACCGCCTGGGCCTCATGAGCGAGCGCGTCGAAACCAATCTGCGGGAGTTGTTTAACTTTCGGTTCGAGCGAGTTGGTGAGGTAGATGCGGACGCGCTCGGCGCTGCCGAACCGGTAGCCGGTCTCGTAGAGCTTGAGACCGACCTTCATGTGGGCGATGGCGTAGGGCGCCATCATGAGTTCGAATCCGTAGAGGCGTGGGAGCAGGCAGGCGGGGACGTAGACGTTCCAATACTGGTTGAAGGTTGAGGGCTGGGCCCCAGGACCCTCACCCGGCGCTGGCGCGCCAGCCTCTCCCGCCCCCCCGGGCGAGGGAATACGCGGCATGGCGGCGAGGCCGCCCTTGTTCCACTGCGTCTTCAGGTGCCGGTGGACCACATCAATCACCTCGACGATGAAGGTGGCTGTGCCGGTGGCGATGTCGAGGATCTGAACGAAGAACTCGCCGGGGTCAATGGTGCGCATCTCGCCCGGCTCGTCCGTCCGCGGCGGAAGTTTGAGTTCGGGATTCCGCTGCACCATCTCTCCCCACGTCACCGTGGAAGCGAGGCCAGCGGCGAGGCCGAACTCGGTTTGCAGCAGTTCATGAACGCTGCGGACGATGTAGGAGACGACCGGCGGCGGCGTGTAGAAGACACCGCGCTGCACCTTGAGCTTCTTGTTGTAGGCGGACAGGAAGTGTTCGTAAAAGTGGATGACCGGGTCTTCGTCGGGGTTCTTGTTGCCGAAGTCGCGCAGAATGGCAGGCAGGTCCGTCTCGTCGCCTCGGAGGAGTTCCACCACGTCTTGAATGCCGAGTTCGTCGAAATCAATGCCGCCCTTGCGCCCGCCCGCCTTCAGGAAAGTCTGGAGCATTTCCTTCAGGAACGGATTCGTGACGGGCACGATGTCGGAAACGTCCTCCGCCCGGACAAATGTGCCTGCGGTACCCGCGCTCATCTCGGTGCGTGAGATGGCGGCGGTGAGCAGGCCGTAGGTGATGGTCTGCGCGTAGGTGTCGGCGAAACTCTCGGGGGTGAGGTCGTGAATGAGGGCAGTCTGGAAGGCTTTGTAGAGTTTGGTGAGGGCGCCGCGCTCGGTCTCGTGCGCCATCATGGTCTGCGCGGCGGCGCAGATGCCTCGTGCCAGGGCCGCGAGGCGTTCGGCCAGGCCGTCGGCGGTCCGAATGACATGGCCCACCCGGTGGCGGAAGGCGCGGGTCCATTGAGAGCGCCACGAGGACAGGTCGCGCGGGTCCGCCGGCCAGCGGAGTTTGTCATGCAGAGTGGCGTCCACGTGCTCGAGCTTGAGCGGGGTGTCGCGGCCGTCCCAGCCCAGCACGCGGAGCGTGGGGAGGTCGCCCGATTCCTGGTGGAAATGGGCGAAGGCGATTTCGCGCTGGTCCGTGGCCTCGTCGCCGAAAGCGGACACGAACAGCAGGTCCTCCGGCTGCCAGGCGGCACGCTCGGATTTGTTCGCCGAGCCGCGCTTCTTGATGACGAGCAGGCTGAGGATGCGGCGAAGGACCACGACGGGCAGGCGTTTCTTCTCGAACTCGATGAAGAAGATGCCCCACGGCTGGCCCGAGGCGAGCGGGCGGAGTTGGTGAATTCTCTTCACCTTGGCCGCATCCTCTTCGCGCAAGCCCAATTCCTCGGCCTCGTAGGCGAACGTGAGTTCCTCGAAGCCGTATTGCTGAAGCGGCCAGGCGAGTTCCTCCTCAAGGAAGCGGATGAGGTCGGCGAAGTTGCGGAGAGAACGGAGACGGTCGCGGGGAGCCATAGGTCATGAAGCTTCTGGTCCGATTGCCGGCCATTGGTCAGGCGCGAAGCCGAGCGCCAAGAGCAGGAGACGATACTCCTTCACCAGCTTGCGAAAAGACCGGGACCGCTCGTGGACGCGCCGAAGGTTGATCCTGGCGGCGAACTTCGGTTGATCAGCGGGTGCGTGGTAGTACATCGCCAGCCGCCGTTCCAGTTCTTCCTTGGCTCCCCGTTTCTGGTCGGGGTCGCCGGGATATGACGCCCTTCCCGCAGGGCGGTCGGACAGGTCTTCCAGCGAGGCCAGGAACCAAGCCTCGAACTCCTTGTTGGCGAGCACCACCGGACAGGGAATCGCGGCGGCAATGCGTGCGGCTTCCTGCTGCAGAGGTATGGCGCCCGTCTTCGGACAAAGGTCGTCGGCATCGAACAGGACAAGGATGCCGCGGCAACCGGTTTGGCGGCGCGCGACGTCAATGGCCTTCGCCAATCCTTCGCGTTGGATCAGATGCCCCCGGCCGCGGCGGATCGGGCGGCCCAACGGGACGTGGGCGACATCCATCTGCGCGGCCAACCTCCGGAGCAGCACGGGCACGGCTTCGATTTCGCCGACACCTTCGACGATCGGCTGAATCATGGCGTTGCGTCGGCGAACAGCTCCATCTGGTTCGGATCCTGTGCGTCGGCAAAGAAGTCCACCGGATGCAGCGCGTTGGATCGGAGCAGTTCTCCGGCGCCCATCAGATGGTCCCGCAAGGCGGCCACGGAGGCCTCGCCCAAGGGCAGAACCTGCGTCATGCCCTTGTCCCAGGAAACGACACGAAGGTTCTCCGGTTCAATCCACTTGGCGTCAAGCAACTCAGGGCTGTGGGTCGTGACGAGCACTTGGGTGTCGCGCGAGAAGGACCGGATCATTTCCAGAATGGACGAGAGCGCCTCCGGGTGGATGGTGGACTCCGGTTCCTCCAGGCCGACGAGGGTCGAGCGGTTGGGCTGGAGGAAGGCCGTGAGGATGCCCAGGGTGCGCAAGGTGCCGTCGGACATCGAGAAGGCCCCATGGGCGACGGTGCGTTTGCTGGCGGCTCTGCGCGATTTGCCTCGCGGCCCGCCGTTCTCGCTCCACTCCTGACGGAACTCCAAAGAGAGCTTCTTGCCGTGCTTGATGGGGCGAACAGTCGCTGTACCTGGCACCACGGTGCACAACAACTCACACAGGCGCTCCATCTTCTCCTCGTCCTTCGACAGCGACTTCAAGACACTGGCCAGATTGCTGCCGTCGGCTTTGAGAATGGAACCGGAATCCGGGTCTTGCAGCTCCAGAATCGCCTTGGGCTGGATGGAAAACACGCGAATGCCGCTCAAGCCCCTGGTCACGGGCGCGAATTGCGCCGTGCCTCCCATCAGGGGCAGGAGCAGCGCCTGCGGATTCACGGCCGGCTCGATGCTGGGCACACTGGTTGTGACCGAACCGTGAAAACGATCGAACCAACTCAATTGGCCGCCCGTCTGCACCACGCATTTCTCGCGCACCACGTCGAACTCGTAGCCTTCCTTGGCGCGAATCTCGAAGGCATACCATCCCGCAGATCGTCCGCCGTTGCGGAAATCGAAATCCACACGCACGGCCATGTTCGGCGGGCGGCTCTTCGTGCCGGAACGGTGGCGGACGGCTTCAATGCCGCCCTGGTTGTTGAAGACCGCACCGAGCGGCGTGGTCATGCATTCACTGAGGAACTCGAGCGCCTTGAGAACATTGCTCTTGCCGGCGCCGTTCTTGCCGACCAGGAACAGGGGGTTCTCGAACCCGAGGCGTGCCGCGAGGATGCTGCGAAACCGCTTGAGCCAGAGCTTTCTGATGGGCACGAATTCAGAGCGCATGGGCACCTTATATCGTCGCGAAGGCGGGCAGTCAGTTCAATTCCATCCAGCATTGCAGGACGGGATTCACCCCGACGGGCGCCTGAACCTGCTTCAGATAGGTGTTCTTGATGTGCTTCTCGACCTTCAGCCGCACCTCATGGAGGTCGGCCTGCGGCATGGCCACGCGCCGGGGCGTTTCGGGCGTGCTGCGGATGAACGCGACGATTTCCTCCGGCTGCTCCAGGATCTTGCCGGTGGCAAGGTCATACAGGTACCAACCGGCCTTGCCTGTTCCGGTGGTCCAAGCGGCTGCTCCCTCAGCCTGGCCTGCTCCCCCGCCGGTGGCGGCGGCTGCCGTGTCGCTGCGTAGGGCTTTGTCCTCAGCGGGCAGGGCGTAGCACAGGAAGAGGGCCTTCGCGCCCGGCTTCGTGTGTTCCTTGCCGCTGAAAACCCGGCCGGGCAACTGATCGAGCCTGTGTTGCAGTCCGGGGTTGTCGGCGAGCAGTTTCTGGAACTCGAGGTGCATCTGCTCCAACGGTGTGAGCGCGCCCTGATAGGCGTGGGTGAAATCGCGCAGGGCCTCGTAATCATCCTCCGGTTTGAGCAGTTTCTTGCCTTCAATGCCGAAGACCTTGGAAATGCGCAGCGTCTTGTTCGACACCCGGTGGTAAAGCCGGAGAAGGTCGTCGAGTTCGTCGGGGGGGAGAAAATTCCAGTAAACAACCTTGCCGCGCAGCGGCGCATGGTCTGGGTGGTCCGCAACGATTCTGGCTTCAATCTCCGGGTTCAGACGGCGGTCCACGCGGCCAATGCGCTGCATCAGACGGACGGGATTCCAATGGAGGTCGTAGTTGATGAGGCGCGTGGCATCCTGGAGGTTCAAGCCCTCGGAAAGCACGTCCGTCGAAATGAGGATGCGGGTTTCTTTCTGGCCCGCGGCGGCCAGTTCGGCGCTCGTCGTGCCGTTGTAATAGGGCGCAAACCGCTGGATGGCATCCCCACGGTCGGTCTTGCTGCCGCTGTCGATTTCGTCCACGCCCTCGATGCCCGCGCCCTGCAATTCGCGCCGCACGTAGCGGGCGGTGGTCATGAACTCGGAGAAAATGAGGACCTTGTGTTTCTTCAGCACCGCGTCGGACTTGAGGAGTTTGATGAGGGACTGCAGCTTGTTGTCGTGGCTGGCGTCGAACGTCTTGAGTTCTTCGAGAAAGTCCACCAACTGTTCCAGGTCCGCATAGGTTTCGTCGAAGATTTCCGGAAGGTCGTAGTTGTTGCGGTCGAGAACCTCGAAGTCATCGAGGAATTCGTCGCCGAGTTCTGACGCACCAACTTCCTCGCTCTCGTCTTCTTCCTGGAACTCGGCGCGGCGCTGTTTGACATGATCGAGCAGTTCGCCGTTCTGGGCCTCCCAACGCTGGAGGCGTTTCGTTTCAGACTGCGCCATCGAGTTTCTTCGCAAGAACGCCAGCAACTTCAGGAGCAGATTCTGGCAGGAGGTCTCGAACGCGTAAATGGAACTCTCGAAGCGTTTCAGGAACTGGATGCGGATGAGGCGAACAACCTGCTTCTGGCGATTCTCATCGAAGACATTGAGGGCCGCCGGGTCGCCTCTCCATTTTGCCAACGGGTAGTACACCGCCAGGCTGAAAAGCTGCTCGGGTTTGGAAAAGGCGGCTTCGACCTTGCCCAGCAGGTGGCCGTAGGTCTTCTTGACTGAGTACGCCGCGACTCTTGGCGGTTCCTTGGCCGGAAAGACAGCCTCGGTGCCGCCGTGCTGAATCTGGCTCTGCTGGGCGTAGGCCCGACTGCGTTGCACGACCAGTGCACGGAAGAGCTGGTCGTCGAACAGGACTTTCTCGGCCTCCGCCTGATTAACCTGGAACAACTCGCCATGCTCCTGCCCTGCCACAAGGCGCTTCATCGCTTTTTCGAGTTGCTGGAAATGGCTGGCAAGGTTGTGGATGCCAAGCGCACCGGCAAACGCCGCCGGATTGTCCACCCGGCTGAACAGTTCAATCTGGTGCTGGAAATCTGTCAGCGCATTGTTGACAGGTGTGGCGGTGAGCAAAAAGAGGGTCTTCTTCCCCACGATGTCGTAAAGCTGCCAGTAGCGGGAACGGATGGTGCCGTTTTCCGCGTTGGCCAGGCCGCGATTGCGAAAGTGGTGCGCTTCGTCAATCACCACCACGTCCGCCTGTTCCTTGATCTGCTGGAACTCGGAGGGGAAATCGCGGCCGCCCGCGCTGGGGCCGCGCATGAGGTCGGTGTGGTTGTAGATTTTGAAGGGCAGGAAGCCGTTCAGAAGATGGGGCAGGTAACGTCGGATATTGCGCTCCCACACAGCCACGCGGCCAGACTTGGGAACCAACAACATGACGCGCTTCTTGTCGCACATGACCAACCGCTCGATCAGCATCAAGCCGACGAATGTCTTGCCCAGACCGACGCCATCGCACAGGAAAGCGCCGTTGTGCTGGCGGGCGATGTTGACCAGCGAGTGGTAGCCCTCCTTCTGGTAGTGGTCGAGAACGGGATAGATCTTGGATTCGCCGTTCTCCCACTCGGCTTCGCTCGGTGTGTGATGCTCGAACAGCCCCTGGAGAGCCCGAGCGTAAACCTCGAACGGCGCGTATTCGGCAATGTGACGTGCAATTACCTTGATGACGTCGGGCGTGATTTCCTCCGCTTCCTGCCAGTGCTGCTCGTACCAGGTCTGAAGTTGCGAAACATCGCCGGGCGCACGGATTTGGATGTTGAGTTCGACGTTCTGCGTCAGGCCCGGCACGGTGAAGTTGCTGGAGCCAACAAGCGCCACTGACCCGATGACCGCCACGCGTGGGCGGGTGATATAGGCTTTGGCGTGGAACTTACGCCTCGCGTAAACCCGACACTGGATCCTCCCTTCCCGCATCGCCTCCACGATCGCCGCCGCGCCGGTGAGCAAGTCGTTCGCTTCCTTCTCGCCCTCAAGACTGGCGTCGAGTTTCTGGCAGACCTGCTGCCGTAGCCCTTCGAGAATGGCCTGCCGCGTCCGCGCCGTGGCCTGATCGCCCATCAAGATGCGGATCTTATCGAGCTTTTGCCATCTGCCGTCGAGGGCGAGAAGCGACCCGATTTCAAAGAAGCCGGTGGCGATGTCGAAGGCGCTGGCAATCTCCGTCCAGTCGTGGAGGTAGCGCAGTCCTTTCCAGGACTCGTCGCTGTTGTCCACGATGAACAGTTCACCACCGCTGGGACGAGGGAAAATCACTGTGTGGGTACGACCAAGTTGCTGAGGCCCACCAGGGCCGCCCAGAACCGACAGGCATTTGCTTCTTCGACTGGCTGAAGTGTGCCAGTCCAAGAGATGCCATTCAAGGAGAATCCCGGCAGAGTTGCCTTGCTCACACGGTTATTTCATTTAAATTCCTGAAGGGTTGCTGTTGTTGAGGTTGTAAATAACGCTTGTCAATTGGCGTGGTTTGGTGCGTAGTAGGCGTGCGATGATCTCGACAAACCACCAACTGTTCAGTGCCGATCCGCCCGTTTCCTTTCTCAAGAATCTAAAGGTTCGGGCTCTGGAACCGGAGGAATACCAACGGGCGGGCGAACTGCTCGACCGCGAACACTATCTGGGCGACGTGCCTCAGGGACGCCAGTTGCTCCAGGCCGTCGAATACGCAGGTCAATGGGTGGCTCTGCTCGATTGGGGGCCGGCGACCTGGAAACTCGCTGACCGAGAAGAATGGATCGGCTGGACCCCCCAGCAAAAAGCCCAACGCT
>MWFF01000076.1 GCA_002071485.1 Verrucomicrobia bacterium ADurb.Bin006 | reverse complement strand
AACCACCGAGAAATCAGCCCAGGAAATCACGCAAAAATCCTTAACGGCGTTTGGGGGAGGCACCGTCAAATCCTTCGGAAAACCAAGGGGTCAGGACTGATTTTCACCCCGCATGGGATGCCAGTGAAACCACAAGGCAGTTTCGTTGTCCCTCGCAGCAAAACGGGGAGTTCTCGCCGGATCATGATCTCCTGCTTCGGGCAATTGATGACATTGCCTATCGGCAGTTCGGTTTATCTGCCCGGCGTGCTTTCATCGAGGATTTCCTGCAGCACTTTGTCGTCAATGCGGAGGACGGACTTGCATCGGCTGACGAGGACTCGGCCGACGGCGACACCGATGACGCTGACGGTTCTGGACTGACGAGTCGGCTTCGGGGTGTGTCGTTAAGTTGGATTTCTTACGCCATCGGCACGGTGCTGGGCCGGTTTGAGATCGGTCAGCCCGGCGGTCTGGGTTGCGGGGATTTTCCGCCCGCCACCGTCACCGCCATCCGGGCTTTGATTGATCCGGACGGCATCATGCCCTCCGATGAAGGGCATCCGCAGGACCTCGCCGCCCGCGTGGTCAATTGCCTGTCGCTCATGTTGGGCGAGGCCGAGGCCCGCGAGGTCATTCGCACCGCCACCGAGGAAACCGGTGATCCGGTGGAAGCCGTGCGCGGCTGGTTGGACCGGTTCGCCGGTGCGCCGGACAAGTCGTTTTGGAAATATCACTTCCAGCTTTACCGCAAACGCCCGGTCTATTGGCCGCTGCAATCGCCCCGGAAGAAATACACCATCTGGGTTTTTCAGGAGCGGTTCAACGCGAACACTTTGTTCACCGTCCGCAACCTGGTCGAAGAACGCCTGCGGTTGCTGGACCGTGAGATCGCCGACCAACGCGCCGCCGCCGGCAACAACCGCAGCAAGTTGAAAGCAGTGGACAAGCTCGTGGACATGGCCGACGACCTGCGCGAGTTCTCGAAGCAAATCAAGGAAATCACCGAGCGCGGCTACACCCCGCACATTGACGATGGGGTGCTGCTCAACGCCGCGCCGTTGCACTCGTTGCTTCCCAGTTGGCCGGAAACCAGGAAGGCGTGGCAGGAGTTGGAAGCCGGCGACTACGATTGGGCGCAACAAGCGATGGAATACTGGCCCGAGCGGGTGAAGGCCGCGTGCCGGACCAACAAGTCTTTCGCCATCGCGCACGGCCTGGCGTAAGTGTTCGGTGTCCACCCTTTAGGGTGTTCGGGGAAGCAGCCTGAAGGCTGGACACCAAGCGGGCCGGCTAACGCCGGGACACCGAACCGTTGAGTATCCACGCTTTAACGAGCAAGTGAAACGATCATGAGCAAACCCACCTATCTGTGGCGCAAGCTGACGTCGAAGCAACGGGACGAATTGGCCGGACCGGGTGAAGGCCGCGTGCCAGACCAACAAGTCTTTCGCCATCGCGCACGGCCTGGCGTGAGTGTTCGGTGTCCACCCTTTAGGGTGTTCGGGGAAGCAGCCTGCCTGAAGGCTGGACACCAAGCGGGCCGGCTAACGCCGGGACACCGAACCGTTGGGTATCCACGCTTTAACGTGCAAGTGAAACGATCATGAGCAAACCCACCTATCTGTGGCGCAAGCTGACGTCGAAGCAACGGGACGAGTTGCTCGAATGGCGGAAGCGGCAGGGGCTGCCCTGGCATCGCCCGCCGCATCGGGGCGGCGAGAAGACCCGTTACCATGTGACGGCTGCGTGCTTCGAGCATCGTCCGTTCATTGGCCAAAGTGTGGAGCGGCTGGAAAGTTTTTGCAGCACGTTGCTCAGCGTGACTCAGGGACATGGCACCCAGATTCACGCCTGGTGTGTTTTGCCCAACCATTACCATGCGCTAATCGAAACCACGGCCATCCTCAAAGTGCTGGCGGACCTGGGCCGGATGCATGGCCGGCTTTCGTTTCAGTGGAACGGCGAGGAGCAGACACGCGGTCGGCAGGTGTGGTGCGGCGCGGTTGAACGGTTCATGCGCAACGACGCGCATTTCTGGGCGACAATGAACTACGTGCATCACAATCCCGTGCATCACGGTTACGTCGAGCATTGGCAGGACTGGCCGTTCTCCAGCGCACAGGAATATCTGGCGGGGATGGGCCGTGAGGAAGCGACACGGATTTGGAATGATTTTCCCGTGTTGGATTACGGGAAGGGTTGGGATGCGCCGAGTATGTGAACGCCAGCACACGCTGAAGCGTGGACACCAAACCGACCGACTGAAGCCGGGCCACCAAAGTTCGGTGTCCACCCTTTAGGATATTCGGGGAAGCAGCCTGAAGGCTGGACACCAAGCGGACCAGCCAAAGCCGGGCCACCAAAGTTCGGTGTCCACCCTTTAGGATATTCGGGGAAGCAGCCTGAAGGCTGGACACCAAGCGGACCAGCCAAAGCCGGGCCACCAAAGTTCGGTGTCCACCCTTTAGGGTGTTCGGGGAGGCAGCCTGAAGGCTGGACACCAAGCGGATCAGCCAAAGCCAGGACACCGAACGTGGGCCTGCTTTTTGTCCGTGAAACTGGCTTGCGGTCCGGATGTCTTGTTTTACGATGTGACCGTTCCGAATAATAAGATGTCGGAGCGAGGGCGCTTATTATCCGCGCAACGAACAAGATTTTCATTTCGGCGAGTGTGTTATGCGGGCCGGTGAATTCGTAAAACAAGTTGGTGGTTACGAGGCATTTGTGCCGAAACCCCTGCCGCCCAAGCCTCCGATCCAGATGGACCCGGACCTGGCATCGCTACTGTCGGAAGCCGACCGGGCCTTGGGCCGGCTGGACGGGGTGACCTCGATCCTGCCGAACCCGGATTTTTTCGTGGCGATGTATGTCCGGCACGAGGCGGTGCTCAGTTCCCAGATCGAGGGCACGCAAAGCACCCTGCAGGATGTCTTGGAGTTCGAAATTGATTCCAAGGGTGAGGACCGACCAAAGGACGTGGAGGAAGTCGTTAATTACGTCGGGGCGATGAACTACGGTTTGCAGCGGGTGAAGGAGTTTCCGTTGAGCCTGCGCTTGATCCGGGAGATCCACGGCAAGTTGTTGCAAGGCGTGCGTGGCAGCAACCGCGAGCCCGGCGAATTCCGCCAGCGGCAGAACTGGCTCGGGACGGACAAGTGCCCCATCGAGCAGGCGACCTTCGTGCCGCCGCCCGTGGACGAGATGAGGACGGCGCTGAACGATCTGGAGAAGTTTCTGCATTACGAAGAACCAATGCCGGTGCTGGTGCATTGCGGACTATGCCACGCGCAGTTCGAGACGATTCATCCGTTCCTCGACGGCAACGGGCGCGTGGGGCGATTGCTGATCACCTTCCTGCTTTGTCAAAAGGGAATCCTGCACCGGCCACTGCTGTATCTGAGCCATTACCTGAAGCGACACCGGGCGCAGTATTACGACCGGTTGATGGCCATCCGGACGGAAGGTGATTGGGAAGGCTGGATAAAGTTCTTCCTGCGCGGGGTTGCGGAGGTGAGTCACGCGGCTACGGCGACGGCCCGGGAGATTCTGAAGCTGCGGGAAAAGGGTCGCGCAAAGTCGCTCGCTTCGCCCGGTGGCGCGAACTATGGCCAGCGGTTGGTGGATTTCCTGTTCGAGCGCCCCATCGTGAACGTGCGGATGGTGGAGCAAGGGCTGGAGTGTTCCTTCGCCAAGGCCAACAGCCTGGTGAAGTCGTTTGTTGCACTCGGCCTGCTGGAGGAAATGACCGGCTGGCAACGCAACCGGCGCTATCGCTTCAAACCGTATCTGGCGTTGTTCGAGACCCCATGAGCACGAAAGAATCAACCACGGATGACGCGGACAGCGCGGATAGCGGGCAGCCCGCAAGCTGGGGCACGCGTAATCCGTTCGGTGTCCACCCTTTAGGGTGTTGGGGAAGCAGCCTGAAGGCTGGACACCAAGCGGGCTGGCTGAAGCCGGAGCACCAAGCAAAGTCCACCGGCTCGCGCCATACGCCGAGCGTCAATAGCGAATCATCCGTGCCATCCGTGTAATCCGCGGTTAAAACAACATGGGCAAAGTTTCTGACAGGATTCGGGCGTTGATTGAGCGGCAGGTCGCCGACCGTGGGCTCGTGGTCTGGTATGACCCGGACAGGGTCTATGCCGCGTTGGCAAAGTCGTTGGTGTTGGCTGACGCCACGGTCCTGATTGGTGGCCCCGAATTCTTTCGCTTGCGCGAACGACTGGAGCCGTTCCTGGAATTCGTCACGCCGGAGGGCAAGGTTACGCCCGGCTGCGACGTGCCACCGAACGTGGTGGTCTATGTCCCGCTCGCGCGGTCGAAGACGGACTTTGCCTTGATCGAAGCCGAGACGGCCGGCGTGGTGATGGAGCCGGGCGCCGAGGTGGCCGAACGCAACACGCGCCTGCAGGCCATCGTGGAACAGGTGTTCGCCGTGATCGCGCCGGAGAAAGCCGCGCATGTGGCGCGTCAGGCGGAGGAAGGTTTGCTCACGCTGGAGGAATTGGACCGCATGGCCGACGAAGCCGGCTCCGTGACCGCCGGGGCGTTGAAGCTGATCTTCGGACCCATTTCCCCCGCCGAAGTGTTGCTGGAATTCGCCGCCTCAGACAAATACGACCCGAAGATCGCGGAGAAGAAAGCCCAGGGCGAACTCGTCACCCTCGCGAGGGACGAACTCGGGCTAAACGGCGCGGACACGACGTCGCTGGCCGGCTTCCGCAAGACCCTGCAACGGCATCTGCTCCTCGGCGAACTGGTGCTGGCCCTGCCGGAGCCGTCGCGGCCCGGCCCGTTGGCGGCGTTTGAATTGCCGGCCAAACCCGTGCATCGGGACGCCATTCGCCACCTGTGCCGCATGTGGCGGAACCGCGTGGATTTGCAGGAGCAGTATGAGGCCGCGGCGGAAGCCCTGGAACAAGCCGCCGGGCTGGCCCCGCAGGCGTGGCCCGAATCGGCCATCGCCGGCTTGGATACGTTTGCGTTCATCGAGAACCGGCTGTTGCACGCGGCGATTGCAAACCTGGTGGCGGGTGACGCGGAGGGTGTGCTCAAGCTGAGGGGCAACCGGCGGGAATCATTCTGGTGCCGGCGGCGGGCGGAGTTCCCCTTGGTCTGGTCGCTGGTGGAGGCCGGGGCGCAGTTGCTGGCCATGAGCATGAACATTCGCCCGGCGCTCAAGAAGCGGAAATGGACCGCCCGCGAACTCGTGGAAGCCTACACCCGGCACACGGAGCCGTGGATGGTGCTCGATCGCAGCGCCCGGCACCTGGAAAGCCGCTACGCCCGTTGCGAGATGTCCGCCGCGCCGAACGAGCCGGACCTCGAACGCTTGATGACCCATTGCCGCAAGGCATACGCCGAGACCCTGACGGTGCTGGCCGAGACATATTCGTCTGCGCTGGAGCAGTCCGGTTTCGAGGTGGAGTCGTTCGCGCCACAGTCGCGCATCTTCACGGATCACGTCAGCCCGCTGCTGAAGGCGGGCGAGAAAGTCGCCTACCTGTTGGTGGACGCGCTGCGGTTTGAGATGGCCGCGGAACTCGTCGCCGGCCTGGGTGATGAGTTTGACGTCACCACCGATGCGGCCATCGGACAACTTCCGGGCATCACCCCGGTGGGGATGGCGGCTTTGATGCCCGGCGCCGAGAAAGGCCTGGCGTTGGACAAGGGCGGAGCGGGATTGGTGATGCAGATTCAAGGGCAACCGGTTTCCACGCGCACGGCGCGGATGGACTGGCTCAAAGCGCAGGTGGAAACGCCGCTCGTGATCTGCAAGCTGGGCGAGATCGCCCGGCTGACACCCAAGCGCAAGAAGGAACTCAGTGAGCCGAAGTTCATTGTCGTGACGTCGCAGGAGATTGACCGTCACGGCGAGGAAGCCGGCGACGAGGATGAAACCCGCCTATACATGGATGAGGTGCTCGACAAGTTGCGCCGGGGCATCCGCAACCTGCTGCAGGTGGGCATGCGTCACATCGTCATCGCGGCGGATCATGGGTTCATTTTTGCCGAGGGCCTGGACGCCGGCCTGTCCATGGACGCGCCCGGGGGCGAGACGGTGGCGTTGCATTCGCGGGCATGGATCGGTCGCGGTGGCGTGAGCGCCGATGGTTTCTTTCGCGTCAATGCCAGCGACCTCGAACTGGGCGGCCCGCTGGAACTGGCGTTCCCCCGGAGCATCGGCTTGTTCAAGGTGAAGGGCGGCAGCGGACCTTACTTCCACGGCGGGCCGACGTTGCAGGAGCAGATCATTCCGGTGTGTGTGCTGAAGGCGCGGAAGGCCCGGGCCGAAGTGGGCAGCGAACTGAAGCTGGAGTTGAAACTGGCTAAACCCAAGGTGACGAACCGGTTCTTCTCGCTCACGGTCACGCTCACGGCGGAAGGATTGTTTGGCGAAACCCAGAAGCGCATCCGGCTGGAGGCGCTTTCGGCCAAGACCGAGGTGGGTTACGCCGCCGTGGCGTCCTACGGCTACGAGGAAGGCACGCGGGAGATTGTCATCGCGTCCGGCAAACCCAATGCCGTGACGATGATGCTGACCGCCACGGATGCGGTGACGAAGATTTCCATCCGGGCGATTGATTGTGAAACCCAGCTTGGGCTCGGGGAGTTGACCGACATCCCGGTGGAACTGGCGATTTGAGGTGAATTATGACTGATGCGTTGGACCAAAAACTGATGGATGCCTTTGCGGGCAAAGTGGTCCGCAAGGACCTGGTGCGAAAGGTGAAGTTCGGCGCGAACGTGCCCGTGTTCGTGCTGGAATATCTGCTGGGGAAATACTGCGCCACGGATGATCCAGCGGCGATTGACGCCGGGCTGCGCGTCGTGAACAACACGCTGGCTGAGAACTTCGTCCGCCCGGAGGAAGCCAACAAGGCCCAGGTGCGCGTGAAGGAAAAGGAGCGGCACACGTTCATTGACAAGGTGAAGGTTCGCTACCTTTCCGAAGACGACAAGTATTGGGCCGAGGCGGTGAACTTCGGCCACAAATACATTCATGTTCCGGAGAAATACGTCCGGGAGTTCGACCGTCTGTTGATGGGAGGCATCTGGGCTGAAATCGAGATTCGACATCAATACGACGAAGAAGCCAGGGGCAAACGCAGCCCGTTCTGGATTGAGCGGCTGACCCCGATCCAATTGGCCAACTTCGACCTGGACGGCTACCGCGAAGCCCGGCGGCGTTTCACGTCGGAAGAATGGGTGGACTTGTTGATACGCTGCATCGGTCTCGAGCCGGGCCAGTTCACCCAGCGGCTGAAGCTGTTGTTCCTGGTGCGGCTGATTCCCTTGTGCGAGGCGAACTACAATCTGGTGGAGCTGGGTCCCCGCGAGACGGGCAAATCCTACGGCTACCAGCAGTTGAGCCCCTACACGATCCTGCTTACCGGCCCGACCACCGTGGCCAACCTGTTCTTCAACATGGCCAGCGGGAAGATCGGCCTGGTCGGATTGTGGGACGCCGTCGGATTCGACGAAGTGGCGGACCTGGAGAAGATGCCCAAGGAGGTCGTGACCACGCTCAAGACCTATTGCGAGTCCGGGTCGTTCGCCCGGGGCAAAGAGACGCTTTCCGGCATGGCGTCCATTGCGATGTTTGGCAATACCAACCAGCCGGTGGAGGCCATGGTGCGCTCGTCCCACTTGTTCACGCCCATGCCCGGCGTGATCCGTGAAGACATGGCGTTCCTGGATCGTATCCACTACTACGTTCCCGGCTGGGAAATCCCGAAGATGAAGATCGAGTTCTTCACGGATCATTACGGGTTCGTGGTGGATTACTTCGCCGAGGCGTTGCGCGAACTGCGCAAACACAACTTCACGGAGGTCATTGACCGGCACTTCTCGATGGGCGCTCACTTGAAATCCCGCGACGTGAAAGCCGTCCGCAAGACCGTGTCCGGCATGGTGAAGCTGCTGTATCCCCACGGCGAATTCTCGAAGGCGGAACTGGTGGAGATGCTGGAGTTGGCCTTGGAAGGGCGCCGCCGGGTGAAGGAACAGCTAAAGAAAATGGGGGCGTTTGAGTTTCATCAGACGTCGTTCTCCTACCGCGACAATGACACGACGGAAGAACGCTACGTCGGCGTGCCGGAGGAAGGCGGGCGGGAACTGATCTCAACGGATCCGCTGGCCCCGGGTTCGGTGTATGCCGCGTCCCTAAACCCGGCGGGTAAAGTTGGCCTGTATCGAATCGAAGTAGGAACTTCTTCCGGCACCGGAAAACTGAAACTTGCCGGCGGTGTGGATGGTCCGTTGAAGGAAGCCATCAGCCGCGCCTTCGGATTCCTCCAAGGGCATAAGGTCCCCATGGGCATCGCCAGCGTGCTCGACACCACGGATTTCCACGTCGAGGCGATTGATCTGTTGACTAATCGCATTCCGTGCGAAGCCGGGATCGCCGTGCTGGTGGCCATTGTGTCGGCCATCAAGAGGACGGCGGTGGCCCCGGGCCTGGTGATCCTCGGCGACCTGAGCATTCAGGGCAACATCAAGGCTGTGACCTCGCTGGTGGAACCGCTCCAGGTGGCAATGGAGAACGGCGCTCGTCGGGCGCTCATCCCGCTGGAGAACAAGCGCAACTTCCTGGAGGTGTCGGGTGACATCGTGGAGCAAGTGGACCCGGTATTTTTCTCCGATCCGCAATCCGCCGCCGCGAAGGCGCTGGGGTTGACGTAAGGGCGGGTAAAGGGGTCGGTAAAGGGGTCGGTCCCGGAATGCAGGAATATGCATCGAGGGCGCTCAAGGCCCGCTGCCTGCCAGAGTTCAAGTGCGCGCTTTTCGTCCGCCCAAAGCTCGAGGCGGACATCGCCGAAACGGAAGCCTGGTATGAGGAACGCCAGGAGCAGAGGCGGCGGTCCCAGAAGTCATGAAATTAGCCCTTTGAGGTGCGACCGCCACGCCCTGACGACGTGATCGTCCAGTCCACATTCCTGCATTCCGGGACCGACCCCTTTACAAACTCCATTCCCACCGACAACTTACAGATGCATTGCTTCGCCCTTCGCGCAGCGATCGCGTCGCCGGAATGGAGATCGGCCGGCTGTGCAGGGCAGCCTCTGAACAGGCAGAACATGCGGCAAACAAAAACGGCGTCGGGGAACCCCCAACGCCGCAGTCGTTCGTGTCCGCCAGGGACAAGAGAATCCGATCAATTACGCGAACGCCGCCATCCGGCGAAGCCGAGAAGGGCGAGTCCACCGACGACAGCAAATTGGGAGGGCTCGGGGACGTCCAGAGTGAGATTGTCCCCGTTATAGCTGAGAATGTAGTCGATCTGGCCGATCCCACTACCGAGGTTGTCGAAATTGATTGTCTGATAACCATCATCGTAGCAGGTTAAAACGTTTTTATCATCTCCATATAGTGCTAATCGCCATTTGCCAGATTTATTAATGTTGTCAGGTATATTAATCCTCGCGGTCAACAAAAGTTGTTCCCCCTCGTGGAAGGGGATTGTTATGCCTGGCAGGTCAGGCTTCTCGATGTTGACGAACAATTTCGAATCCGGACCGCCGTAGAAGTGCTCCGTAATCACGGGGTTAGGAACTTCGAACGAGCCTGCGAAAGGCGTGTTTTGAATACACGGTGCGGATGTACTTGTGTCGCCAAAGTAGGATGCATCAAAAAACGGTGTGGGGAGCGCGGGGGGATTGCCTTCTTCGATGCGAAATATGTCAACAGTAAACGTGCCACCTACCACACGCTCCAAATCAGACGACCTTGAGCCCACGAACTCAAGTAGGTGATAAGAAGAGTCGCCTTGAGTCACCTTATCGGACAGCCTCAGTTTCAGGCCGAACTGGCCGAGACCAGTCACTGAACCGAGCGAGAAAACCAGACCAAGAAGCACTAGTTTCGATTTCATGAGTTTCACGTTCTTATTCTTCAACGCCGTTCTGTTCTCCAGCAACATCGACCACAAGACGATCAACAGCTCAGTCCTCGTCGAGAATGTGCCCGTTCCACATCCGAACCATTTCTCGCGAATGCATATCGTAACGGCGGCACATCAGGCCGCAATTGGCACGGTTGCTTAGAGAGGGTGGTTGTGGCGCATAGCAACGGTTGCGTATGGGGCGCGGTCAGGTTGACACTTGTGCTCGGTCGCAGGCCTGCGCGACGACGCCATGCATTCGACAGTCCCTATGCCGGCAAATACCGCAAGTCTGCGAGGCCTTAACTGACTGCCATTCCGCGACCGACCCCTTTATGGTTTTTGATCGGCGCGTGCGGCTGATTTCTGTTTTGCGACCACGAGCGTGCCTTGAACGAGCGCGAAGGCAATTTCTCCGTCTGGTGACAATCCGACGCTCTGCACATACGTAGACTCCCCTGGAAACCGGATACGGCCAATTTCTTTGCCGCTTTCGACATCCCAGATGCGAGCGGTGCTGTCGCCCGCACCCGAGATCAACTGTTTGCCATCGGCGGAGAAAGCGAGGCTGACGACCCAATTGCTATGACCGTCCAGCAATTTGCGCTTCGCGCCAGAATTTGTGTCCCAGAGAATGACGTCCCAGGGAGCATAGCCGACAGCCACCGTATTGCCATCGGGGGAAATGCCGACCGACAGAGGGCCGGAGCCGTGTTCTTCGTCATAAAATGTTCGCAACACTTCCCCGTTCAATCCATCGAGCAGAAAGGCTCCTCGCGGGAGTCCTGGAATTTCCAAAACGGCCAGGTGGCGCCCATCCCGCGCTCCGGCCAGGGTGAAGAAATCATCGCGGACGAAGCCGCGAAAAGTCCAGAGCGTCTTGCCGGTGTCGCGGGCCAGCACCGCCCCGCCTGGTTTGTCATGGTCAACCGCCTTTCCATCATCCTCCCAATACTTGGTCGTCGCGCCCCAGGCAACCCGGTCGTTGCCGAGCCATGTTACGCGGCCGACCTTCCGGCCAAGGTTGGTGCATAGCACGGCGCATTGGCTGCTCGCGACGTTCCAGACCAGCAAGGCGCCGGACTCCGTCCCGGCAAGCAGTTCCGCGCCGTTTGGCGAGAAGGCAACCGACCTGCATTTCTGCCCTTGCCGGCTGAACTCCTTGATGACTTTGCCGGCCGAATCGAACAGACGGAGTGCGCCCTCGCGAGTAATGGCGGCGAACTCCGCCGCGACGGGGTTGACACAGCCCAGGCTGGTCAGAGCCTCGTGGTCAAGTCTGGCGAGTTCGTCCAGTGCCAGCGTCTTGTCTTCCTGTTCCTCCTTCTCTCTTGCCGCTGCCTGATCTTCCATCTCCGCCAACTGGGGCCCGATGGCGCGATAGAGCCTATCAATACGTTTCGTCTGCTCGTCGAGCTGCTCCTGCAGCCTTTGCACTGCGGCAGCGAGATCGGCCGGAGCAGCATTAGTGGCTGCGGTGGCATGGGAAAACGTGGAGGCGAGGACCAGGCTGCTCGAAATCCAGATCCTAAGCAGATGGGTGGCAGGGATGATGTTCTTCTGTGCGGTGCGCCGGAAGAACAAGGCCTTGACGACGTAGAACACAGCCAGGACAACGATGGCCAATTGCACCAGGGTCCAGAGGATTGCGCTTGTGTCATTCATTCAAGAACATTCCCTGTGCTGGCAAATACCGCAAGTCTGCAAGGCCTTAACTAACTGCCATTCGGGTCGATTCCCCATATTGGCCGGCGTGCCCCGTAGTTGGCCAGCACGTCGCCCACCAACGTGAAAGAACCGCCAATGTAAAGATGGCCTGCGCCGTCCACCACGGCGGCATGAACTGGGGAGTCCGTTCCGGGCACTCCGCCCATGCTGATCCAGTTGGCATCGCTGAAGGTCGGATCTATCCGGATCGGATACGCCGCCGCCGTGTCATCCACCACAATGGCCAAACTCAGTGCGGAATGCGGAGTCCGGAATGCGGAGTCCTCAGCCGCCTCGATCACTTCCATGCGGGCGGGCAATTCCTTGCCCGCGGCGTCCGTCACCCGCAACCGGCTGTAGGCTATCTTCCGCCCGGACTCGGCCAGCACCAGTTGCGCCCCCACCGCCGTCCGTTCCACCCGCGCCCCGCTCACCGCCAGTTCCAGCCGCAGCTCATCGGACCCCTCTCCCCGGCCCTCTCCCCACGCCGTGGGGAGAGGGTGACCGTCAGGTCGGGAGAGGGGTTTTTCCAACACCACAAAGTCCTGGCGTACGCCGTCCATGCTGACGGTGTATTCTTCCACCAAACCCGGACGTTCATACCGCACCGTCTGATCCGCCACCGTCACCTTCCCCGTCCGCCCCAATGGCCGGGACGCAGTGCAGCAAGACGTTGTGACCCCCTCTCCCCGGCCCTCTCCCCACGGCGTGGGGAGAGGGTGACCGTCAGGTCGAGAGAGGGGTTTTTCCAACACCACAAAATCCTGGCGTACGCCGTCCATGCTCACCGTGTATTCCTCCACCAAGCCCGGGCGCGCATACCGCACCGTCTGATCCGCCACCGTAACCTTTCCCGTCCGCGCCAACGACCGGGACGCAGCGCAGCAAGACGTTGTGACCCCCTCTCCCCGGCCCTCTCCCCAGGCCGTGGGGAGAGGGTGATCGGCAGGTCGGGAGAGGGGATTGGACGTCGTCCGGCCCACTGCCGTCGCCACCACGCGAAAGCGATCCGGCGCCTGGTTCGTCACCGTCGAGGTGAGCCACAACCCTTCCGGCGTGGCTTCGCCGGCCAGCCGTTGGAACACGCAGTTTAGTTTGACCCTGTCGTCCTGCGTCGTTACCCGTAGGCCGTCGCCGCGGTGATCCGCCCCCGCCTTCGCCCCGATCTGATCCCACGGAATCGGCGCGTGGGTGGGCGCGTTGGCTGCGTCGGTTTCCGCCCGCACCATGCCGTTCAATAGCAATGCCATCCCCGTAAGGAATAGCCATTTTCACCGCAAGAATCACGGCGCGTGGAGGCGGAAAAAGCGGCGCGGGCCGGTGAGCGGATTGGTGTAGGGACTCGTGGCGTTCGGGACGTTGGTGTAAGTGCCGGTGGCTTCCGGAGCCGCTTGCAATTGAAAGTCGGCATTGGTCCAGCTCAGCACCAGTTGCTGGTTTTGCAACTGCCACTGCAACGGGATGGGCGTGAGCGGCGGCTGCAAATCTAAAACCGCCCGAGCCAGGTAAGGCGAAACCTTGCCTCCCGCCGTCTTGAAATCGCCCCCCACATATAAGTCCGAGCCCAACACTGCCAGCGCACCCACGGTGAAATCGACCCCCGCGCCCAGCGCGTGCCAACTGCTCCCATCCCATTGGGCAATATAGTTGGCTGCCGCGCCTCCCGCCGTGGTGAAATAGCCCCCCACATACAAGTCCGAGCCCGCCACCGCCAGCGCACCCACGGTGTAATCGACCCCCGAGCCCAGCGCGTGCCAACTGCTCCCATCCCATTTGGCAATGCTATTGGCCGTTACGTCGCCCGCCGTGTCGAATCGTCCCCCGGCGTAGAGATCCCCATTACCCGACACCGCCAGCGCATACACGGGGCTATCCATCCCCACGCCCAGCGCGTGCCAACTACTCCCGTCCCATTTGGCAATGTGATAGGCCGTTACGCCGCCCGCCGTCCTGAACCCGCCTCCCGCATACAGGTTGTTGCCCGACACCGCCAGCGCCCACACGAGTCCGTCCATCCCCCCGCCCAGCGCGTGCCAACTACTCCCGTCCCATTTGGCAATGTGATAGGCCGTTACGCCTCCGGCCGTGATGAAATAGCCTCCCACATACAAGTCCGAGCCCGACACCGCCAACGCAAGCACGTAACCGTTCACCCCTCCGCCCAGCGCGTGCCACTGGTTACCGTCCCATTGGGCAATATAGCTGGCCGCCACGCCGCCCGCCGTGGTGAAATAGCCCCCCACATACAAGTCCGAGCCCGACACCGCCAGCGCACCCACGGTGTTGTCGACCCCCGCGCCCAGCGCGTGCCAACTGCTCCCATCCCATCGGGCAATGTTGTTGACGGTTACGCCGCCCGCCGTGTCGAACGATCCCCCGGCGTAGAGATCCCCATTACCCGACACCGCCAGCGCATACACGCCATTGTCCATCCCCACGCCCAGCGCGTGCCAACTGCTCCCATCCCATTGGGCAATGCTATTGGCCGTTACGCCGCCCGCCGTCCTGAACCCGCCTCCCACATATAAGTCCGAGCCCGACACCGCCAGCGCAAGCACGAAGTGGAAGCGGTCTCCCATCCCCGCGCCCAGCGCGTGCCACTGGTTACCGTCCCATTTGGCAATGCTATTGGCCGTTACGCCGCCCGCCGTCCTGAACCCGCCTCCCGCATACAGGTTGTTGCCCGACACCGCCAGCGCATCCACGCCATTGTCCATCCCCCCGCCCAGCGCGTGCCACTGGTTACCGTCCCATTTGGCAATCCGCTTGGCCGTTACGTCTCCCGCCGTGTCGAACCATCCCCCGGCGTAGAGATCCCCATTACCCGACACTGCCAGCGCATCCACGCCACTGTCCATCCCCCTCCCCAGCGCGTGCCAACTGCTCCCATCCCATTTGGCAATGTGATTGGCCGTTACGCCTCCCGCCGTCGTAAACCCGCCCCCCGCATACAAGTCCGAGCCCGACACCGCCAGCGCAGACACGGTGTAGTCAACCCCAGCGCCCAGCGCGTGCCAACTGCTCCCATCCCATCGGGCAATATAGTTGGCCGTTACGCTTCCCGCCGTCGTGAAATAGCCTCCCACATACAAGTCCGAGCCCGACACCGCCAGCGCAAACACGAAAGGGTGATCTTCTTCCATCTCTCCTCCTATCCCCGCGCCCAGCGCGTGCCAACTGCTCCCATCCCATTTGGCAATGCAATTGGCCGTTACGCCGCCCGCCGTCTTGAAATCGCCCCCTGCATACAAGTCCGAGCCCGACGCCGCCAGCGCATACACGCAAGGGCCATCTTCTCCCATCTCTCCTCCCATCCCCGTACCCAATCCGTGCCAACTGCTCCCATCCCATTTAGCCACGTAGTTGGCCGCTGCGTCGCCCGCCACCGTGAAATCACCCCCGATGTAAAGATGGCCCGCGCCGTCCACCACGGCGGCACGAACTGTGGAGTCCGTTCCGGGCACTCCGCCCATGCTGATCCAGTTGGCGTCGCTGAAGGTCGGATCTATCCGGATCGGATACGCCGCCGCCGTGTCGTCCACCACGATGGCCAAACTCAGTGCGGAGTGCGGAGTCCGGAATGCGGAGTCCTCAGCCACCTCGGTCACTTCCATGCGGGCGGGCAATTCCTTGCCCGCGGCGTCCGTCACCCGCAACCGGCTGTAGGCTATCTTCCGACCCGATTCAGCCAGCACCAGTTGCGCGCCCGCCGCCGTCCGTTCCACCTGTGCCCCGCTCACCGCCAGTTCCAATCGCAGCTCATCGGACCCCTCTCCCCGGCCCTCTCCCCACGCCGTGGGGAGAGGGTGTGTTCGTTGGCCACTCGCCGATGCCCAGACCACCTCTCCCCACGCCGTGGGGAGAAGGCGACCGGCAGGTCGGGAGAGGGGTTTTTCCAATACCACAAAATCCTGGCGCACACCGTCCATGCTGACGGTGTATTCTTCCACCAAACCCGGACGTTCATACCGCACCGTCTGATCCGCTACCGTCACCGTTCCCGTCCGCGCCAATGGCCGGGACGCAGCGCAGCAAGACGTTGTGGCCTCCTCACCCCGGCCCTCTCCCCATGCGATGGGGAGAGGGTGACCGTCAGGTCGGGAGAGGGGTTTTTCCAATACCACAAAATCCTGGCGCACACCGTCCATGCTGACGGTGTATTCTTCCACCAAACCCGGACGTTCATACCGCACCGTCTGATCCGCTACCGTCACCGTTCCCGTCCGCGCCAATGGCCGGGACGCAGCGCAGCAAGACGTTGTGGCCTCCTCACCCCGGCCCTCTCCCCATGCGATGGGGAGAGGGTGACCGTCAGGTCGGGAGAGGGGTTTTTCCAATACCACAAAATCCTGGCGCACACCGTCCATGCTGACGGTGTATTCTTCCACCAAACCCGGACGTTCATACCGCACCGTCTGATCCGCCACCGTAACCTTTCCCGTCCGCGCCAATGGCCGGGACGCAGCGCAGCAAGACGTTGTGGCCCCCTCTCCCCGGCCCTCTCCCCACGCCGTGGGGAGAGGGTGTGTTCGTTGGCCACTCGCCGATGCCCAGAGCACCTCTCCCCACGCCGTGGGGAGAGGGTGACCGTCAGGTCGGGAGAGGGGATTGGACGTCGTCCGGCCCAGTGCCGTGGCCACCACGCGAAAGCGGTCCTGGACTTGATTGGTCACCGTCGAGGTGAGCCACAACCCTTCCGGCGTCGCTTCTCCTTCCAGCCGTTGGAACATGCAGTTCAGTTTGACACTCTCGCCCTGCGCCGTTACCCGCAGACCATCGCCGCGGTAATCCGCTCCAGCCTTCGCCCCGATCTGATCCCACGGAATCGGCGCGTGGGTGGGCGCTGGCGCCGCGTCCGGCGCCGCCGCCGGGGAACTGTAGATGAACAAAAACACGCCGGCCAAGACGGCGGTCCAGGAGAACAATGAGGTTTTGTTCATGGGGTTTGATGGTTTGAATGTTACGGTTCCTCGCGAAGCGCGGGAAATAACCGGGCTAAACGCGGTTACCCGAGGCGCCAGCCCGGCCTGTATTCGCGTCGGATAAAAGGCGTGGCGGCGGGGCAGTTCTTTGCCTCGAGGGCGATTGGATTCCAGTCGAGTCGGGCGGCGGCGCGAAAGGCGACATTGCCGAGGTGATTGGCGATAGTCAGCGGCCCCGCGTAAAGGAAATTGCAGGTCGTCGGCTCGCCGGTCTTGCAGGCGTCGATCCATTCCCGGTGGTGGCCTTTCGAGGACGGGATGAACGGAGCCGGCGCTTTGAAGTTCTTGTACTGGTCTTCTGGCAGCAGCACATGTTTGCCATAGTCGGCCAGCAGCATCCCTTTCGCGCCGACAAACAGCACGCCGCTATCCCACTTCGGAATCGTGCCCTCTTGGTACGGTTTTGGCCTCATCGTGCCCTGGTGCCAGTGCAAAGTCACGGGCGGCAGGTCTCCGCGAGCGCCGTACGTGTAGAGGGCATGCATCGATGCCGGCGCGATCTCCGGGTGTGGCGGCGGACCCTCGGCCTCGACGGTCCGAGGATGATCGAGTTCGAGCGCCCACCAAGGCAGATCGTTCCAGTGACTGCCCAGATCGGACATTGTGCCGTTGCCAAAGTCCCACCAGCGGTACCACTTGGGGCCGGGCCAATAGACCTCGTGGAACGGACGGTAGGGCGCGGGGCCGATCCACAAGTCCCAGTCGAGTCCCTGCGGGATTGGAGATGATCCGCTGGGCCGATCGCGCACCGAAACAATGTCGCCATGGGCCTTGGCCTCTTCTTCGCTTTGCCAACCCCAGGCGCGCCCGACCCAGACATGGACCTCGTTCACGGGCCCGATTGCGCCGGTCTGCACCAACTCGACCACGCGCCGGTAGTTGTCGGTGGCATGGATTTGGGTTCCCATCTGCGTGGCCACCTTGGCCTTGCGGGCGGCTTCAATAATCAGGTGGGCTTCCCACACATTGTAGGTGAGCGGTTTCTCGCAATAGACATGCTTGCCCAGTTGCAGGGCGGGCAGGACAGCAAACGCATGCGTGTGCTCGCATGTGCTCACAACCACGGCGTCGAAGTCCCGTGCGTCGTCGAACACGCGCCGCAGGTCGCGATAGCGCTTGGCTTGGGGAAACTTCTGCGCGGCGGCCAGGACCGGCGCGTTGTGCACGTCGCACAACACGACAATGTTCTCGCTGCTCACGTCAGCCAGGTTGCCTCCGCCACGCCCGCCCACACCGATGATCGCGATGTTCAACTTGTCGTTCGGACTGACGGCCCGGCGGACGGCCGAGTCCGCGCCGAACACGCCGCGCCAGGCCGGTCCGACCAGAACCAGCGTGCTGCCGGCCGCCAGGGCGGATCGGCGCAGGAACCGGCGGCGTGTCACAGGATGCGAAGACTTAGAGGAGCGGGATGCAGTGCATTTGGTCATGCCGTTCGACTACACCCGATGGGATGTCTGGACAAGCGGAAACATCGACAGCGGAAGCACAGGCCATTCGCCAAGCGCGACTTACGCGTCACGGCGGTTTTCGCTTCGACTCCGCGGCATGGCGCGCTAAGGTCCAGACACGAACACACGCGATTCAACTTGCTGAATACTACGGGCTCATCACGCACATGGATGAACAGATCGGACGCATCCTGACGGCACTCGAAGCCGCTGGGCACGCCCGCCGCACGCTTATCGTTTATGCCGCCGACAACGGTCTGGCCCTGGGCATCGTCTACCCCAAAATCGGGCATGCCCAGTTGTTCGACCTGCAAAACGATCCCCACGAAATCACCAACCTCGTTGACCATTCCAAGCATTCCGTCCAGGTTGCGCGCCTCCGCCTCCTTATGAGACAATGGCAGGCGCGCGTCGGGGATGCGCTTGAAATCCCCGATTCCCACAAGCAACCCGATCCGATCGATCTGACCGGGCGTCCGCGGGTGCCGGACCAGTGGCAGCCGGAATGGATCGTAAAGAAGTACTTCGATTTATGAATGGTCACATCCCGCAAACACATCGGAGAACCCATGCGCTGGCCACGGTCCTCGCCGGCGCGCTCACGTTTCTGTGCAGCGCCGATCCACCTGCCACGAATCTGGCTCCCCGAAAGGTCCAAGTCGCCGCGGGCGATCTCGAGGGCGTGTTTCATGTCGCCGCCGACGGAATCCGGCTCGATCAACTCCGCGATCGCTCAACAACAACGATTCTGGCTACGAATGCCGCGCCGCTTTTCGCGTTGACGATCACCAACGCAACCACCCGGGAGCACCGGATCATGACAGCATCCGAGGGCTGGGGTGAGGTTGACCTTCGCGTCGACCGCCACCGTCTCAGACTCCGCTGGGGTGCCCCCCTCAGCGAGGGACTGGCCGGCATCGCCGTCAGCGCCATCGCCGCTCTGGATCAACAATCGAGCGCCCTGCGCTGGACTCTGCATGTCGACAACCGGTCTACCGCTTGGGCGGTTCGCCAGACGGTCTTCCCCCAACTCGCCGTGCCCGAGCTGGCCCATGACGCAGCCGTGCTCTTTCCGAGGGGCCCCGGCGAAGTGCAGCGCGGGCTCTGGCGACGCCCCTTCACGTACCGGGGAAATTATCCGGACGGCTGGTGCGCGATGCAGTTTCTGGCGGCCTACCGGGAAGGGGAGAGTCCCGTCGGTGTCTACCTCGGTTTCCATGACCCCTGGGGCGGCGCCAAGCTGATCGAGGCCTCGAGCTCACCGACCAACCGCGTCGTCCGCCTGGCCTTCGAAGTGCCGGCGAGTGATTTTCATGCGGCAGGAAACGACTTCGACCTGAATGGCGAAGCCGTCTGGCAGCTCCTGCGGGGCGACTGGTTCGATGCGGCGACGATCTACAAGGCCTGGGCCCGGCAGAACGCCCGCTGGTGGCCTCGTTTGGGCGCCGAGGGCCGGGCCGACACGCCGCTTTGGATGCGCGAGTTGAGCGTCTGGGTGATGACGGGCGGGGCGCCGCCTGACTGCGTGCCGGCCGTGACACGTTTCCACGAGGCCATCGACATGCCGATCGGATTTCACTGGTACAATTGGCACCAGATTCCGTTCGACAATGACTATCCCCATTACTTCCCGACGAAGACGAACTTCGCGGCTGCGGTGGCGGAACTCCAGCAGGCGGGCGTGTACGTCATGCCGTACATCAACGGCCGGCTCTGGGACACCTGCGACCGGGGCACCGAGGATTTTGCCTTCACGTCGTTGGCGCTGCCGGCGGCCACCAAGCAGGAGGATGGCAAGCCATTCGTCGAAACCTACGGCAGCAAGGAAACCAACGGTGAACCGGTCCGGCTCGCTGTGATGTGCCCCACAACGCGCCTTTGGCAGGACAAGGTACGCGAAATCGTTCTCCGCCTGCAGCGCGACGAGGGGACGCGCGGCGTGTACATCGACCAGATCGCGGCGGCCGCGCCCAAGCTTTGCATGGACCGAGGGCACGGGCACCCGCTGGGCGGCGGACATTGGTGGACGCGCGGTTACTGGGATTTGCTCGACGGCATCCGGCGTCAAATGCCTGCGGACTGCATGTTGACCACCGAATGCAATGCCGAGCCGTTCATCCGCTGGTTCGACGGCTACCTCACATGGCACTGGCAATTCGACGGCCAGGTGCCTGCCTTCCCGGCCGTCTACGGCGGCACGATCCAGATGTTCGGACGCGCGTATCGGGGCGGCGCGACCAGGAATCTCGCGCTCCGGATGAAAGCCGGCCAACAGTTGGTCTTTGGCGAACAGATCGGTTGGTTCGATCCCAACCAGGCTCTCGAATCGCAGAACCTCCCGTTCCTCCGCAAGCTCATCCAGACCCGATCCCAATTCCGGCGCTACTTCTACGCCGGCGAAATGGCGCGTCCGCCGCGCCTGACGGGCGAAGTGCCCAACGTCAAGGCCGATTGGCAGTGGTCAGGCGAATGGTGGGTCACCACCGACGCCGTTCTGACAGGGGCCTGGCGGCTGCCGGGCGAGGACCGCGTGCTCGTGCTCTTTGTCAATGTCGGCGATCAGCCGGTCAAGGCCACCTGGGCATGCGACCTCCGCGGGCACGGTCTCGGGGACCGCCTTTGCCGGCTTGCGATCAGCCGCGACGGCCAGCCGGGCGTCGATGCGGCTCGGTTCTCGGGCGGTTTTTCCCAGACCATGGAATTCGCGCCCCAGTCGGTCCAAGCCTGGGAGTTGTCGACAGCGCGTTAGCCCGCATTTCTCACCAACTGTTGATGTCATCTGACCGGTCACCGTCACAATTCACCTGAAATGCGGGCTCTCAGAAACCCGCGCCCCAAAAAGTTGGACCCAATCTCGACCACACTGTGTAGGCGTGCCCGACGCGTCCAAGCGGCTGGAGCGCATCCCGGCTTTGATGAACCGATGAGCCGATTCTCCTTGCTGGGCGCAGGTTTCACAGACCCGGAAACCTCACCCGCGGACCGTCCGGAATGCCGCGATCGCCCCACTGGTGAGATTTCCGGGTTGGGAATGGCCCGAAAGTCCAAGTCCTTGTCCCGACGTGAGATTTCCGGGCCGGGCAAGAGGACCAGACTCGTTGCGGGTTGCGGCCGATCCGGGGCGCGATTCGGCCTGATGCACGCATTGAAATCAAGGCTTGTGAGTGCCGAAAGCTTGCGCTAGAGTCCGAATATCGGATTGACCTTGGGTCGCAACCGCCTCCCGGGCAAGAGTGCGATTTGCGGCAAAATGTGCGAAAGGAAGCGATTTATGTATCAAGTAAGCGTTCGAGAACGATCGGCGAAAAACACGGCCCGCGCGCGGGGGGCGGGCGGTTTCACTCTGATCGAGTTGCTGGTAGTCATTGCTATCATCGCCATTCTGGCGGGGATGCTGCTGCCTGCGCTGGGCAAGGCCAAGGCCAAAGGCCAGGGCATTCTCTGCATGTCGAACACCAAGCAACTGATGTTGGCGTGGGCGATGTATGTCACCGATGCCGACGACCGCCTGCCCTTCGCATACGCCCAGGAGGGGAATCCGAGTCATCCCAATTACAAGTACGCCTGGGTGCATGGGATCATGGATTTCTCGAACAACCGGGATAACTGGGACTTGACGAACACCCTGGCTGCAGGATGCATCTGGCCGTACACGGGCGGCTCGGCCGGCATTTACAAGTGTCCTGCCGACATGAGCATGACCCGCGCGGCCGGCAAACTGGTTCCGCGCCTGCGCAGTCTCTCGATGAATTCCTGGCTGGGCATGAACGAGGGCGTCCACACCTGGTTCGGCGGCCCCGAGTTCCGCGCCTATCTGCGGATGTCGGACGTTGTCGACCCGGGGCCTGCGATGACATGGGCGCTGGTCGATGAACACCCCGACAGCATCAACGACGGCTTCTTCTGCGTCGATATGAACGGCTATCCCAATCCCGCCGCCACATCGCTCCCCGACACCCCCTCGAGCGCGCACAACAAAGCCTGCGGCTTTTCGTTCGTCGACGGACACTCGGAGATCAAGAAGTGGCAGGACCCGCGCACCGCGCCGAAAGTGACTTACAGGGGCGATGCCACCATGCCGCCCGCATCCCAGCCGAACAACAAGGATGTGCTCTGGATCTGGGAGCGCACAACCCGCCGCATTCGCTGATCGGTCGATGAAGAGGAAAAAGAGGAAGAAGACAGCGCGGCAGGCACGGATCACCCCAGACGGTTTTCAGGTTGGTCAGATGTGGAAGATTGGGGATGTGAATCTGGCCGTCACGGCTGTGGGCAAGACCCTGGTGCATTACAAGCGCTATAAGACGCAACCGAAGGGTGTTCAGACCACGCTCTGCTCGAAGCTCGCCCTCGAGAAATACCTGGCGGACAGCAAGGCGATTCTGGTCACCGGCTAGCCCGAACGATCACGGACTCCGCGCTGAAGTCGATCGGGGCGAGCCGGAGGATCATTCGTTGAATCCGGCGTGAAAGTAGAGCTTGAGCCCGCCCAGGTCCATCTTGTGTCGGCGAACGAATTTGATGCCGGGCGCCCATTCCACATGGCCGTCGAGATAGCCCTCATTCGAGCCCGCCGGCTGCTTGGCCCGGTGATCGAAGTGGTTGACGCCCCGAACCAGGGGGTTCGGGTCGCCCGGGCGCATCCACGAGTCGTTGTACTTCCGGTTCATGTCTGACCAGAGCAGGGGGTAATAGGGGACATCTGTGTTGTTTTGGGCGAAGATCGGCTGCTGCGTGATCGGAGTCGGGTAGTACGACTTGGTGGTGTTGTACGAGGGCTCGGCCACGTAATAGACATAGCCCACGACCACACTCACGTTGTCGGGCCAATTCCAGAAATCGTCTCGGTTCCAGAGCCGATTTGAGGGACAGTAGAACTGGGTGCGCGTGATGGCGTAGTTCGTCTGCAACATGTCACGGAACGGCCGCTTGACCCAGTGAGGATCATCATCGCCGTCGGGCATGAATTTCCCCTGATTGTCATCCGCGTACATCAGAACGCCGTAGGTGAGCTGCTTGATGGCGTTCATGCACGACATCCGCTGGGCGCGCTCTTTGGCCTGAGACAGCGCCGGCAGGAGCATCGCCGCAAGGATGGCGATGATCGCAATCACCACAAGCAACTCGATCAGAGTGAAGGCGGGCCCCTCGTCCCGCCGACCGCGAGGGGCGACGGCCGGTGTGCCTGCGCGGTGTTGGCGGGCGCTCGAGCCATCCACCGGGTTCTCCACTCCAGAATAGTCGATGACTGGGCGCTGAAAGCCGCCATTCGGCGCATCCACGGAAAGGATTGGTTTCATAGACTCAGTGGTTCACGTTCTTTTCGGCGCAAAGGCCATGGCTGGCAATCGCAAACTTGGCCCGGAGCGGGCCTCGCGCATTCACAATCCCAGAGTGCGAAAGCGGTCTTCGACCGCCTTGAGATGGAAGTCGATCGAACAAAGCCGTTCGAGTTCGCCCTGTTCGAAGTGGCTTGAGACCGCCGGGTTGGCCTTGAGCTGCGCCAGGAAATCGGCGTCGTCGCGCCCGGCGTGCTTCACTTCCCAAGTCTTCATCGCGGCGTCCTGCACCAGGGCGTACGCCTCCTCGCGTGTGAGGCCTTTGCTAATCAGCGCCAGCAGCACCGTCTGGCTGTTCCACATCCCGAGGCTGAGCCCGAGGTTCTTGCGCATGTTGTCCGGATAGACGTTCAAGCCCTCGATGAGCCGGATCAGCAGGCCGAACATGTAATCGAGCAACGTGCAGGAATCGGGGAAAATGATGCGCTCGACCGAGCTGTGGCTGATGTCCCGTTCGTGCCACAGCGCAACGTTCTCGAATGCGGCGAGGGCGTTGCCGCGCAAAACCCGGGCCAGCCCGGTGAGCCGTTCCCATGTGATGGGATTCCGCTTGTGGGGCATCGCGCTCGAGCCCTTTTGCCCCTTGCCGAAGGGCTCCTCGGCCTCGAGCACTTCGGTGCGCTGGAGATGGCGGAACTCGACCGCCCAGCGTTCGATGCCGGCCCCCACGATCGCCAGCGCGGCTTGGAACTCGGCGTGAATGTCGCGGGACACAACCTGCGTCGCGATCGGGGCCGGCCTCAGGCCGAGCCGCGCGCACACAGCCGTCTCGACCCCCGGCGAGAGATGGGCGTTGGTGCCCACGGCCCCGCTGAGTTTGCCGACGCCGACGGTTTGTCGGGCCGACTCGAGCCGGCGCAGGTGGCGACCGAACTCGTCGTGCATCAGCGCGAGCTTGAGTCCGAACGTGGTCGGCTCGGCGTGAATGCCGTGGCTGCGTCCGATGCACGGCGTGAACTGGTGCTCGCGCGCCCGCCGGGCCAGGACCTGGCGCAGCGCCTTGACATCCTCGATGAGAATGTCGGCCGATTGGACCATTTGGAGGGCGAACGCGGTGTCGATCACATCGCTCGAGGTGAGGCCGAAGTGGAACCAGCGGCTGGCGGGATCGTCGATCGCCTCGGCGACGGCAGTCGTGAATCCGATGACGTCGTGATTCAGCGTTTTCTCGAGTTCTTTCTGGCGTCTGACGAGCCCTTCGAGATCGCCCAGCCACCGGTCGACCCCTACACGGATTCTGGCGAAGTCCGACGCCGGCACGATCCCTTCAGCCACCAGGGCCTCCGTGGCAAGCAATTCGATCTGAAGCCAGATGCGCAGTTTGTTCTCCTCGGTCCAGATGCCCCGCATGGCCGGACGCGAATAGCGTGTGATCATGAGATGAGGGTAGGGCAGGGGAACCGACCAGTCGAGCCCAATGGAATTGCGGTTGACGATCCCGGAGGAAAGCGCAGGGTTTGGCGCGTCAACTCACATGCAAACGCAACGAATCGACCGTCGACACTTTGTCATTCGGGGAGGCCTGGGCTTGCTCGGCGCGCTGACATCGCCGGACCTTGCGCGTGCCTCCCAAAACGCCGACTCCGACCGATGGGATCCGGCCAGACCTTTCCCTGCGATCGGACGCAAATTGCGAATCCAGCCCGTCCTGATGTATCACCTGCCGACTCGCCGGGACCAGGCCTCCTGGAGGTCCTGGGGCGGTGTGCAGACGGAGGCGGCGGTGACCGAGGAGATCGGGCGCATCGAGCGCGAGTTGTTGGAGATCGGACGGCGCGCCGAGTTTCCCCACGAATTCCTACCCCTGGCGCCGGTGACGTCCATCGACGCGGCGCGCGCCCTTGCGCAAAGGGACTCGGATGTGACGCTGGTGTACGCCTGCACGGGCGGTGGAAACCTCCTCGAGGCCTGTCTGGCGGCCAAGCCCGATGCCTTGATCTTCGTCAGGCATCGCTCCGGACCCGTGTATTACTGGTACGAGGCCCTGAGCACGCGGTTCCTGGCGCGGCGAGATCGGGGTGGAGTGACGACGGGCCGCAGCCCGACGCCGGCCGCGCACCTGGACGACGTTGTCGTGGACGATCCGAAGGAAGTGCTCTGGCGGTTGCGCGCGCTCTTTGCGGTCAACAACCTGCGCGGCGCCCGGATCGTGGCCCTCGGGGGGGCCTGGGGCAAATACGCGGCTGACGCCCCTCGGATGGCGCGCGAACGCTATCAACTCGACATCGTCGAGGTCGGTTACGACGAGTTCGAGCCGAGGCTCCGGCGCGCGCGAGAGGACCGCGCGGTCCAGGCCGAAGCGGAGCGGGCGGCCGATCGCTACCTGCGGCTGCCCAGGACCAGGCTGGCCACCGAGCGCCGCTTCGTCGTCAACGCATTTGTCCTGTATCGCGTGTTCAAGGAATTGATGGTCGAGCATAAGTCCCCGGCGTTCACCATCAAGAGTTGCATGGACACGATCATCCCCATGTCCGAGACCACGGCCTGCCTCACGCTGGGCCTGCTCAATGACGAGGGTGCGATCGCCTTCTGCGAGTCGGACTTCGTCATTATCCCCGCGGGGCTCCTGCTCCGCTACATCGCCGGACGCCCAGTGTTCCTTCACAACTCGACGTTTCCGCATCGTAAGACGGTCACCTGCGCCCATTGCACCTGTCCGCGCCGGCTCGATGGACGCCGCTACGAACCGACGCAGTTGGTGACCCATTATGAATCGGATTATGGAGCCGCGACGAAAGTGGACATGCGTCTGGGCCAGGAGGTGACATTCATCGATCCGGAATACAGCACGACACGGTGGTTGGGATTCAGAGGCATCGTGCGCGCAAACCCCAATTACGCAATCTGCCGCTCTCAACAGGACGTTGAAATCCAGGGCGATTGGCGCCGGCTGATCGATGAGGCGCGCGACTCGCACTGGATGATGGTCTATGGAGATTTCCTGCGCGAGGCGGGATACGCCGCCCGCAAGCTCGGTCTGCAGTGGGTGGACCTGTCAACGCCCGCGCTGGGATGAAGCCCGGGGATCGTGACGGGCGGCGACCGTGCCCGGACTGCGGAGACAAGAGCCACGCACCTCAGATGCTCACTCCCGAGATTTTCGGCGGCGACGCGCATCCCGAAGAGCCGTGCCCGCCCGGAACAACCTTGAACGCCCTGTTCCGCCGATCGACAAGTCGCGGCACACGGCGGCTGCGCTGGTTTTGCGGAGTCGCAGGCGTGCTTGCACTCGTGCTGCTCGGCGGCTGCAGCGGTCCCGCCATACACATGAACACGACTCTCGATTCCCTGTCCCTGGACCACACAACACCCGTCGACGCCCCTTTGCAGGCCGCGATCGAGTCCATCGACGCCCGGTTGCGGGAGCGTCATGGTCTGACGTCGCAGCAAACGGCCGTTGGGCTGTGGGATTTGCGGCGCGCCCGGCTTGCCATGATCAACCCGGACTTGATCTTCTACGGGGCTAGCGTGCCGAAGATCGCCATCCTGCTGGCGTGGTTCGAAGAGCATCCGGAGGCAGCGGCACGGCTGGACACGCAGACCCATCACGAGCTGGGACTGATGATCAAGGTGTCCGACAACGCGATGGCGACGCGCTTTTCACAGGAGTTGGGTCTGCAGCGCATTCAACACGTCGTCGAGCGCTACAGTCTTTATGACGCGAGACAGGGGGGCGGCCTCTGGATGGGCAAGCACTACGGGCGCAGCACGGAGCGTTGGCTCGATCCCGTCGGTGGCCATTCGCATGCGGCCACGGTGCGTCAGTTGCTGCGCTACTATCTGTTGCTGGAACAGGGGCGGCTTGTGTCGCCTGCAGCTTCGCAGGTCATGCGCGAGGTGTTCGCGTCGCCCGAGATTCCGCATGATCGGATGAAGTTTGTGAAAGGGCTGGCCGGACGGCCTGTCAAAATCCGCCGCAAATCAGGCTCCTGGGAGGACTGGCTGCACGACACTGCCGTCGTGACCGGACCGGAACGGCATTACATCCTCATCGGCCTCACACATCACGAGGCAGGCGACCTCTACTTGGAGGGTCTGGCCGGGGCGGCGGACGATCTGATCGGGCGCGGCAGCCACTGAGTATCCAGCCGGAGGTTCACTTGCTCTTGAGGCGGTAGGCGACGATCTGAAGCGGCTTGCCCGAGGTGAAGAAGGCCAGCATGTCGCGCATGTGCATGAGGGCCCACGGCTGGGCGAAGTGGGCCCCATTCTTGGTGAAGACGATGTCGGCGGCGATGTAGACGGCGACATGCACCATGCGCCCGCGATCGTTTGTGATCCAGAGGAGATCGCCGAAGGTCGGATCGTCCTGGATCGGATAATACTGCGAACGGATCACCTCCTGGGCATAGGCGAATTCGCAAAAACGATCGTCAGGCGTCTCGGCGAAGAAATTCATCGCCGTCCAGAGACAATCGCGATGGATCGCCAGGGGATCGTCCGAGGGCAGGGGATAGGTGTAGAGGCGCATCCGGGCAAAGGGGGGAAGCAGATGAGCGATATCGAGCGAACCTCCCCGGGGAAGGCTCGCCAGGGATTCGAGCAGCGGCTTGATCGCTTTGGCCTGACCGACCTTGCCCCAGTAGCTTACCAGCGGCCCCACGTCCATGTCCGGACCGACATTCAATCTCATCAGGAGCATGGAGACGCGCGAAAGCGTCTTGATCAGACGCCGTTGTTCGGCAGGCGAGCTGATTCCCGCCAGAACCTCGTTCAGATCCGAGAAACAGATCGCCGTGCCCCGGCGATAGATCAGTTTCCTGACCAACGCCAGCGTCTCGAGAGAAAGGCCGCTTCGGCTGAACCATTCGTTGAAACCGTCCTCGCGGTACCGGAACCCCAGGTGCTGATAGTAATTCTCCGGGAACTCGGCAAGAACGTTGTAGATTCGCTCACGCGCCTGGGCACCCAGGCCAAGGATGGTCTCCCGATCGGGCGTGACGGCGATGGCGTCCGCCTGGACGTCCCACCGACTGCGGTCCATGAGCAGGGCGCGCTGCGCCTGTGTCAGATCGTTCGTCGTGAAAAGGTCGTCGAGCTGGTTCGTCGTGTACCCCTGAAACACCCACCGGTCCTGGCCCGCAAAGGTCCTGTTCAGCGTGATGAACTCATCGGGACGTTCCGTCGCAATGCGCACATGTTGAAGGTTCCCCCAAGGTCCGGGCGGACACAATGCCCAGTCCCGATCGGCCCCGTTCGAAAGCTCGGGATGGCCGTTGCCCACGTGCGGCCCGGTCCGGATGCGCTGGTAGGCAAAAACGATTGCCAGCAGCGCCACCGCTGCCGCGATCCCCGGGAGCATGCCGTGCTGGCGAAAGCCCCCACCAAAGTTAATGGACATCGTCTGAATCAGTTCCGCCCGCTCAATTTAGGGCCGGCACCCGCGGGCCCTTCCCGAATCGAAGACGCAGACCGACAAACTGGTGTTCACGATACAGGAACGTGCGGACTCGATCAAGCCGCGAAGAATAGCCGCCAGGAACGGCGCACGGTCTTTTCATTTGGAGCGGTGCTTGACGAGTATCTGGAAAGGGATTTGGGGATTGTTCTGGCAGCGCTCCT
>MWFF01000075.1 GCA_002071485.1 Verrucomicrobia bacterium ADurb.Bin006 | reverse complement strand
GGCGCCCCCGACGTTACCGGCTCACTGGTGATTTTTAATTGGCAGCACTGGGGAATAATAATTGGCAGTCTACAGCGCGCCGTGCAACTCGGGAGCGACACTCGACGGCGGTTCTCGTTTGGCGTCCAGGCCCTGCCTGCCGCCTGCCTGTGCCGGCACTTGCCTGCGCGTTGCGCGCAAGCAAGCGGCGGACAGGCGACGGACGCAGCGCAGTCCGGGCCGACCGCGCGTCCGGAGGCGTGCGGGCAAATAATGCTAAGTCTTTCACAATTGGCGGCAAGCGGATGCGCATGATGTCGTCCGATGATCAGGGGTGTTCAACCGGTGATGCCGCTTCGAGTGAGGAGCGCGGGGTTGACAGTTGCGACGCCCCCGTACCGGCGCCGCCCCTGTCACGACGGCAAGAGACGGTCGAGAACGACAGAGGGCTCCAGGTGAACCTGATATGACAACAGCAGTCGAGCACCGTCTGGCGGCGCGATCTCGCGAAGCCGGGACGGGTCATGGCGCTTGGGAGACCGCCTTCGGCTACGTGCGAAATTTCCTGAACAACCGGTTTGTCTACGTGGTGGTCTCGCCGCGCGCTCATGGCCTGTCGGTCGGGGTCAACATGAACCCGGACCGGCGCTGCAATTTCGACTGCGTCTATTGCGAGGTGAACCGGAGCAGCCCGCCCCACGACAGTCACCTGGACGTGGGCGTCATGGTCCAGGAGCTGGACCGGACCATTGGGCTTGCGCTCGATGGTCATCTGCACACGCTCCCGGGGTTTCAGTCGCTCCCTCCGGAACTCCTGCAGTTGCGGCACGTGGCTCTGAGCGGAGACGGCGAGCCGACGCTGTGTCCGAACTTCTGCGAGGCTGTCGAGGCCATTGTGCATCTGCGGGCGCTTTCGAAGTATCCGTTTTTCAAGATCGTTCTGACATCCAACGCGACCGGTCTGGACCACCCGGGCGTGCAGGCCGGGCTGCACACCTTGACGCCGCAGGACGAAATGTGGCTGAAGCTCGATGCGGGCACGCGGGCTTATTTCGACCGGATCGATCGCTCGACTGTCCCGTTCGAGAAGGTGCTCGAGAACATCCTCAGGCTCGGCCGACAGCGCCCGATCGTGATTCAGAGTCTTTTCGCCCGGTTCAAGGGCGAGGAACCGCCGTCCGAGGAGATCGATCAGTTCGTCGAGCGGTTGCGGGAACTCAAGGAGGCCGGGGCCAACATCTCGCTGGTGCAGATCTACTCGGCGATGCGCCCCACGATGCATCCGGAGTGCGGGCATCTGCCGCTCAAGACACTGTCCCGCATCGCCCACACCGTCCACACCGGCACCGGCCTGCAGGTGGAGGTGTACTGACGCATGCTGGCCCATCTCTGGCGTTGGGGCGGGTTCGTCAAGTTCTCGCACACGGTGTTTGCGCTCCCTTTCGCCCTGGCTGCCATGGCGGTCGCGGCGCGGGACCAGTGCGGCTGGCCCGGCTGGCGCACGTTCGCGCTGATCCTGGCGGCGATGGTCTGCGCCCGCACCTGCGCCATGGCTTTCAACCGCATTGCGGACCGGCGTTTCGACGCCGCCAATCCGCGCACAGCGGGGCGGCACTTGCCTGCCGGCACGGTGAGTCTGGCGGGGGCCCTGGCCTTTTGGGCGATGAGCGCGATCGGCTTCATCGGCGCCGCCTACCTGATCAATCGCCCGTGCTTTTATCTCTCACCGGTGGCTCTGGTGGTGATTTGTTTCTATTCGTTCACGAAGCGGTTTACAGACTTCACCCACATTTTTCTCGGCATTGCGCTGGCCCTCGCGCCGCTCGGGGCCTGGCTTGCGGTGACCGGCACGTTCGAGTTCCTGCCCGTGCGCGATGGAGCGCTGTCGATGCGCCACAGCGCGCTGTTGGCGGTGTTGCTCGCCATTGCGGTGGTGTTTTGGCTGATCGGGTTCGACATCATCTACGCCCTCCAGGACTACGCGTTTGACCGATCTCACGGCCTGCACTCGCTGGTGGTGCGGTGGGGGGTGAAGAACGCCCTCGGCGCCTCCTTTCTCTCGCATTTCATCATGTGGATGGTGCTGGCCGTATTTGGTTTTCTGGCCCGCTTCTGGGTGGCCTACATGATCGGCCTGGGCATCATCGCCTTTTGCCTGGTTCTGGAACACTGGCTGGCGCGCAAGCGCAGCCTCAAGTGGATCAATGTCGCCTTCTTCCGCCTGAACGCGTTGATCAGCGTCGTGTTCCTCGTCGTCACCGTGGCCGAGGTCGCCTTTCCGCGTTTCCGGTATCTGGCGCGGTGATCCGGCGGGCTCTACTTGCTGAACCGGAAGTTGGCCAGATCGAAGTCCTGGATGACATAGGACTTCATCTCGAGACGGAGCTTGCCGGCCCGCTTGGCCTCGGTCTCGCCCCCCGCCTCGAGGAAGTCGGCGTAGTTGATGATCTCGGCCCGAATGAAACCCTTCTGCATATCGGAGTGGATTGTGCCGGCGGCTTCCCAGGCGGTGGTCCCCGACATCACCGGCCAGGCGCGGTTCTCCTTGCCTCCGACAGTGAGGAAGGAAATCCAGCCGCCTTCGGCAAACGCCCGGAGCATGAGTGCGTCCGGTTGTTCGAGGTCCGATGCATCGGCGGCGATGACCGGTTTGTGCGTGTGGAAGCTGTGGGCGGCGACGGCTTCCAGTTCGTCCTTGCCAAGTCCCGCCTTGTACACCGTCCGCTCGCTCTCGAGTTCGTTCCGAATTTTCTCCAACACGACCCGCTCGGCGTCGGGCGGGTTGCGTCCGAGACGCGTTTCGACGAATTCGAGGTCGTGGAGGATGAGATCGGGGAACCTATCGCGGTGGACCAGGATGGCATCGGCCTCGAGAGATTCATCTTCTCCGACCAAGTCGACCTGGGCATACGCCTTCTTCTTGGCCTCGACCAACTCGTGGGCCTTGTCCAGACGCGGATCCTTGAGGTTGTGTTTGCCCAGCGGCAAATCCGCCAGACCGAACGCGCAAATCTTCATCGGCCATGATTAGCGTCTGTCTCCTGCCTGTTTCAACAGGAATCCGCCCGGATGTTGCTGCAGAGTCGGTCGGATACGCTGCGCACTTCCCTCACTCCGGCCCTCTCCCATCCGACCTGCCTGCCGAAGCCCGGGCGCAGGCAGGTGGGAGAGGGTGTCCCGCGATGCGGGACGGGTGAGGATAACTGTATAGTGCATCCTGGTGATTCCTCGGTGAATCCAAAAGGAGGCGCTCTCCCCGTTGCGGCGCGCACCGAATCCGCTACATTTCTGCCCGATGACGGTCGAGCAACTGATTGGATTCGTCTTGGCGCTGGTATTGATGGGAGTCGGGCTGGTCGGGTGCGTCGTGCCCGGGCTGCCGGGAACTCCGCTGGTCTTGGGGGCGGCGGTTCTACATCGAATCTACTTTGGCGCATCGAGTGTGGGGAACGCGGCGCTGGCTTTGCTGGTCGGTCTCGCCCTGCTTGCGCTGCTGCTCGATTACCTGGCCAGCGTACTCGGCGCGCGCGCGCTTGGGGCCACCTGGCGCGGGATGATTGGTGCCATCGTGGGTTTGGCGTGCGGGCTCCTGGGTGGACCGGTGGGCATTGTGGTCGGACCGTTCCTGGGAGCAACAGGCCTCGAGATGCTGTCCGGACGCGATATCAGGCAGGCGAGCCGGGCCGGCTTGGGCGCCTTTCTGGGCCTGCTGGTGGGCGGCATGGGCAAGATCGCCTGCTGCGTCGCAATGATCGGGCTCTTCACCTTCAACGTGATCGCGGGCGCAATGCCCTGACGGGGAGAGCCAGTCAGCAGGTCGGCGGAGTGCTCGACGCTGGGTTCGAGAGGGTCAGTCCGCCGATGCGAATGCGATCGATGCCCGTTCGGCACCCGCATCGCCGGTCTGAGCTCAAAATCATGCTGAATGCCGGCTGCAGACCTCCCTGGGGCTCCGCTCCAAGTGCAATTCGAGCCGTTTGAGCGGATGCGGCATCTTCTGCCGTTGCCGCGGGAGTTCTTCGAGCGTGTCCAGGAAACGGTACACGAGCCGATTGTAATCATCCACGACCTTGAAGTTGGGCTCCACCAGCACCAGTTCCTCGCTGACCCGCAAAAGCGGTCTGGCACAAGCGGCAATCTCGATCGCCGTCCGCTCCACCTGGCGCCCCGTCTCGACACGGTACGAAGGGTCGGATTTCAAGAACTCGCCAGCCACGAGCACCCGGAGATGCTGTTGTGGGTTGCCCTCCGCGACGATTCCATGGAAAGCCCGATCCCCGTTAAGACCCGTCGCGTTCGCGAGCCGGGGCCTGGTACCGGTTCGCCAGGCGGGGCGACTCCGGGTCCTCAAGCCGCGCCCGGTAGCGCATATCGGACACGAAGGACTTTAGGTTGCCAGCCGGCGCTGACAGATGCTGTGCGCAATACCCGCACGCCGGACATTCCTGAACCTGGTACTCGGTCGCCTTCCGCAGGGCTCCCGGCAACCGCGTATCGAGGTCAGGGGCGCCAAACGCGCTGGCGCTGGCCAGGACTTGCTGCTTGCTCGATGCGCCACAGAGAGCGCAGGTGACTTCTTCCGGGAAGACGATCATGGTGCTACTCCCACAACCCCGATGCTGAACGAGTACCATCTGCCGCGACCGACCGCGGGATCAAATTCTCGCTGAATTCTGTCGCGCTCATCGCGAGGCAGACGGGACCATGTATCGGGTTCGGCATTGTGTTGCTCGTCAAATCCGTTGCCGCAAGCGATGCCAACCACGTTGGAGATCACCCGGCGATTGTGGAAATCTTCCCAAAGGAAGACCTCCGCCCTCAACCCGGCATCCCCGATCGTCCTGCCGAGACCCTCGAACCGCCCTTTCCAGAACTCCGGTCCCTTGTCCCGCTTGTCGGTGCCTTCGTCGTACCACACGCGGGGTGGATGACAAATTGGTTGGGTGATTTCAGGGAAAGCATATTTTGCTGGACTTTTTGGTACAGTATTGTATA
>MWFF01000074.1 GCA_002071485.1 Verrucomicrobia bacterium ADurb.Bin006 | reverse complement strand
TCCCTCACAGATTCGGGGAGGAACACAGATTGCCCGGTCATGGCCTTCTCCGTGTCCTCGGCGTCTCTGTGGTTCATTCCGTACGGTGACAGTCAGCGAGGGGGATCAACCACAGAGGCACAGAGAGCGCGGAGATCGGAGATGGGAGATGGGAGATCGGGTATCGACTGCCGGAGCTGATTTTCTCGCTGACGCACCTGCGTTGAAGCGGCTCGTCTTGCGGCGGTAAAGTGACAGGTTCTTTATTGATCGCGCTCAAGGCGGACCTTCACCCCGAGGCTTCTTGGCCTGCCCTGCAGGAGCGCTGCCAGAACAATCCCCAAATCCCTTTCCAGATACTCGTCAAGCACCGCTCCAAATGAAAAGACCGTGGCCGAATGCGGGCCGAATGCGCCTTGCGCGTGTTGGAGAATCCGGACTAGTGTCGCTGTGTGAGAGTGCTTTTCGTTGGGGATATCGTGGGCGAGCCAGGCCGGAAAGCGGTTGCCCAGTTGGTGCCTCGCCTGCGGCGGTCGGAGCAGATCGACTGCGTCATTGCCAACGGAGAGAACGCGGCGGGCGGTTCGGGGATCACGGGCAAGACGGCCATCGAGATTCTCAATGCGGGCGTGGACGTCATCACGCTCGGGGACCACGCCTGGGATCAAAAGGAGATCATGACCTACATTCCCGGCGAACCGCGCCTGCTGCGCCCGCTCAATTACCCGCACGGGGCCCCTGGGCGCGGGAGCGGCTTGTTCCAGTTTCCCAGCCAGGCGCCCATCGTTGTGATCAATCTGCAAGGGCGGGCGTTCATGGGCGATTTGGACAATCCCTTTCTTTGCGCAGAGGCGGAGGTGGCGCGCGCGCGGGCCAGGACGCCGATCATTGTGGTCGACATGCATGCGGAGGCCACCTCTGAGAAGATAGCCCTGGCGCGCATGCTCGATGGCCAGGTGAGCGCGGTCCTCGGCACCCACACGCACGTGCAGACGGCGGACGAACAGATTCTGCCGGGGGGGACGGCTTTTATTACGGATGCCGGTTTCACCGGGCCGCACGAGAGCGTGCTGGGGCGTCGGATCGACCCCATCATCAAGCGGTTCCGAACCAATCTGCCGCAGCGCTTCGATGTGGCGTCGGATCGAGTGCTTCTTCAGGGCGCCGTGATCGAGATCGACTCGGCCACCGGACGCGCCCTGTCGATCCGCCGCATTTCGGAACCGCTGCCGCGTCCTCCCGATGGGCAAGGTCACTGAATCGCAATGGGATTTCGCAGAGCTGTTCACCGCGGCGGAGACGCGCCAGGTTCTGACCGTCACCGAGCTGACCAGCAGGGTGAAGCGCCTGATCGAAGGGCAGTTTCCGCAGGTCTGGGTGGGCGGTGAAATCAGCAACCTGCGCGCCCAGGCCTCTGGCCACTGCTATTTCACGCTCAAGGACCCCGGCGCCCAGTTGAATTGCGTTCTGTTTCGCGCCCAGGCCAGGGGCAATCGGGAGGTTCTCGAGGACGGCGCCAAGGTCAATCTGCACGGCGAGCTGACGGTGTACGAGCCGCGCGGCCAATATCAACTGATCGTCACGCGCGTCGAACTCCAGGGGTTGGGCGCCCTTCAACTCGCCTTCGAGCGCCTCAAGCGCAAGCTCCAGACCGAAGGCCTTTTCGACGTCGCCCGCAAGCGCCCCATCCCGCGATGCCCGCAACGGGTCGGGATCGTCACCTCGCCCACCGGCGCCGCCTTGCGCGACGTGCTCCATGTGATCCTGAGGCGGCATCCGTCCCTCGAACTGATTCTCGTCCCGTGCCGGGTACAGGGGACTTCCGCGGCCGAGGAGATCGCCGCGGCGATTCGTCGACTCAACGCGTTTCACGCCGAGTGTCTGGCCGGCGGGCATCCCGCGGCGCGGGGAGGGCTTGACGTGATTCTGGTGACGCGCGGGGGCGGCAGCCTCGAGGACTTGTGGGCTTTCAACGAAGAGGCCGTTGCCCGCGCCATCGCGGCCTCGACCCTGCCGGTCATCTCCGCCGTCGGGCATGAGATCGACTTCACCATCAGCGATTTTGTCGCCGATCTGCGCGCAGCGACGCCGAGTGCGGCGGCCGAGATTCTGACTGAAGGGGGGGTTGCCGGTCGCGCCTTTCTGGCCGAGGCTGCCGCGCGCCTGGGCCAACTGGCGCGGCAAGGCTGTAAGCGAGCCCGCGACGAGATCGAACATTGCCGCGGCCGGCTGGCCCGAGTCCATCCGCGCAGGCGGCTTCAAGTTCGGGAACAGCGCCTGGACGACCTGCGCACCCAACTGGCCCGGGCCGCTCGTTTCGCGTTGCGTGGCGTCCAGGCGCGCCTGCTCCTCCTGTTCGACCGGACGTGCCGCGTCCGGCCGCGCCTGCTCGTGGCCCGCCGCCGCGAGAGCTTGGCGCTGACGTCCCAACGCCTCCATGACCGGGCCCGCCGCGCACTCGGGCATCGGCAGCAGCGTATCGCCGGCCTGGCCGCCCGAATCCGACTCCTTTCGCCGGAGAACGTCCTGGCGCGCGGGTATTCGATCACGACGGACGCTCAAACCGGGCGCGTGCTTCGCAGTGCCGTCGAAGCGCAGGCGGCGCGGGTGTTGCGGACCCGGTTGTCGCTGGGCGAGGTGGTGAGTGTCGTCGAGGGTCCGTCCGGTTGATTCGGGATTCGGATTCTCACTTGACCCCGCTGGCCAGGAGAGTCTGGAAATGCGGTGGCTGCTCTTCCCGAGCCACCAGACTGAGCTCGATCTTGCGGAATCTGGCGGCCTCGAGCCAGCGCTGCATGTCGCTTTCGGCGAACCCGAGCCAAACATCGCCATAGAGGTCCCGGGCCTGTTTGAACTGATGACGGAGCAGATCGAGAATCAGAATCTGTCCCTTCGGGCGGAGAATCCGGTGGGCGCTGCGGATGGCCCGGTCGGGTTGCGCCGCGTGATGGAGCGCCTGGCTCAAAATCACCACGTCCACGCTCGCTGTGTCGATCGGCGGATCCTGCAGATCACCCAGGCGGAATTCCAGGTTGCACAGCCCCGCCTTGGCCGCCTTGGCCGCCCCGAACTCGACAATCTTCTCCGAGTTGTCCACGGCGATGACTCGTTTGCAGCGCCGCGCGAGCAATTCCGCCACCAACCCCTCGCCGGAGCCGAGATCGGCCACCGTCAGGGGCGGCAGAATCCGCAGCAGCAGTTGCCCGAGCCCCTGCCAGCTCCGGCCCGGGCCGTAGCTCCGGTCGAACCGACCGGCGACCTGGTTGAAGAAGACCTGGGCTTGGTGCTGACGCAGGTCCAGAATGCGTTTGAGGTTGATTTGATCCGAGGCGTATTCGGCCTGCTCGCGCGCGCCCGCCCCGCCGATCTGGACGATCTCCCGCGCCGCGGCATCGAGTTCTCGGTTGAGCCGGTAGAAGGTCCGCTTCCCATCGCGCCGGCATTCCAGCAGCCCGGCATCCCGGAGCAGGCCCAGGTGGGTCGAAATGCGGGACTGACCCAGGCGAGTGATGTCCTGCAGTTCGTGGACGGACAGTTCGTCCTTTTCCAGGAGGCCCAGCAGGCGGAGTCGGGTGGCATCGGCCAGGGCGCGAAGAGACTTCAAGACTGTGTTCACGAGAAAAATCAGGTTGACGGCCTGGGGAGAGCGTATATCCTCCCATCGTGATACGTCAATTTTAAAGAAACTGCCGCGAATACCCCATGAGCAAGCGTTTTATCTTCTCCTCCGAGTCCGTTGCCGAAGGTCATCCGGACAAGGTGTGCGACACCATTTCCGACGCGGTTCTGGACGCCTGTCTGGCGCAGGACAGGTCGAGCCGGGTGGCATGCGAGTGCTATGCGAAGTCGAATCTGGTGATTGTGGGCGGTGAAATCACGAGCCGAGCGAAGCTCGATTTCGCGGCGATTGCCCGGCAGGCCATTCGGGACATCGGGTATGTCAACGACGACGACGTGTTTCACGCCGACAAAGTGTTCGTGAATGTGTGTGTGACCAAGCAGTCGCCGGACATTGCCCAGGGTGTCGATGCCCGGGCTGCGAAGGGAAAGAAGAAGGCGGAACAGGGCGCGGGCGACCAGGGGCTGATGTTCGGTTACGCGTGCGACGAGACGCCTGAATTGATGCCGGCTCCGATCATGTTCGCCCATCAGCTCGGGCGCGAGCTGACACGGATTCGGAAGACGGGGCGGATCGGTTGGCTTCGGCCCGATGCGAAGAGCCAGGTTTCGATCGAGTACGTGGATGACCGGCCGGTCCGCGTGACCAGCGTCGTGATCTCGACGCAACACGCGGCGGACGTGGATCACGCCCGGATCGAGAAATTCTGCATCGAGCAGGTGATCAGGAAAGTGCTGCCCAGGCGGATGCTCGATCGGGACACGCTCTACCTGGTGAATCCAACGGGGCGATTTGTCGTGGGCGGGCCGCAAGGAGACTCCGGTTTGACCGGCCGGAAGATCATTGTCGACAGCTATGGCGGGATGGGCCGGCACGGGGGGGGAAGTTTCAGCGGGAAAGACCCCTCCAAGGTAGACCGGAGCGCCGCTTACATGGGCCGGTACGTTGCCAAGAACGTGGTGGCGGCCGGTTTGGCCCGCCGCTGCGAAGTGCAATTCGCCTATGCCATCGGCTATCCGGATCCCGTGAGTGTTTGCGTCGACACGTTCGGGACGGGGGTTGTGAGCGACGAATCGGTCACGGAGGCGGTGCGGCGGGTGTTCAGTTTCAAGCCCGCGGACATCATCAGACAGCTCAACCTGCTTCGCCCGATCTACGGAAAGACCACCAACTACGGCCACTTCGGCAAGGATGATCCCGACCTGACCTGGGAGCGGACGGACAAGATCGCCGCGCTCAAGAAGGCCGTGAAATGATAGTGGCCACGACAATTTGAGATCTGAAATTTGAAATCTAAGATTCCCATGCCCGCTGTTTCACTCGCTTCTTCCCGCGCCAGCGCCGCCAGGCCGTCGGCCGTTCGCAAGAACGGCAATGGCAAACCGAGCTCGGACTGTCATGTCAAAGACCTTTCCCTCGCCGCCCTGGGCCGCCGGGAGATCGAGGTGGCTGAAAAGGAGATGCCCGGGCTGATGGCCATTCGCGAACGGTACGCGACCGAGAAGCCGCTGCGCGGCGCCCGCGTTACGGGGTCGCTGCACATGACCATCGAGACGGCGGTGTTGATTGAGACCCTCGATGCCCTGGGGGCGAGCGTCCGCTGGGCGAGCTGCAACATTTTCTCGACTCAGGACCAGGCGGCCGCCGCTGTGGCCCGGGCAGGGATTCCGGTCTTTGCGTTCAAGGGCGAGAGCCTCGAGGAATACTGGGAGTTCACCCTGGCGGCCCTGACCCATCCGGGCGGCAAGGGACCGCACCTGGTTGTCGACGATGGGGGCGATGCGACGCTTCTGATGCACAAGGGTTTCGAGATGGAACAGGGGAACGACTGGACACGCACGGCATCAGCGAGCCATGAGGAGCGGGTGATCAAAAACCTGCTCAAGAAGTGCGCCCGAACGCGCCCCGGGTGGTTTACGGAGGCCGTCAAGGAATGGAAGGGGGTGAGCGAGGAGACGACGACGGGTGTGCACCGCCTCTACCAGATGCTCGAAGCGGGCAAGCTGCTTGTTCCGGCCGTCAACGTGAACGACTCGGTCACCAAGTCCAAGTTCGACAACCTCTACGGATGCCGGGAGTCGCTCTGTGACGGCATCAAGCGCGCCACGGGCGTGATGGTGGCCGGCAAGACCGCTGTCGTGTGCGGCTACGGGGACGTGGGCAAGGGCAGCGCACTCAGCCTGCGGGGATTCGGCTGCCGCGTGATCGTCACCGAGATCGATCCGATCAACGCGCTCCAGGCGGCGATGGAGGGATTCGAGGTCAAGACCATCGAGGAGACGTTGGGCGAAGCGGATATCTACGTCTCGGCCACGGGCAATTGCGACGTCATCACTCTCGAGCACATGCGGCGGATGAAGGATCAGGCCATCGTGTGCAACATCGGGCACTTCGACAACGAAATCCAAATGGACCGGCTGAATGCGGCCCAAGGCGTCAAACGAATCTCGATCAAGCCGCAAGTGGACAAGTACATGTTTCGGGGTTCCCACGCCATTTACGTGCTGGCTCAGGGCCGGCTCGTGAATCTGGGATGCGCCGAAGGGCATCCGAGTTTCGTGATGAGCAACAGCTTCACCAACCAGGTCCTGGCCCAGATCGATCTTTGGAAGAACCGGCACACCTACAAGATCGGTGTCTATCGCCTTCCCAAGAAACTCGACGAAGAGGTCGCCCGGCTCCACCTGGGCAAGATCGGCGTCCAGCTCACCAAGCTGACCAAAAAGCAGGCCGAGTATATCGGCGTCCCCGTTGAGGGCCCCTACAAACCCGACCATTACCGGTATTGATTTCCTGCCCGCATTGGCAGGGGCTCTCGAGTTTTCGGCTTCGCCGCGGTCACGCGTCCATGCGACATACGGATCGCGAACAAGGCGGGGCTTTTCTTTTCTCTGGCGCCGGGCGAGCGATGCTGTTTGAATAGCGGCCTGGACTGACAGGTTGAACAGACCATAACTTGCGAACACAAAAGAATCTATGAATCCAAGCGATGCTCATCCCTCCGCGGCGGGCGTATCCCGTCGTGACTTTCTGAAACACTCCTCGCTGGCCACCGCCGGCGCGTTTGCGGTCGCCGGTTTTCCGACGGTTGTCAATGCCCAGGCCAAGCCCGTGTTCAACGCGGTGATTCTGGGTCTGGGTGGCCGCGGAGGCGGCGCGGGTCAGAATTTCCTTGAAGCCGCGAAACTGGCCGGCGTCGAGGGCAAGATCGTGGCGACGGCCGACATCTTCCCTGGCCAGGCCCGGCGTGGCACGCAGGCGTTTGGTGTGCCGGAGGACAAGTGCTTCAGCGGTTTCGATGCCTACATCAAGGCGTTGGACGTGCCGGGAGTGAACTACGCCATCCTGGCTGCGCCGCCGGGCTTCCGGGCGCCGCATTTCAAGGCCTGCGTCGAGCGCGGCAAGCATGTCTTCATGGAGAAGCCGGTTGCCGTGGACGGGCCGACCGCGCGGATCATGTACGCGGCCTGCGAGGAGTCGAAGAAGAAGAATCTGAAGGTTGCGGCGGGGACGCAACGCCGGCATCAGGCTGGGTACATCGAGACGATCAAGCTGATCCAGGGAGGCGCGATTGGGGACGTGGTGACCCTGCGGGCCTACTGGGTCAATGGCGGCCCTATCTGGCATCGGGGCGTGCGGGGCGAGACCGATCTCGATAAACAGATTCACAACTGGTACCATTACATCTGGCTCTCGGGCGATCACATCTGCGAGCAGCACGTCCACAACATCGACGTCTGCAACTGGATCATGAACGCGCATCCGGTCCGTTGCTGGGGCATGGGCGCGCGGCAGGCTCTGGGCGACGCGGCGGGCGAGATTTGGGACAACTTCGCCGTCGAGTTCGAATACGAGAACGGCGTGCGCATGTACTCCTATTGCGGCCAAATCAAGCGCGCCTGGTCCTCCGTGAGCGAGGCGGTGCATGGGACCATCGGCACGGCCAACCCGAGCGGCAGCATCAGCCTGAACCGCGGCTGGCGTTGGCGCTCGACGCTCAAGCTGCAGAGCGGCGACCCGTACACCCAGGAGCACGTCGACCTCATCAACGCTATCGTCAAGGACACCGAACTCAACGAGGCCAAGAACGTCACCGACAGCACGCTCACCGCCATCATGGGGCGCGAGGCCGCTTACAGCGGCGGGGCTGTCGACTGGGATCAAATCCTCAACTCGAAGTTCATGTACGGGCCCGAGCAGCTCTACACCGACGCCTCGAAGATGCAGTGGGGCGAATTCCGCACGCTGAAGCCGCCCATGCCGGGCAGTTTCGACATCTTCAAGACGCCGCCGATGGCCCCGGTTGCCTGAGCGGGTCTCTTGTTTCGTGGCAAGGCGCGGGCCCATCGCCCGCGCCTTTATTTGTTATTTGTATTCATGCATCACCCGTCCCTGTGAGGGAGGTTCCTTTGTATGAGAATGGACTGTGCGTCGGCGCCGCCTTCGTCCCGGCCCTGGTCAGCGCCGTTGTCGTCCATCACGCGGTTGAGCGACGACGGCGGCAACATGGGCAACGACAAAGGCGGGCGATCGCCCGCCTGTTCACGCCGTCACCGTCCTCTTCTGTGTCTGCCTCTGCTTGGCCTGTTGCTCGGTCTCATGCAGGCGCAGGCGCAGGCGCCCGTGGAGTTGGGCACCGACACCCTGGCTGCACGCGGCTGGCGCCCGCTGGCCGGGAAGAGAATCGGCTTGATCACAAACCCCACCGGGGTGGACCGGCGCGGGCGCTCGACCATCGACCGATTGCGTTCGGCGCCCGGGGTCAAGTTGGTGGCCTTGTTCGCGCCGGAACACGGGTTGAGGGGTGACTTGACGGCCGGGAAGGAGTTTCCGGACAGCAAGGATCCTCGCACCGGCCTGCCGGTCTATTCGCTGTACGGGCCGGGGCCGGTGCGCAAGCCCACGCCGAAGATGCTGCGGGGCATCGACGTTCTTCTCTACGACGTGCAGGACCTTGGCGTTCGTTCCTACACGTACATCAGCACCATGGGGCTTGCAATGGATGCGTGCGCCGAGGCCGGCGTCGAGTTCATGGTGCTCGATCGGCCCAATCCGCTCGGGGGCGCGCGGGTCGAAGGGCCGATGTTGGATGCGCGGTTTCGTTCCTTTGTGGGCTGGTGGGAGGTGCCGTATGTATACGGGCTGACGTGCGGCGAGTTGGCGCGCATGATCAACGACGAACGCTGGATCGCCCGCCGCTGCAAACTGACCGTGATTCCGATGTCCGGCTGGAACCGCACGATGACGTGGAAAGCGACACGCCTGCCTTGGGTGCCCACCTCTCCGAATGTGAAGTCGGCCGAGACCGGCCTGTTCCTGGTCGCCACGGGCGTGCTGGGTGAAATCGGCGGCGTGAGCATCGGGATGGGGACCGACATGCCTTTCCAATGCGTTGCGGCGCCGTGGCTCAAATCCGATGCCCTGGCGTCTCACTTCGCGGGTCTGCGGCTGCGCGGAGTGCAGTTCTCGCCCGTCAGTTACACGCCGTCGCGCGGCATGTTCCAGGGCCAGCGTGTCTCGGGCGTGCGGATTCGATTCAGCGAGCCGGACCAGGCCCCGCTGGTGGCGATCAATTACTACGCGCTCGAAGCGGTCCGGCAAGTGGCGGGGCGGGACCTGTTCGCTCTGGCGCTCAAACGCGGCCAGTCGTTTCAGATGCTCGACAGGGTCAACGGCACCGATTCCGTTCGGCGCGCGCTGCAGGAGGGCCGCAGCGCCCGCAGCATTGTGGCGTCGTGGAAAGCCGGTGAAGACACGTTCCGCAAGAAGCGCGCACCCTACTTGCTTTATCGGTAACCGGGGGCCGCGGTGCCGACTAGCCGGCGGCGCGGCGCTCTTGACCTGCGAAGCGCTGCCGGAGGTCAAGCGCCGGCGTTCGAGGCAAAGCAGTTCTCGATGAACGTCCGGATTACGTCGATCTCGGCCTCGCCGGCGATGGTGTGGGCTTTCGCGAACTCACGCCATTCGAGCTTCAGCCCAGCGCGGCGCAGCCGCTGCATCTGGCCCCGGACCGGCTCGATGGGAAGGAGTGGATCCTGGGTCCCGTGTGTCACCAGGAAGCGCTGCTGTTTGGCCAAAGGCGACATTTCTTGCAGAAGCGAGTCGAGATCGTGCGCGTAGCCGCTGATGCCCACCAACCCGGCCAGCCTTTGCGGGTAGCGCATGCCCACATCGATCGTGAGCAGGCAACCCTGGGAAAAACCGAATAGGACGGTGTCGGCGACTGCAAAGCCCCGTCCGCCCAGACTGTCAAGCAGATCGAACAGGAGCGTTCGGCTTCGGACGATTCCCGGCTCCGCATCGCCGTAGATGTCGTACCATGAGTATCCGCCGAAATAGTCGTCGGGCGCGTTGACCAGGAGGAAATTGAGCCAGGGCAGATTCAGAGCGGGCGGAAGCCAGCGATACCCTTCCATGCTGTCGCCCAATCCATGCAACACAATCATCAGTCGGCGCGATCGTTCCTCGCGGGCCGGCATCAAGTCCGTACTCAGCATTTGCGGATTCAACCGGGAACGCGCCGCCAAGACCAGCCTGGAATCGTCCGGGCGGGAGGACGCCGTGTGAATTTCTTCCTTGGCCGCGGGTGAAATGTCGTTCAGTCTCCGGACATGCGTAGGACATCAGTTTTCCTGCTGTTACTGGCTATGGCCGGGCTGTTCTGGGGACCGGCCTGGGCGGCGGATTACAAGCTTTTGGACGGAAGCACGATCAGCGGCGAAATCTCCGACGGCAACGATTACGGAGTCGCTTTCCGGCTCGACATCGGCGGGTTCTCGAAGCGCATTTCTTATAGCAAGTTCACGCAGGAGGCCTTGAAGCTGCTGGCGGAGAATCCGAAACTCAAACCGATGGTCGAGCCGTTCATCGAATTGCCTCCGGAGTTCACCAAGCCCAAACCCAAGCCGACGATCCGCCTGCGGGACGTGCCAAGGGCCGACCGTCCGCCGGGACGCACCACGTTCTTCAGTTCGTTTACCACGCCGTTGGGACTCGTCATTCTGGGTGTTCTCTACCTGGCCAATCTGCTGGCTGCCTATGAGATCGCCCGCTATCGCAACCGCCCGGTCGCCCTGGCCTGTGGATTGTCCGCGTTGCTGCCCGTGTTGGGGCCGATCATCTTCCTGGTTTCGCCGTCCCTGGAACCTGCGGAAGAGTCGGAGGCCACCGCGCCCGAGGAGGCATTGGGAGGACCGGCGATACCCCAAGCCAGCAGCCCCGCGGGTGCCACCTCCCGCAAAGTGGGTGTGCCGGCTCCGCTCGCCGCCGGGGGTCTCCGGATGGCAGCCGCCGCAAAGACGGAGGAGAGGACCGAGGCCAAGGCCTACAAGCGTGGCGATTACACGTTCAATCGCCGCTTCTTCGAAACCCAGTTCTCCGGCTTCTTCCGCGTGGTGCCGACTGACGCCGACAAGGACATGGTGCTGGTGGTGACCACAGCCAAGGCCGAGTACGTGGGCAAGCGCATCAGCCGCATCTCCGCGGCGGATTTCTTCCTCCAATTGCTGATGCCGGCCGGCAAGGAGGTGGGCATTTCGTTCGCCGAAGTGGCCCAGATCGCCGTCAAACATAAAGACGAAATCCGCACCCGATGAGGCTCTGCCGCATTCGTCTGCTCGACACACCGCCGCGCGGCACCGATGATCTCCGCGGCGTTTCGGCCTTTAGAGTCCTTGACTCCTTCAACCCTCTCCATGGACTTGACTTGTCCACATCAGGCCTCACTGGACAACGATTCTAGCGCCCATGACTCAGCAGTTCGGCGATTTCACCGCCAGCGAATTGTACTGCCCCAAGTGCCGCCGGGCGATGCCGGTGCGGCAGAAGCTCCTGCTCATTCTCCCGAGCGGCGAACTCTACGAATACCTCTGTTCCGGCTGCGCCACATCCCTGGGTGAAAGGACGGTCTCGAGTCCAAGCGTGCGTGCCGCCAGCCCGAGGCCTCCCGCCCGACGTTCGCGTTCGCCCCGTGGGTCCGGCCCAACCCCGCGATCGATACGCGGATTGTTGCGTTAGCGAGACGCGCCTCAGACCATCCCTCCGATGCATCCCATGCGCATCGTCTTCTTCGGCACCGCCGAGCTCGCCTGCGCCAGCCTGGAAGCCCTCGCGGCAACGCCCGCTTTCAGCTTGTTGGGGGTTGTGACGCAGCCGGATCGGCCCCGTGGGCGTGATCTCAGGCTTCAATGCTCGCCCGTCAAAGCGAGTGCGCTCAAATTGGGTCTGCCGGTCTTGCAGCCCGAGAAGTGCCGTCACTCGGACTTCATCCAACACATCCAATCGCTCCGGCCCGATGTCGGTGTGGTCGTCGCTTACGGTCAAATACTCCCTCCCGCGCTCCTGGGCATCCCCCCTCACGGGTGCGTGAACGTGCACGCCTCGCTGCTGCCCAAGTACCGCGGGGCCGCCCCCATCCAGTGGGCGATCCTCAACGACGAATCAGAGACCGGAGTGACCATCATGCAGATCGACGCCGGGCTCGACACCGGGCCTATTCTTGCGATGGAGGCCACGCCGATTCGACCCGACGACAATGCGCGGACTCTGCACGACCGTCTGGCTCGATCCGGCGCCGACTTGCTGGTCCGCACTTTATCCGAGCAGGTTTCGGGGCGCCTCGTGCCGCGCCCCCAACCGGAGGAAGCCGCCACGTACGCCCGCAAGATCACAAAGGAGGATGGGCGTCTGGACTGGAACCGCCCGGCGCGCGAACTCTGGAACCGCGTTCGCGGACTTGCGCCGTGGCCGGGGACGTACACCCATCTGCGGAGCGATCCCAAGCCAATGCTGCTGAAGGTTCATGAGGCATCGGTGAGGCCCGGGCCTCGAGGCGCGGCAGGCGAAATCCTCGCTGCCGATCGAGCGGGCATCGTGGTGGGGTGCGGCGAGGGCGCTCTCTGCCTGACGGCGGTGCAGCGCGAGGGTGGGCGCCGGCTCACGGCGGCCGAATTTCTCGCCGGGCATCCTCTGCGTCCCGGGCAGTGTTTCCAAAACCTCGAAGTCTCGACCCGTGAACCTGCAGGCTAGTCGGGCCGGTAACTCATCGCCAACCTCCGGCGCAAATCTTCCCGGTTGAAGGCATCCCGATAGTCGGCTGGGTTGAAGTCGTCTGTGAGCACCATTCCGTGGGCGGGGTCCGTCGCCGGTTTGGACCCAAAGGCCTGTTCTGCCTGCCAGCGCAGATCAGGCGGGAGGGATGAGAAATCGGGTGTGCGGCGCACCTCGAGGCCTGCCTGGGGAGAGGCGACAAAGAACACGTTTCCGCTGCCTGCGGCATGGATGCGTGTGCTTGGAAAGACGCTCTTGAGCGTCTGCTCGATCGAGGCAAGGAGAAAGTCGCGCCCCGAGAGAAAGTCGCCGAAGGTGTTCATCACCAGGACGCCGTTGGGCACCAGACAACGCCGAACGGATTCGAACGATTCCCGCGTCATGAGGTGAGAGGGAGGCGATTCCCCCAGGAACGCGTCGAGCACGACGACGTCGTAGCGGTTTGTGGCGGTTTGGAGAAAATAGCGGCCATCGCCGACATGGATTCGGACCGCCTCGGGCTTGAAGTCGAAGAACTGCTGGGCGAGCGGGATGACGGCCGGATTGATCTCGACAACCTCGACCTGGACGCCAGCTTGGGCCAATTGCATCGGCACGATTCCGATGCCCATGCCGATGCACAGGATGTTGGTGGCGTGGGGCGCATAGGCGACGGACAACCCGTGCAGCATGTGCGTGAACAGCGAGGCGCTCTGCCGGCGCACCGGGTCGTAACCGTTCTGTGTGAGGAGATCGTTCAGATAGTAGCGGCGGGTGCCCGATCGGTTCTCGACCACCTGCATGAGCCCGAAATTCGAGTTGCGGCGGTGCAACTCGGTCAACCCGGGCACCGACGCGAACGGCCGCTGGCTTGCCCCCAAGTAAAGGAGCAGAACACACCCCGCCACGCCGGTCCCCACCCCGCCCGCGTGACGCCTGTCCCAAAGCAGAAAGTAGACCGCCGCCAGCAAGACCAGCACGCCGGCCGTCGCACAGAGGGTGGTCGAGTTCGGCAGAAACGGGATCAGGACGTAGCCGATCAGCATCGTCCCAGCCACGCTCCCGATCGTGCTGACCGAGGTCAGCCGCCCCATGCTCTGGCCGACGGTTGTCAGCGAACGCGTCAGCGCCCGCACGAACACCGGCCCGACCATCGCGAGGACTCCAAGCGGCAAGAAGAAAAGCACGGTGGCGGCCAGCAAAGAGCCCGTGGCAAGGCGCAGTCTCAAGCAGGCAAACGCGACCGGTTCGCACACCAAAGCCGCGCCGCACAGCCATGCGGCAGCCATGAGCAGCGACGCATAGATCCACCGCAGCGTCGGCCATCGATCCGCCAGCCATCCTCCCGTCGCGTAGCCCGACGCCAGCGCGACCATGGTGATGGCGATCTGGGCCGTCCAGACAAAATGGGATGTGCCCAGATACGGGGCGAGCATCTTCGCGCCCAGGATTTCGACGATCAGGATCGAGGCCCCGCAACACGCGGCCGTGAAATACAGATAGCGGCGCAGCCCGGCGGTCATCTCCGCCGCCGTCTTGCCTGAGTCGGATCGCGAACGCACGTCGGCTTTGTACCAATCCCCTCCGATCCCGTCCAGCAGTTGCAGAGGGACGGCGGGTGTGTCGGCGTGTCAGTGTCAGATTCGGTCTTAAATTCACTTGAAATGCCGGGAGGCTTGGTGCGAAATGCGTATTTGATCTGATGTCTATGAATCTGGCTGAGATCCTCCAAGCGGACACCATCGTCAGCGATCTTGCGGCCAGCGATCGTTGGCAGGTGATCGACGAGCTCATTGATTGTCTGGTGGCGGCCGGCAAGATCAAGCTGGAGCACCGCGATGCCGTCGTTGCGGTCGTCCGCAAGCGCGAGACCTCGATGAGCACCGGAATCGGCTTCGGCATCGGGATTCCCCATGCCTCGACCGACCTCATCGACGACGTCGTCGGCGCCTTCGGCCGCTCGCGGAAGGGGATTCAATTTGACGCACTCGACAACCAGCCTGTGACTCTGGTCATGCTGTTCCTGGTGCCCCAGGGACAGTTCCAGAAGCATCTGCATACCCTGGCCGACATCGCCAAGCTGCTGCATCGAAAAGAGTTCCGCCAGGCCTTGGAGCAGGCCCCGGACGCTTCCACCATGTATGGAATCATCCGGAACAACGCCACCGAAAAGCCGCCGCGCCCCGTTTGATCAGCGCCGGGCAGCCGGCATCGCCCCACAGCCAGGTTGCCTCATCGCCCCGTCCCGTCTCCATCATGCTGCACCGTTTCATCGCACGACGCCTCCGAGACGCCATCGCGCCAATCCTCCCCGATGCCGATCTGAGCAGCGTCGAGGTGCGCCCGTGCCGCGATCCGCGACACGGTGATTACCAGAGTTCGGCGGTCATCGGATTGGCGAAAGCGCGCCGGCTCAACCCGCGCCAACTGGCGGCCGATCTCGTGAGGTCTCTGGATGTGTCGGAATGGTGCGAACCGGTCGAGATTGCCGGCGACGGCTTCCTGAATTTTCGAATCCGCACGGAAGCCCTGGACGCGGTGCTCCAGCGTGCCGTTCAGGGCGAGCACCTGTTCTTCGAACGGGCATCCCAGCCGCGGACAATCGTGGTCGACTACAGCTCGCCGAACGTGGCCAAACCGATGCATGTCGGCCACATCCGATCGACGATTCTGGGCGACTGCCTGGTCCGGACGCTGCGTCTGCTGGGGCATCGCGTGATCGCGGACAATCACATCGGCGATTGGGGCACGCAATTCGGCAAACTGCTTCTGGGCTGGAAGCGCGACCTCGATCGCGACGCCCTCGAACGGGATGCCGTGGGCGAGATGGAGCGGCTCTACCGCGCCATCAACGCCCAGTGCGACGCGAATCCGGACACGCTCGCGGCGGCACGGGAGGAACTCGTCCGGCTTCAGAACGGCGATCCGGAGAATCTCGCGCTGTGGCAGGACATGAACGCGCGCTCCCAACACCAGTTCGATTCCATCTACGCCCGCCTCGGTATCCGCTTCGACACCACGCTGGGCGAGAGTTTCTATAATCCGCGGCTCAAGGCGGTCGTCGAGGAACTCGAACAGGCCGGAGTCGCCCGAGAGAGCGAAGGCGCGAAAGTGGTGTTCTTCGAGGATGATGCCGAACTCCAAAAACACCCCGCCATCGTTCAGAAGAGCGACGGGGCCGCCAATTACGCCACCACCGACCTCGCCACCTTGGCCTACCGGATCGAGACCTGGAACCCCGACGAGATCGTCTATGTCACTGACGCACGCCAGCAGCTTCACTTCCGCCAGATTTTCGCGATTCTTAGGCGCTGGCGCCCCCAGGCGAGGGTAAAACTGGCCCACGTCTGGTTCGGATCCATCCTGGGCCCGGATGGCAAGCCCTTCAAGACCCGATCCGGCGACACGGTCAAGCTCGCGGATTTGCTGGACGAAGCCGAGGAACGCGCCCTTCGGCTCGTCACATCCAAGAATCCCGCGCTTCCCGAGACGGAACGGCGCGAGATCGCCCGGGTGGTTGGCTTGGGGGCGCTCAAGTACGCCGATCTTCTGCCCAACCGCCAGAGCGATTACGTCTTCGACTGGGACAAGATGCTCGCGCTGACGGGCCACACCGCGCCTTATCTCCAGTACGCCTACACCCGCATCCGAAGCATCTTCCGCAAACAGGCCGAAGACGCGTCCGACGAGGCCGGCTGGCCCGGGCGCGCGCGCGCGTGTTTCGTTCTGGGGCAAGAGGAGGAGGTCCGGCTGGCGAAGCATCTTTTGACTTTCGGCATCGTGCTCGAAGCCGTGGCCGGAGACTATCGCCCCAACTACTTGTGCAATTATCTCTATGAACTCGCCGGCCGCTTCACCGCATTCTACGAATGTTGCCCCGTGCTCAAGGCCGACGAACCGCACCGATCGAGCCGATTGGCCCTCTGCGATCTGACCGCCAAGGCGCTCCGGCAGGGCCTCGCCGTCCTCGGCATCGAGACCTGCGAACGGATGTGACCGCGCGACCCCGATCGGTCAGCGGTGCGCGTCCTCCGTGGCTCCAGTCCCGATGCTCCGCAAGGCCTCGCGGGGCGCGATGCCCGGGCGCCCGAGTCAGGAGACGGACCCGAAAATCCTGTTCGCCTCTGCCAGCGTCTCCTGGCAGCCGATGTCGTACCAAACACCCGGTATCCGCCAGGTAAAGACAGGCACGCGGGGATAGAGCCATTGGATAAGCCGGCCGGGCTGGTCGGGGTTGTTGCCTTCGGCGATGTACTGATGAACAAGCGGCAGAATGTGCCGGGGATAGAAATAGAGGGCGATACCCGTCAGGGTGCTCGTCGGCGCTTGGGGCTTTTCCTCGAAAAAGACAAGCCGGCCTTCCGAATCAAGGGTGAGAGTGTTGTACTTCTTGACCTCTTCGAGGTCGCGCACGTCGTAAACCCCCAGGACCGGCGTGTTTTTGCGGCGACAGAACTCGCCGAATCCATGCAGCGGTTCGCTGAAGAGGTTGTCGCCCGCCACCACGATAATGTCATCGTCAATGCCCTCGCGGCGCAGCACGAAGTCGAGATCTCCGATCGCTCCCAAACGCTTTTCCGCATCGAAGACTCCGTCGTTGACCAGCTTGATTTCCAGGTGTGACAGCCGGGCGCCATACTCCCGCAACCACGCCTCGAACACATCGATGAACTTGCCGTTGGTGACAACGTGGATGCGGTTGATGCCCGGGATGCAGGCCACGTTGTCGAGCACGTGCTCGATCATCGGCTTGCCGTCCTTCCGATCCCGGTGCGCGACGGGCAGCAGCGGTTTGGGCCGCGTCAGTGTCAAGGGATACAAGCGTGTGGCGAAGCCGGCCGCCAGCACGATCAGGTTGATTCCGCCAGTGTGCGCCATGCGTGTTGCGTATTATCCGACGCCTGCTTGCATATGGCGAGCCAATTCAAGGAGGGATTCGCTCGGCGAATGAGTGATTCATGGTCATGCTCCGATCCTTGCGCGCCCGCCTTTGCCGGCAGTTCTCATTTTGGCCTGGGCCTCTGGCGAGAACCGCTGGGCCTTTGCAGGCCGCGCTTGCTCTGGGGCGGGATTCGCCTATCTTGCTTGCGAGCGTGCGTCTCAGCGCATGCATGGCGTGAATCTCAAGATCATGAAGTCATATCGAGTGTGCAGGGTCGGAGGGTGGGCTCTTTGGACGCTGGCAGGGTGGTGGGCCGCCCATCTCTGCGCAGCGGAAGCGCCCCAGCCCGAAAGCCCGAAGGCGGCGGGGCTGGCTTCCTCCCTGGATCCGGTCAAAGACCTGATCACATTCTCGTCCAAGTACACCAATGTCAGTCCCCTGCCGGTGGGGGCCTACGACGGGAACGTGGCGAGTCTGACGGCAAAGCTTCTCAAGCGCTACCACTACGACCGGCGCGGGCTCGATTCCGCGCTGAGCGAGCGTTTTCTCGAGCGGTATTTCAACCTGCTCGATCCGATGCGCATTCACTTTCTCAAGTCGGACATCGCCGAATTCGGGCGTTTGCGGGATCGACTGCCGGAGCTGACGCTGGAACGTGGCGACTCGTCGAAGGCGAACGAGATTTTCGCGCGTTTCCTGCAACGGGTCGATCAGCGCGTCGAGTATGTGGCAGGCCTGCTTGTCGAGAACCAGTTCGACTTCACGGGCAGCGACCGGCACACGCCCAATCGCAAGGACGCCGACTGGCCGGACACTCTCGATTCGGCCCGCGAACTCTGGCGCCAGCACCTGCGTTACGAGTATTTGCAGGAGAAACTCAACAAACACAAGCCGGAGGAAATCCTCAAGACCCTCTCGGCCCGCTACAAACGCCTTCTCCGCAGTTGGGGGGAACTCGACAACGAGGAGGTGCTGCAGGTTTACCTGACGGCCTTGAGCCAGGCCTACGATCCGCACTCGGATTACATGGGCAAGGCACAGTTGGAGAACTTCGCAATCAGCATGAAGTTGTCCCTCTTCGGCATCGGCGCCCTCCTCCGTTCCGAGGACGGTTACTGCAAGATCGAAAGTCTCGTGCCGGGAGGCCCGGCGGCGCGCAGCAAGAAGATCAAACCCAACGACCGCATTGTCGCCGTCGCCCAAAAGGATCAGGAGCCCGTCGATGTCATCGACATGAAACTCACCAAGGTCGTCGAGATGATCCGAGGGCCCAAGGAGACCGAGGTCACCCTGACGATCATTCCGGCCGATGCTGCCGACCCTTCCGAGAGAAAGACGCTGACGCTCGTCCGCGACGAGATCAAGCTCGAGGATCAGGAGGCGAAGGCGAAGATTGTGGACATGCCGGACACCGGCGGATCGACTGTGCGGCTGGGCGTCATCGATCTGCCCTCGTTCTATGCCACGTTCGATCTCGGCAGTTCGAGGCGGATTCAACTGGCATCGGGCGGCGCGCAACCGGAACTGAAAAGCACCACAGCCGACGTGCGACGGCTGCTCAATAAACTTCAGTCCGAGGGCGTTCATGGGATCATCCTCGATTTGCGCCGCAACGGGGGAGGCTCGCTCGAAGAGGCGATCCGCCTCACGGGTCTGTTCATTAAGGACGGCCCGATCGTCCAGATCAAGGATGCCGACGGCGATATCAGCATCGAGTCGGATCCGGATCCCGAGGTGCTCTACGACGGTCCCCTGATCGTTCTCACCAGCCGATTCAGCGCCTCCGCCTCGGAGATTCTCGCCGCGGCTCTGCAGGACTATGGCCGTGCACTGATCGTGGGCGACACGTCCACCCACGGCAAAGGCACGGTGCAGACAATTTACGAGTTGAACAAGTTCGCCAACTTCCGCAATTACAACGCCGGCGCCCTCAAGGTCACGATCCGCAAGTTCTACCGCGCCAATGGCTGGTCGACCCAGCTCAAAGGGGTGACGCCGGACATCATCCTGCCGTCAGTGGCCAACGACCTCGAGGTGGGCGAATCGTCCCAGCCATTCCCCATGCCCTGGGACAGCATCGCCAGCGCGATGTACGAAAAGCTGGACCGCATCCAACCCCACCTCGATGAACTCCGCCGTCGAACCGAGGCCAGGCAGAGTGAAGACAGGGAATTTGCCTACGTGCGCGAGGACGTTGTCCGCTACCGCGATCTGCTTACGGACAAGAGCGTCTCACTGAACGAGGCGCAGCGGATCAAGGAAAAGGAAGAACTCGAAGCCAAACAGAAGGCCCGAAAAGAGGAGCGGAAATCCCGCGGCGAAGCGCCCGTCACAACCTACGAAATCACGCTCAAGAATGCCGATCTGCCCGGCCTGCCGGACCCGGTCAGCCCGACCAACCAGGTCGCCCTGGCCGAAGCAGACGCTCCTCCGCCGTCGGACGCAGCAGCCGACGAGGGCGAGGAAGACGACAAATCCCCAGCCGTGGACGTCCATCTCGATGAGACCAAGCGCATTCTCGTCGATCTGATCGCGCTCCTCGCGAACAACCCGGGTGCCGCCACCGTCACCGCCCGAAAGTAGCGGGAGTCGAAGAGACCGGCCAGGTGTGGTCTTCGAGACCTCGAGGCGGGCCGAGAAGGACCGTCGCCAGAAACACCTCCCGAGCTGTTCTGGGCTGACGCAATTGCGCCCGGACCCGGGCAATCTCCGGGGATAAAACTCGCTGCCGCGATTGCATCGGCCGAGCCACCTGAGCTTCGATGGGCGATTCGGCGCGAGTACGGGCAACGGTCTTTCCCAAAATGGAGCTGACGCCGCGCAGGGCTGCCGTCGCCTGGCTCGATGGGAGATGGATAACACCCCCTTCCCGGATCAAGTCCTCGACAGCGGGAGCGGCGACCTCATCCGCGCCGCGAGCGGAAGCGGCGGGCTCGAATACGGGCTCGAGTGACGGCTCCCGGCGCGGCGGCAGAACAACAGTGTCGGGCCGTGGATGCAGGGGGGGCGGTTGAGGCTCGATCGGGGGCGGCGCGGGGAGCGGCCTGGGCGGCGGCGACTCAGGTTCTTCTCCGAAGAGGCGGCGCAGTTCCCTTTCCCAGTCGGTGTCTTCCGGCGCTTGCAGAGGATGGAGCAGAGGGGGGACGGCGTCCCTACCTCGAGCGATGGGCCTCGATTGCCGGGATTGCTCTTCCTCGCGCCGGGCCTGGCGTTGCTTGAGCCAGTTCGACAGCCCGGAGAGCAGCACAATCACCGCGAAGACGAGCAGGCTCTCCCAACTGGCGGCAAGGCATGGCATGGCGAGTGTCTGCAAGCGCGGAGCGTTCGCTCCGCATTCAATCACTTCGACTTCGGTTTCTGACCCGAATCCTCGGGCGTGCCATGCGCGATGCTGTCGCGCATCCCGGTGTCGGCCTGGATGTTCTTGATTCGAAGGTAATCCATGATTCCCAGGTTTCCAGTCCGGAACGCTTCGGCGATCGCCAGAGGCACCTGGGCCTCCGCCTCGACCACCCGAGCGCGCATCTCCTGCGTCCGGGCCGTCATCTCCTGCTCGATCGCCACCGCGGCGGCGCGGCGAATCTCGGCCTGGGCCTGGGCAATCAGCTTGTTGGCGTCGGCCTGCTCCGCCTGCAGTTTGGCGCCGACGTTGTCACCCACATCCACATCGGCGATGTCGATCGACAGAATCTCGAAGGCGGTGTTCGCGTCGAGAGCCTTGTCCAGGACCGTCTTCGAAATGCGATCCGGGTTTTCGAGCACGTCCTTGTAGCTGTTGGACGAACCGATGGTGGTCACGATGCCCTCGCCCACCCGCGCGATAATCGTCTCCTCCGTCGCCCCGCCCACAAAACGCTCGAGATTGGTCCGGACCGTCACTCGGGCTTTGACTTTGACGGCGATGCCGTCCTTGGCGACGGCGTCGATGGTTGTCTTGCCTGAAGCCGGGTTTGGGCAATCAATGACCTTCGGGTTGACCGAGGTCTTGACGGCATCAAGCACCGTTTTACCGGTGCCCTTGGTGGCGAGGTCGATCGCACAGGCGCGATCGAATTCGAGGTGGATGCTCGCCTTCTGAGCCGCGATCAGCGCGCGCACCACCATCTGGACGTCGCCGCCGGCCAGGAAATGGACGTTCAGTTGATCGACGGTGATATCGAGCCCGGATTTCCGCGCGTTGATGTAGTTGTCGACGACCAGCCCGACCGGGACGCTGCGCAAGCGCATCGCGGCCAGTTCGATCAGGCCCACGTAAGCCCCCGACACCCAGGCGCGAATCCATATCCCGAAGAAATTGAACAACAGAATCAGCAGGACCAGGCCGATAATGCCGATGAAGACCCACACGCCGGTCCAGATGAAAGACGGCGCGGCGAACTGTGGCATGACAAGATTCATAAATGGCTTTTGGCTGTTTGCTCTCGGTTATGGGTTGATTTCGACTGACATACGATCTCGGTCACGCTGCCCGCACCACGACGCGAAGCCCCTCGACCGCGATCACGCGCACCGCAGTGCCGCGCTCGATCATGCCCCCTTCCGTAACGACGTCCACCCGCCGCCCATTGATCAACGCCGTTCCGGATGGCCGGAGGTTCGTGAGCGCCGTCCCCTGCTGATCGAGGAGATGCGGCTGCTCGACCCCCAGGCCCCCGATCGTTCGCCGGCTGACGAACATCTGACCCAGCCGGCTGTTCGGAAAGAACTGCACCCAGAGCACTCCCAGGGTGATGAGCGTCGCCACCACCACGAACAAAACCCAGTTGCCGGTCCGCGGACCGAAATCCACATAGGCCAGAACGACGCCCGCCACCAGGCACCCAAATCCGATGAGCCCCGCGATCATCCCCGGCAGGACGGTCTCGAGCAGCACCAGTGCCGTTCCCACGACCAGGAGTGCAACCACGATTTCCATCGGCTCAAGAATAGTCGGTGTTGCCCCCGGCGCAAGAGACAACTGCGCCGGCGCGGCGGACTTCGCACGATGATTTCGTTTAAATTCCTGAAGGGTTGCTGTTGTGGAGGTTGGAAAGAGTGCTTATCAATTGGCGCGGTTTGGGGCGCAGTAGGCGTGCGATGATCTCGACAAACCACCAACTGTTCAATGCCGATCCGTCCGTTTCCTTTCTGTTCGGATACTCGTCAAGCACCGCTCCAAATGAAAAGACCGTGGCGGACTTCGGCTCCGCGCACGCGCGCCAGATCGCGACCGGCTTCGCCGCCGCGGGTTGCGGGAGCAATCCGCGACCTCATGGGTCCACGGTCTGGAGTCTTCCGCTTCGCCTTGATCGCAAGTCCAAGAAACAAGGGCTAATACGCGGGCTATTTGCCCTCGATAATCAGATCGAGCCGATGCCGGTGTTCCTCCATCGAGAGATCGCCGCCTTCGATCGTGAGCCAATCGCGGTAGTTCACGCAGTCGAGCGCCGCTCGCACCACCGGCCACCGCACACTCCCGTCGCGAATGTTGACGAACTCGCCCCCTCCGGCGGGGTCGGCAGGCGCGAGCTTGAAGTCCTTCACGTGGACCTTGGCCAGCAACGATCCCAGTTCGAGAATCCACTGCTCGGAGGGCGCGTATTTCACATGGTTGCCGATGTCGTAGTAGGCCCTCACCCACGGACTGCGAAACGACGCCACGAAATGACGGAAGTGCGCCGGACGCACCCACAGGTTGTTCCACACGTTCTCGATCGCGATCACCACGCCCGTCTTCTCGGCCACCGGAATCAACCGCTTCACCGCCTCGGTCGAGGCGTCGATAGCCCGGTTGTGGGCGTCGATGTAATCCGCATAGGGACGGTTGTCGCCGGCAACCACTTCTCGCAGGTGGCCCGTCGCCTCATCAAACTCGAGGTGGAACTCCCACGCACGCGGCATCTTCATGCCCCCGATCCGGCACGGCACCAGCAGGACCGCGTCCGCCCCGTAAGCCTCCGCGGCGCGCAAGGCATCCTCCGTCACCTTGAGACTCGATTCCACCTTCGCGGCATCCGGGCTGTTGAACTCCGCCCATCCCCGCAGCACGGAATGAATTCTCAGTCCCAGCTTCTCGGCCCAGGCCCGGCATTCCTCGGCATCCGAAGGCGGGAGGATGCCGGCCTCAGCCCCGTCAAAACCGGCGTTCTTGAGGGCTGCCAGACTGGCCTCGGTGGGCTTGCTCAGAATGAGAGCCCGCTTCAGCCCGGCCGGCGGGGTGGACTCGGCCGACCAGGCGGCACGGCTGGCCGTAACTGTTCCCAGACTTAGACCGCCGAGCAGACTGGCCGAGTTGGAGATGAATTGTCGTCGCGTCATGGTTGTTTGCCTGTTGAGTGTTGTTTGTCGGCGACCACCCTACCGCCGGACCCGCGCGGGAGCAACCGAGTTCGCAAGCGCCCATCCGTGCATCAGGGCCGCCCCTTCAGCACCGCCAAGCCCTTGAGAAGATCCAGAGCGCGGGCAAGCGCCGGATCCGTCACGACCGGCGGGGCCTCGGACACCGCCGCGCGCGGGGGTGGGAAGGCTCCTCCGCCCAAATCCTGACCCTCTCGTTTCATGCGGACCAAATCCGCCTCGTTGACCCGCTGCGACGGATCCGGTCCGCGGCCAAAGACACTTGCGCTCGCCTGCCGGGATTCTTCGCCAGACCGGGGGATGGTTCGATATGGATCGTCCAGGAACAAACGCTCGTCCTCGACCCGAACGGCCACTTCGATATCGGGCTTGATCCCCGCCGAACTGATTTCACGGCCCTCACCGACCCGAACGGGCGCCGATGCAATGCGCAATCGCTGCCCGGTCGTGAGGGGGAACTCCCGGAACAGGCTCGCCTGGCCCGCAGTGACCGATCCAATGAGCAAAGCCACGTCCGCATGGCGCAAGGCGGCGGCCAGCGCCTCCGCCGCGCCTCGGGTCTCACCGTTGACCAGCACCATGACGGGACGATCGAACGCGTTCGTCTTCGCCGTCGTCTCGAATGCCTCGTCCCCCCAGCTCAGGAGCTTGCAAGACACCTTCACGAAGGGATCCGCCACACGCCCCGCTTCCCCATAGTCAGCCCCGTCCGCAAACCGCAGATCCAGGACCAGCCCCTCGACCTGATCGGGCGCGGCCAGATCGGCCAGCGCGGCGCGGAAAAGCTCACCCAAACCACACTCGACCCGCTTGACCCGTATGTAAGCCAGCGTTCGGTCAAACAGGCGGCGGCCGGCCAGATCAGGCTTGGCTCGCTCCGCCTCCGGCAGGGCCTCTTTTCCTCTCGATAGCACCACCTTCGAGCCCAGTTGGCCAATCAGTCCTTCGACCGCCGCACGATTCAAATCGGCCTCGGCTACCCCAACAAGATTCGATCGAATGACCCCGTAGACCTCATCGAACGGGGGCCACTCCGCGGCACCCGCCGCCAGAGAGACAACAGCGGCCAGCCAGAAACTCATCCCACGGCGCAAAACTGAGTTCGTCATGCAAATCGTGCTCCTGAACCGCCCCCATGATCGAAAGCGACTTGGGTGGCCAGCCGGGACTTCTGCGAACGAGCCGCCACACCAGCCAGCCGCAGCCCCCGACCCAACACCACCCAAGGCGCCATGGATGGCGCGACGGACCTCCACAGCCTAACCCGTCCCTTTGGCAAGACCAGCCCAAAGCGTCAAAGTGGAAAACTTCCGACAGCATCGGTGTCTATCCCTCTGCGGCGCTGCAAGCCAAGGGCGGATGGCCCGAGATCCGATGACCGGGGCAAAATGGAACCGGCGGCCGCGTAACCGCGGCCGCCGGGGCGACGTCGTTAGACGGGAACGCCAGGGTGAACCCAGCGCCTTAAGGTAGGCTTAGGGAGACTTTTTAATTCCAGCAGTGATTGCTGGAACTGTGGGCCAGTCCCGATATCTGTCGCTAGATCTCGGTTCTTTCATTGTGGGTCTTTCAAGAGCATTCCACATGCCAAATCGTTGATGTAAGCCCTCATATCTGCCTCCAATTCTGTTCTCCACAATTCCGGATTCGAGAAACAATTCGCCGACTGTCTGGTTCGAAACGTTCTGTAGTATCTGTAAAACATTGCTTAAAAGCTGCTTGCTGGATCACAATGCTGTGTTGATGATCGAACTCTGCAACCGCATGTCCGGGATTCCCCTCACAGGCGATACAGAGTGGTCAGTCCCCTGACAGGTCCGCTCGGCGGTCTAGCGTGCGCGGAACGGTCGCCCTGTCCGTGCCTCCGGGAGAAAAGCTGCTTGCAAAAGCCCACTTTGTGTCTCGATTTGAGGCAAAAGGTGAGACACAGGATGTCAGAATGACACTCGACCAAGCCCTCGCGCCCGCTTATGCTCGCCCGATCTGAATATGACAGACCCTCGCTACCCGCAATTAGCTCGACTTTTGGTCGAGTACTCGACCGCCCTCGAAAAGGGCGACCGTGTTCTTCTCGACATGATCGATGTCCCCGACGAAATGGTCGTGGCGTTGATGCGCGCGGCGCGACAGGTCGGAGCCGTGCCGGTGGTCGAAGTCCGCCACACGCGGGTGACGCGCGAAGTGATGCGGGAGACGTCGCCTGATCACGCGCGATTGCTCCGCGATATCGAGTTGTTTCGCATGCGCAAGATGCAGGCCTACATCGTCATCCGCGGCGCCGCCAACGCTAACGAGGCCGCCGATGTGCGCAGTGATAGGCTCCAGCTTTTCTCGAAAACCCTGCGTCCGGTGCTCGATTACCGGCTGTCCAAGACGCGGTGGGTGGTGCTACGCTGGCCGACGCCCAGCATGGCCCAAGCCGCCAACATGAGCACGGAAGCCTTCGAGGACTTCTACTTCGACGTATGCACCGCCAATTACCCCCGGATGGCACGCGCGATGGTGCCGCTGGCGAAACGGATGCAGTGCGCCGATCAGGTGCGCCTCAAGGGCCCGGGCACCGATCTCGTGTTCAGCATCAAAGGCATCGGTGCGAAGCCCTGCAACGGATTGCGCAACATCCCCGACGGCGAGTGTTTCTCCTGCCCGACGCTCAAGTCCGCCAACGGCGTCATCCAGTTCAACACCCCCACTCTCTACGCCGGCACTCGTTTCGAGAACATCCGCCTGGAATTGAAGGAGGGCAGAATCGTCAAGGCCACCGGCTCGAACGAAAAGAAGCTGAACGAGATTCTCGACACCGATCCCGGCGCCCGGCGCATCGGCGAATTCTCGCTCGGCTTTCATCCGCGCATCCTCAATCCGATGTGTGACATCCTCTTCGACGAGAAAATCGCCGGTTCACTGCACTTCACGCCGGGCCAAGCCTACGAGGACTGCGGCAACGGCAACAAATCGGCTGTCCACTGGGACATGGTCCTCATCCAACGCCCGGAGTGGGGCGGCGGCGAGGTCTGGTTCGACGGCGAGTTGATCCGCAAAGACGGTCTCTTTCTCCCCAAGGACCTCCGTCCCCTCAACCCCGATCGCTTGAAGTAACAGTGCGGATCGATTCTGCCTGCCGGTTGGATCGGCGGTCTCCCCCCGCCGTGGCGCGTCGCCTCGTGAAGCGAATGGCTGCTTTGAGCCTTGCAGGAATCCTCGTTATCGGGCCAGCCCACGCTGCCACTGAGTCGCAGAGCCGACAACCGGTTGCGCTCGCTGCCGCCGATGCGGCCTCCGCGCGTCTGCCCACACTCCGGATGGGCAACTGCGATTTCGTCGACCTCGCGGCCTGGGCAAAGACCAAGTCCCTGAGACTCAGTTGGGTTTCGACGAACAGCATCGTGGGCTTGACCAATCGCTCGAACCGACTCCGGGGCAGCGTCGGTTCCCGTCAGCTCGAAATCAACGGGGTCAAGACTTGGCTATCGAGCCCCATCACATCCCGCAACGGCTTGCTCTACATCACGACGCTGGACATGCGCACCCTCTTGGACCCGATCCTCGTGCCGGTCAGGAACAAGCCGGGCCAGCGGGTGCGGGTGATCGCCCTCGATCCAGGGCATGGGGGCAGGGACCCCGGTTTCAAGGTGGGCAAAGAGCAGGAGAAGGTCCTCACTCTCCTCTGGGCCAGAAGGCTCAAGGCACGCCTCGAACAGGCCGGCTTCGAAGTCATCCTCACGCGTGCCAGGGATGTCTACATCGGACTGGACGACCGTGTGGCGGCGGCCTGGCGCGCCCGGGCCGACCTTTTCATCAGCCTGCACTACAATGCGGCCAGCGAGGGAAGCGCCGCGGTCAAGGGCGTTGAGACCTACTGCCTGACGCCCGCAGGCGCGCCATCGACCAATGTCCAGCCCGAGCAACAAGGCTCGACCGCGAAACTGCCAGGCAACACGCAAGACACCCACAACATCCTCCTGGCCTATCACGTCCAGAAGTCGATGGTGACACGCATGCGCGTCGAGGATCGCGGCGTTCGCCGGGCCCGGTTCGTCGTGCTCCGCAACACCGACATGCCGGCCATCCTTGTCGAAGGCGGCTTTCTCAGCACGCCCGACGAAGCCCGGAGAATTGCCGACCCGACCCAACGCGACCTTCTGGCCAAGGCGGTCGTCGAGGGCGTCCTGGCCTACAAACGGTTGGTCGAACGCCGCTAGCGCGCATTTCTCCGCAATTTCCGAAAAACGCGGCGCCGATGTCATCGGAAGGCGCACTCATGCGCGCCAGCCTCGTTTCATGACTTGCTGCTCTTGGTCCCGCCGCCTCCCCGGCCTCCGCCTTTCAGGCCGGTGCCGGTGGTCAGCACGGCGCCCGCCAAAACGCCGACTGCAAAGAAAGCGAAGTACATGATTGCGGCCGGCTGCTGGACCGACTTGGTGATGATCGGCGGCAGTGTGAATCCGACCATTTGCTTGTTGTTGAGCCCGATCAACACCAGCAAGAACAGCAGGACGATGATAAAAACGATTTTCGAGAGCTGTTTCGCGTTCATAAATCCGTCGCACAAAGCATAGAAACGCGCACAATGAGCGTCAACGAGTTGTTTGCCGCGTTTGTTGTTCTGCTTCTCGAACCCGCATGGCAGTCCTCTTGCGAAGTCTGAGTGTCCTGTGCACCATTGGCGTGTCAATATGCGGGCTGGGCTCGCTCGAAGCGCAGCGCACACTCGATCGGCAGACATCTCATGAGCATTGTCACCAGAACGGGCGACGCCGGAACCACGGGCCTGATGTTCAACCGGCGCGTGCCCAAACACCACCCGCGCGTCGAGGCGTGCGGCGCCGTGGACGAACTCAACGCAGCCCTCGGGCTGGCCCGGGTCGCCGCCCGTTCGAAGACTTTGCGCGGCCGGCTGGTCACGATCCAGCGTAACCTGATCGTCTTGATGGGCGAGCTGGCCTGCACCCTTGCCGACCTGCCTCGCTACAAACGCGCCGGCTACGGCAGTCTAACGCCCGCGATGGTGGCGGAGGTCGATGCGCTCGCTGCGGATCTCGAAGCCCGCCTGGGCGCGTTTCGCGGCTGGGCGATCCCGGGGGAAACTCCAGACGCCGCCGCCCTGGATTTCGCCCGCACCGTGTGCCGCCGCGCCGAACGCCGCGTCTGCGCGCTGCACGCCGCCGGCCAGTTGCGCAACCCGCGGATCGTGGTCTATCTGAACCGACTGGCCGACGCCCTCTGGCTGCTCGCCCGGCAAAGTGAGAGAAACTAGTTCCATCGCAATCGTCAGCGACATCCACTTCGCCAGCGATGCCGAGAAGCTGCGACGCGGGCACGAGGCGCGCGCCATCGACAACCGGTTGTTGCGCCTGCTGACAACCGCGTACCGACGCTACTTTTGGCTGCGCGACCCGTTCGCGCATAACCATCTGCTGGACCGTTTCATCCTGGCCGCGCGCGACTCGGACTTGGTGGTCGCCAACGGCGATTACTCGTGCGACACCGCATTTGTCGGCGTGAGCGACGACGCCGCCTATGCAAGCGCCAGGATCTGCCTGTCCAAACTCCGCGCCGCCTTTCCCGAACGGTTCCAGGCGGTAATCGGCGATCACGAATTCGGCAAGATGAGCCTGTTCGGCGGCCAGGGCGGGCTGCGGCTGGCAAGCTGGCTGCGCAGTGTGGACAGCCTCGCGCTGGACCCTCTCTGGAGGCTCGACCTCGGCCGTTGGGTGCTCGTGGGCGTCGCATCGTCTCTTGTGGCGCTGCCCGTGTTCGAGCCGGAAACGCTGCCGGAAGAGCGCGCAACCTGGCAGTGCCTGCGCGAACAGCATATCGGGGCGATTCGGGACTTGTTTCGCGGCGTGGACGCAAACCAACGGGTTGTCCTGTTTTGTCACGATCCCACGGCCCTTCCCTTTCTCTGGCGTGAAGGCGTTGTGCGCTCCCGCATCGGGCAAGTCAGGCTGACTGTCATCGGGCATCTCCACACGCGCCTGGTGTGCTGGCAGAGCCGGGTGCTGGCGGGCATGCCTCGCATCTCGTTTCTGGGCAACTCGATTCGCCGCATGACCGAAGCGCTCCGCCAGGCCCGGTGCTGGCGCCCGTTCCGCGTCCGCTTGTGCCCCTCGCTCGCCGGATGCGAACTGCTCAAGGACGGCGGCTACGGCAAGATCGAGATCGACCCGGACGCCGAGGAGCTTCTCTCTTTTCGAATCCATCGAATGCGGCGCTCCTGAATGTGAAGCTGATGCCGCAACTGGCCAAGCTCAAGACGGCGCCTCGAGGCGTCGCCAAGCCCGCCGGGCGCAAGCCCAAACCGGCCAGGTCCGCTTCCGCAGCCGGCAAAGCCCGCCCCGCGGAGCGTCCTCCAGCACGACCCAAGACGCAGAAAAAGACTGCCGGGACAAAGCCGCGCAAGGCAAGCGCTTGACCGCCGTGCGGACACCGGGTGTGACTGGACAAACGGGCTCGACCGATCGCCCGCGCATGGTTCGGGCCTGCCAGCGGCCGCATCGCACTCGCACCGTGATCGTGCCTTCAACCGTCGTGCACAAGACCGGCGCGCCCCAGAGTTCAAGACGCGCGCGCAGACTGGCCCCAGCCCGTTCATTTGCGGGATACTCGGCGTCCTGAATCACGATCAGGCGGGGTTGGATCGCCTCGACGAGCGCTTGCCCCAGAGGTTCGCCCTTCGCTGGAAGCCCGGCGATTACGATGTCCGCCCGCAGGTCCGCGCCCCGTTCCAGCAGGGCCGCCTGGCCCGAGACGCCCAAGTCGCCCAACAACAGAATTCGCACACCGCCGAATGTGCGCGAGAGCACAAGCGCATTGTCGTCAGCCTGCGCGTGCCGTTCGTCCGCGGCGGGGTGGAGCACGGTCCATCCCGCCACCGTGTCGCCTGCTTTGGCCCAGACACGGCGCTCGGGCGTCGATTCGAGCGATTGGAGCAGTCGCCGATAGTCCGGCGATCGCGAAGGGGCCCCGCTCGCGACGATCTGTCGGGCCCGAAATGCGTCCGCCAGCATTTGCGCTCCGCCGACATGTCGCACATCCCCGTGCGTGACCGCCAACCGCGCCAGGCAATTGACGCCACGGGATTCGAGGAACGGTCCCACGGCGGCTTTGGCCGAAGGTGCATCCCCACAGTCGATCAGGAGGTCGTCGCTCCGCCCGGGGGCATCCACGTACTGCGCGGCGCCGCTCCTCAAGGCCAGAACCGTCAGGGTCAAGGTGTCGCGCGCCGCCCACCATCCGACAGCCATTTCGAGCGCGAGCCACAGGGCCGGCACGGCCAGGGTCAGTGTCCACCGCCGGTTCCGTCGGAGTTCGGGCATCATCACGCCGAAGAGCAGCGCGTAGTAAGCCATGGTGGCGGCGATGCCGGGCGAGCGGGCATGGAACCATGTCCACGGCTGCGCGGCCATCCATTCGCTCACCCGGATCACACACGACATCCAGAACCAGGCGCTCTGGTTGAACAGCTCGGTCAGGGGCCGAAGCCATGTGCCGCAAATCAAGCCGCCCAGGTTGCTCATCAGCGCAAGGCTGCTGACCGGGACAATCACGAGATTCGAAACGAGGCCGCCGGGTGTGACGATGTGAAAATAGCGAGCGATCCACGGCCAGGATCCCAGCCACGCGGCAGTCGATGTCCCGAGGCTCACGGCAAGCCACCGCAGCGGGGGCTCGAGCGCCTTGCGCCAGCGCGGCACCAACTCCTCCGGCAGGAAAGGATCGGTGGCTAACCACCGCCGCTGCACCTCCGCGATCGGACGCGCGAACAGCGCGATGGCGAGCACGACAAAGAACGACAACTGAAAGCTCGCCTGGAAGAGCTGGCGCGGTTCCCAGATCAGGATCATGAACCCCGCCGCGGCCAGCGAGTTCAAGAGATCGGACGGCCGCCGCAAGGCCCACCCCCCAATGATCACCGTCATCATCAGCGTCGCCCGAATGGCCGAGGCCTGCCATCCCGTCGCCGCGGTGTAGAACCAGACAATCGGCACCGTCACCGCCCCGCAAGCGCAGCGCGGCACCTGCATCACGCGCAGCAGCGCCACCAGAATCCCCGTGATCAGCACGATGTGCAGCCCGCTGATCGCGAAGATGTGCATCGTACCGGTCCGGACAAACGGTTCCGACGCCTCGTCCGTCAGCGCCGTCTTCCATCCCAGGGTCATTGCCCAGAGCAGTCGCAGCGCCTCGTCCTCCTCCGGCTGCCCGATCGCCAGGACCCCCTGTGCCCACGCCAGGAACCGGTCAGACAACGGCGGGCGAACGGGCTCGTCCGCTGTCGCGACAAGCGCCCAGTCCTCGGGCCCGTCCGTGACCAGTTCATAGTGAATACCCTGCCACTCGAGCCAGGCGCGGTGATCGAACAAGCCCTCGGCCACCGGCCCGCTCGGACGCCGCAGCACGCCAACCACCTCCACTGTCCGCCCGCCAAAGTAACCGGTTTCGAGCGCGCCGCTCATGGTGGCCGCCACCCGTCCGATGGCCGGTCGCCACCCGTCGTCGATCCGCACGGCTTGAACATCGATCATGACCGACGTGCGCCGCGCCTCCCGCTTGCCGCGCACAACGACCCGCTGCGTAGGCGTGCCCGCCAACCGTCCCCGGATCGTTCCTAGTTGCGGTTCCTCCGCCAAGACGGCTCTCAGATCGGCGGGCGAAAGCAGCGCGGTTCGGGCGACCAGGTTTGTCCATCCGGCCTGCACGAGCGCGACGGCGAGCAGGACCGCGCTTCGTCGCGGCCACACCGCGGCTCCGATCAGCGCCAAGGCCCAGGCGCTGAACAGGAGCGCCAACGGCGCCGGCAGCCAGTTGCCCAGCAGCAAGCCCGCAATGTAAGCCGTCGTAACCGGGATGAACGGTCCCTTGAGCATCTTAACGGACACGCCTCCTTGACTGGCCCGTAGCTTATCCCGTCCGGCCCCATTCGGCAACTCCAGAAGGCAATGGGTTTGGTCTGATCGGTGGCCCACGCTGCCCATCTGTGTCTTGCTCGCACCGGCCGACTGTCATAATGCTTGGTCATGACAACTGTATCTTGCCATTGGCCGCTGCATCGCCAACTTGGAGGCTCTCGCCCAAGCCGCACTGCCGGAAGACGCCGAGAGCCAAATCGTCTTATCCGTGCTACTGTCGAAAAACCGGGAGCGAGCGATGTCTAAACAAAACAGAAAGTCGGGTCTTGGCGAGTTGATCCGCCATCGGCGGCGGTCGGCGGTCGGAATGGGCCTCAGGGCGGAAGCAGGGGGGCGTGTCGGCGCTTTCACTCTGATCGAGTTGCTGGTCGTGATGGCGATTACTGCGATCCTGGCGGCCCTCCTGCTGCCGTCCCTGTCCAGGGCCAAGGGGCGCGCCCATGACGCGCGCTGCCGGAACAACCTGAGACAACTCGCCTTGGGCCTTCACCTCTACGCGGACACGTACGGCTTCCTGCCGCCGCACCAGGAGAGGTTCGCTGATGGTTCGCGCCTGCGATGGTTCAATCATTTCGCCCGCGAGATCACGCACGGATACGATGTCATGCGGGATCCGGCAGTGCCTCATTGGCAGGCGGGACGCAACGCGCCCTACGGCTACAACTACAAGTTCCTGGGCAGCGCCCGAAAGTTGTATTCGGGCGAATACGAGCGTTTCCCGGTTTTGTTGAGCGCCTTGCCGGCGGCGTCGGCCACGATCGCGTTTGGCTGCTCGAACGGGACTGGCACCAAGGAACCCCACGAAGTGATGCTGCCTGACGCTATCAACAGCACACTGCCGCCGGAGGAGAACGTGCAGCGCATCGGCAATCACGCGTACATCATCGATCCACCATTCATCCCAACCTACAGCGCCGACCAGGAAGAGCGATGGGCCTACTACGAATTCGCCTCGTTCCTTGCTCCGCGCCATCATGGCCGCGCGAACATCGCGTTTCTCGACGGCCATGTCGACTCGCTCGAACCGGCCGCGGCGACGCGGAACAATCGGCTGTGGAACGGGTTTGACAATCACCAGACCGTCCCGGTTATGCCGGATGTGCCGGTCAATTGGCCCGCTCACTGGCGCCGCGACGGGATATGAGCCGGATGCCTTGACATCGTCGGACAAGGGCCAAGAGTCGCAGACACGCGATGAACCAAAGAGATTTCGTCATGGTCTCCCAGCCCTTATTCGCACGTCCCATGGTTGGCATCCTGACCGCCCTGTCGATCCATGTGGCGGGCGGCGCCACGGCCGCCTTCCCGCCTCAGGTCAGCGAGGCGGACGTTCAGAAGGCCATTGACGCCGCCCCCAAACGGCATCCGCGCCTGCTCGCCACCGGCGAACAACTCCGCAACCTCTCACAGGCAGCCAAGGCCGGACCGACCGCGGAGGCCGTGGCTGGGCACATTGTCGGAGAGGCAACGCGGCTTCTCGATCAGGCGCCCGTGACGCGCACCCTCGAGGGGCGGCGGCTGCTCGGTCAGTCGCGCGCCTGCCTCAGCCGGGTCCTGCACCTGGCCGCCGCCTATTACATCACTGGTCGAGCGGAGTTCGCCGGGCGGGCGGGGAAGGAAATGCTGGCGGCCTCGGCTTTCAGCGATTGGAACCCGACGCACTATCTCGATGTTGCCGAGATGACTCTCGCCCTGGCTGGTCAATGCCAGCCACAACACGCTGGTCATTGACGGGCAGAACCAGAGCGTCAAGGGCTTCGGCAAGGTTGTCGCCTTCTCCGACCGCCCGGAGCGCGGCCACTCGGTGATCGACATGAGTTCGGCCTACGCCGGCCAGGTCGATTCAGCCCGGCGTGGCGTGGCTTTGCTGCCCTCGGGTTGCGTCGTCATTCAGGACGAGTTGGGCGGGTTGAAGCCCGGCGCGCAGGTGCGCTGGGGCATGGTCACCCGCGCCCGGCCCGGCGAGACCGGCAGCGATCGGCTGCAACTTACTGAGCGCGGCAAATCACTCGAACTGCGGATTCTCAAGCCAGCCGGCGCTGCCTGGAACGGAGATTCCAGTGAATTTTTGGCCCTAAACCTTCATTGGGCCTCGATCTGGCGCGGGTTTCATGCACCTTCAACTTTGTCCCAAATGTAGGCAGGTTATTATTCACATAATTCTTGAATAATTATATTGACATTGATCACGAGAGGTATACTATGTAGGCATGTTCATCGCCAAAGTCGTCTCCAAAGGCAAGCACGGCAAGTCCTACACCTCCATCCTCTTGCGCG
>MWFF01000073.1 GCA_002071485.1 Verrucomicrobia bacterium ADurb.Bin006 | reverse complement strand
TGGCCAAAATGAGTCGCCGCCCGGGACAGGTCATTCGCCTACTCACCCGCCCGGTTCGACTTTAGAGCAGCCCTGTTGTCTGACGATTTGCGGTCAGTTTCTTCTTGCTAGCCCCGCGGCCTCGTTGCTAGGTTCACGCCCCTTTGAACTGAATCGAGGCGATTTTTTATGGCCAGACGTTGTGCATTGACCGGCAAGGGCCCGCGGAAGGGCAGTATCATTTGGAGAAGTGGAAAGGCGAAGAAGCTGGGCGGCATCGGCACCCACATCACCGCCATCACCAAACGCCGCTTTTTCCCCAATCTCCAGAGGGTCAAGGCGGTCGTCAATGGCGAAGTCCGATACATCCGCGTCGCCGCCAGCGCGTTGAAGAAAGGCCTCGTTGTCAAGGCCCCCAAGCGCACATGGAAGAAGGCTGAGCCGAAAGGTGCAACCAAGCCCTGACGCCTCCCCCCCGATTTCTAAGACCGTCTCGGGCGAGGCCGGCTGGCCTCGCCCGATCGGTTTTTGGGGAGGCGGCCTGATGCAGCGCCACAATTGGGCGTGATTTATGCCGGGTGAGCCTCCCACCGGTCCGTCTGCTCGATGCGAGAAGATTCTCGTGATCCGCGGCGGCGCTATCGGCGACTTCGTCCTGACCCTGCCCGTTCTGTCCGCCCTCCGCGAGCACTACCCCGAGGCCGGCCTTGAACTGCTCGGGTATCCGCACATCGCACAACTGGCCCTGGAAGGAGGCCTGGTAGACGCCGTGCGCCCGATCGAGGCGCGGGACCTGGCGGCGGCATTCGCCCCGGATGCCGTTCTCTGCGACGACCTGGCCGACTACTTCTCCGGCTTCGATTTGATCGTGTCGTACTTGTACGACCCCGGCCAGATCTTCCAGGAGAATATCGCCGGCGTGTCCCCGGCCCGCTTTATTGCCGGACCGCATCGACCGGACCCGTTTGTCGCCAAGCACGCGACCGAGGTCTTTCTCAAACCGCTTGCGGAGATCGGAGTGCTGGCGTCCGATCCCACCCCACGTCTGAACCTTCGACCTGTGCAGACGGCAACGCCGCGCGCGGAGATGCCGCCGGAGGAAGTCCACGCAGCCCGGCCGCGCCGCCTGGCGATCCATCCCGGGAGCGGCAGCGAGCGCAAGAACTGGCCGGAGTCGCGCTGGGCCGATCTCATGTCGCGGCTGGTTTCGCGTGTCGACTGGAATCTGGTTCTGGTGGGTGGCGAGGCCGAAGGCGAATGCATCGAGCGATTGGCTCTCTGTTGGCCTGCGGAACGCCTCGAAATTGCGCGCAGTCTTCCACTGGTCGAGCTGGCGCGTCGTTTGGCGGGCTGTCGGTTCTACATGGGACACGACTCGGGCATCACGCACCTGGCCGCGGCGCTTGGGCTGCCTGGACTGGTCTTGTGGGGCGAGTCGGCCATCCGTGTTTGGCGCCCTTGCCAGGAGGCGATGCGATGTCTTCATGCAGGAACGCGCCTGGCAGAACTCGAAGTCGAGGAAGTCTGGGCTGCGCTCACGGCGCATCTGTGTCTTTAGCGAGGCTTCGCCTCAGACCGGCGAGGCACATGGCCAGATCGTTTGAACTGGGCGTTGGCGATCGTCACTGGCGGGCGACGCCTCGCTCAGGCCCGGATTTTCCGCACATCCCGTCAGTGCACAGGGCGATCGGACTTCGCACGAGGATAGGTGGTCTGCGACTTCCCGCTTTTCATCGCGCGTGGACTGCCGTACGGTGTGGCCCGCTTTGACTCGATGCCCAGCGTCTTCATCAAGACCTACGGATGTCAGATGAACGAGCGCGACTCGGAAGCCGTTGCTGCCCGGTTCGTCGCGCGCGGCTATACCCTCGCCCCGTCGGAGACGACGGCCGACGTGATCCTGCTCAACACGTGCAGTGTACGAGACGCGGCGGAGCAGAAGGCGCTGGGCAAGATGGCCACCCTGGCTGGCACCGTGCGCCGGGAGCGTCCGCGCGTCGTGTTGGGCTACCTGGGCTGCATGGCTCAGAGTCGCGGCGGACAACTGCTCGATCGCAACCTGGGCGTGACCCTTGTCCTCGGCACCCAGAAACTCCACCGGGCACCGGAGTGCGTTGACGACCTGTTGGCCGGCCGCTGTCAGACCGTCTGCGACACGGCCTCGGATTGCGGCAGCCAGGCGGTTCTTCGCGACCATGTTTTTCCGGCGGGCACGGCGGGAGCATCTCCAAAGGCGTTTGTCAACATCATGCAGGGCTGCAATCAACACTGCAGCTTCTGCATTGTCCCGCGCACACGGGGCGCGGAGCGAAGTCGAACGATCGACGACATCGTGGCCGAGTGCCGCGCCCTGACGGATCGAGGCGTGAAAGAGATCACCCTGCTCGGTCAGATTGTCACCAGTTACGGAAGACGGGAAATCCCGGTGCGGAGCGGTCTCACGCCGTTCGTGCAGTTGCTCGAGGCGGTGAACGCCATTGACGGCCTTGAACGCATCCGGTTCACATCGCCGCATCCCAAAGGGTACGGCGACGATCTGGTGCAGGCCTATGGGCGGCTCGAGAAACTGTGCGAGAACGCCCATCTCCCGGCCCAAAGCGGCAGCGACCGCGTGCTTCGAGCGATGCGCCGCGGCTACACCCGAGGGCGTTACCTCGACCTTGTCGAGCGGCTTCGCCGCGTCCGTCCGGAGATCAGCATCACGACGGACCTGATTGTCGGTTTCCCTGGGGAGACCGAGGAGGATTTCGAGGACACGATGGCGTTGGCGCGGGACATCGAGTTCGACAATGCCTTTCTGTTCAAGTACTCGCCCCGGAGAGACACACCGGCGTCGGCCCGTGCCGACCAGGTCCCCCAAAAGGTGCGTGAGGAGCGGTTGACCCGATTGCTCGAAGCGATCAACGCGATCGCGGCACGGAAGCTCCAGGACATGGTGAATCGCCGGGTGCAGATTCTCGTCGAGGGACTGAGCCGCAGGAACAAGGAGCGGCTCGAAGGACGCACACGCGGAAACCATATCACCGTCTTTGAAGGCCCGCCGCGGCTCATCGGGCAACTGCTGGACGTGCGGATCAACCGCGCCTCGGCATTCACCCTGTACGCCGATCCACCCATCCCGAATCCCAACTGACCCATGAAACTCTGGCATCTCGCAACCCTGCTCGGCCTGGCTGTGGCCCTGCCTCAAATCTATGGTCTGCTCAAGCCCGGCGCGTTCGGGGACGCCCTGCGCAAGTTTCCACGCTCGGAGGCGTGGGGGCTGATCCTGATGCCACTGGGCACGGTCTGGTTCCTATGGAACCTCAGGACCGATGACATCGCCGATTTTGACGCATTCAAGCCGATCCTGTTCATCGGGTTCGCCGTGGTCGGTTTCGGGGCGTGCGTCTTCGTGCGCGATTTCCTGGCCGTGCGGGGATGGGCGGTTGTGGTGCTGCTTCTCGCCAAGTTCACCCTCGACACCGCGCGCTGGGTCGACACCCCGTGGCGGTTGGTGATCGTGGTCTGGGCCTATCTCTGGGTTGTGCTCGCACTCTGGTTCACGATCTCCCCCTGGCGCATGCGCGATCTCATTGGTTTCCTGACGGCCAGCGAGCAGCGGATCAGGATTGGCAGCGCGGCCCGGCTGGCTTTCGGGCTTCTTGTCCTGCTGCTGGGCCTTACCGCCATACGGCAGGCGGAGCTTCAGGCTGCAATTCCGTAGCCCGTGATTTCACACTCTGCGGAGTCTCACACCCAGGCTCTGGCGAAACCGCGCCCGGGATTCAGCGCGCGTGCGGACCGGTCATAGGGACGAACCGCACAGGCAACACCGCGCGGCGCGCGATCTGGCCGCCCTGCTTCTCGATCAGAACCAGATTCTGATCGCCAAACTCGCCGACCGGAATGATCATACGTCCGCCCTCCTTCAGTTGTTCGATCAAAGGCTGCGGCACATGGTCGGGCGCGCATGTGACGATGATGGCGTCGAAGGGCGCCTTCTCAGGCCAACCGGCGTAACCATCCCCCGCCCGGACGAAGACGTTCGTATACCCGAGTCGTTGGAGATTCTGCGCGGCCCGCGCAGCGAGCGGTTCGACGATCTCGATTGTGTAGACCTCGGCGACCAGGCGGGAGAGGATTGCGGCTTGATAGCCGGAGCCGGTGCCGACCTCGAGCACGCGGTCCGTGCGCTGGGGATCGAGTTGCTCGGTCATGAACGCGACGATGTACGGTTGTGAGATGGTCTGACCATGCCCGATGGGCAGCGGATAGTCCTCGTACGCGCTCTGGGCGACATCCTGAGGCACAAACGCGTGCCGAGGCACCGTCCGCATCGCCTCAAGAACGCCCGGATTCCGGACATCGCGGCCGCGCCCTGCGATTTGTTCCTGCACCATTCGATGTCGTTCGGAGACACGGTTCGAGTCAGGGGCCGTCTGGTGATCCATAGCGCTCGGGTGGTTGGGCCGCGGGCCGCACCCGGCGAGCGCCGCCAGCAGCAGGACGGCGAGCGCGTGCAATCCAGGTGGAATCCCGAGAGCCATGATCTCAAGGCCGGGCCATCGTCAGCAGCCAGCGCGAAACCTCCGAGCAAGCCTCCGCATCCGCCCCGCTGTACAAGGCTATGGCCCGCGCTTCACCGTCCGCGTCATATGCGGCCTTCACCAGGGCGGGCGGGCGATCACCCTCGCCGGCCAGCCAGAGCCTGCGCGGCTTGCCCAGCGCGATCATCCCGGGGAGATCCCCGTAAAGCGCGCCGCCCGGAAGGAAGTCGGGGCTGTGCAAATCGAGGACCTTGCCGAACCGCAAACCTCCCGTGTCGAGAGCGACTGCATCGAGTGCGCCCCGCGCCTGGGCGCAGGCGCCGGCAACCCACGGTCCGCCTCCTTCGAGCCCCGCCAAAACGAGTCGCCCGGTGCCGCCCCACTGTTCTTTTGCGTAGGCAATGGCTGTTAGAACATCATGGACGCGTTGCGCAAACAGACTGTGATTGTATCCGAACGTGTAGGCGGCTGCCTCGCGCGGGTTCTTGACCCGCCGGGTCTGGGTGATGGGCTTGGCATCAGCCAGGAACTCTCCTTGGAAGAGGACATCCAGGCCGAGTACCGTCCACCCCTGTTCGAGCAGAGGCCGGAGTTCGGATCGGACCTCGCCCGCGCTGGTGTAGAGCCCGCTCTTGCCGGAGCCGCTGACCCAAATGACAACCCCGGCTTTGTGTTGCCGCGGTTCGAGTCGGATCGCGGGCAACTCCTCGCCATGAGTGAGGTTGCGCAGTCGGCCGGTTGTCTGGTGACAGGCTTCGAGGTCGACCTGGGCACTCGATTCCCAGACGACCTCGCCGACATCCTTCAAACCCCGTCCGATCACGGCATCGATGCCTCCTCCGTAGACGCGCTCGAACTGGTCGCGCGACGCGGCCGCTTCGGCCAATTGCCTGGCGGCATCTTCGGTTAACCGGCGCAGCAACTTGCGCTCGAACTCCGGTCCGCCCTCGGGCTTGGGATGCTGGTCGTTCCAGACCGTGAGCTCGGCTGTCGAGAGTCTTCTGAAGTCGCGCTCGATGATCGGCTCCTTTTGACCGAGGCCGAGGTGGCGGTTCATCCAGCCGTACATCGCCATTCGGCTGACGCTGTTGTAATTGTGGCCGAAGTGCAGAGCCTCCTTGAGCATGACGTTGTCGGGTGCCCCCAGCAGCGCGTAGTGGCGCTTGAGTTCCGGGAAGCCTTTGGTGCCCATCTCCTTGGTCCAGTCGTCCGCGGCGGTCATTCCCTGCGGCTTCGGAGCAAAGAGGGCGGCGAACTCGACGTTGCCGGTCCCGATCCGCAGGCCGCAGGCGTTCTCACAGGTGCAGCCCCCCTGCATGGCCGTCGAGACCATAACGGCGGGAAACGCGACCGCGGGCCGCGGATCGATCGCGCACAGGATGAACGTCTGCGTTCCCCCTCCGCTCGCGCCGGTGACGGCTATCCGGTCCGCGTCCACGTCGGGCAAGCCGGTCAGGAAATCGAGGGCGCGGATCGAGTTCCATGTTTGCAGGCCCATGACACTTTGGAAGTGCGCCTCGGCCTGGGGGCTGAACAGGCCCCAGTTCTCGGTTGTGTTCATCTCGGGCCTCTGCTTTGCGAACCCGTGCGCCAGCGCCTGCGTGATCTGCACGCTGTCGGCGTACCCGATCATGTCGTAGTGGAAGACCACGCAGCCCATTCGCGCCAGCCCGACACAGCGCGCCTGAAGCGGGCTGCGCCCCGCTTCCTCGAATCGCTCCGCTCCCGCCGCTATTTCGCGCCGCACATCCTCGGCTCCGGTGTCCAAGAAACGTCCGTTCGCCCAATGCCCATGCGGGCAGAGCACTGCGGGGCGTTTGGCCTGACCCGGGCTTTTGGGTCGATAGAGACTGCCGGTGACATAGAAACCAGGGAGGCTTTCGAAGTAGACGCGCTCGACCGTATAATCGTCGCGCTCGATCCGTCCGTGGACGACCGCATTCAGGGGCGTTCGGGTTGGCGCGGGCCACAGACCGAGCGTCACGAGCAATTGGCGCCGGACCCTCTCGGCGCGCCCATCCCAGGCGGCGCGGTTCGACGGGGTGACAAAGGGGAAGTAACCGTCCAAATCCTTGAGTGGTTCGAGGCGGATGTCGCGAGGAAGCTGCCCCGGCGGCAGGGCGCGGGGAGCGGCGGAATCCGCGGCGAAAGCGAACGCGAAGCAGGCAGCGCAGCCGGAAAGCAACCGGGCGCACGAAAGGAGCTTGGTGGCCATGCGGGTGAGTGTAATGCCGGGTCCGGCCCTCGCCAAGCCCGGAGAGAATTGGGGATTGGCGATGAGGGTACTTTCTGGTGATGTCTGCGCCGATGATTCTGCACAAGCTCATCGTGCATCACGCCAGACACGGATACGACCATGCGTTCTCGCTGATGCAGGTGGACGACGCGGTCCGGTGGCTCAGGGACCGGGGCGTTGCGATGGGCCAGGGCACGAGGGCGCTTGATCTGGGGTGCGGCTCCGGCACGTTCGGTCAGCGACTGCTCGAAATGGGATGCAGGGTCACCTTTGCCGATGAAAGCGATTGGCTGCCTGCGGAGATTCCGCGGACGTGCTTTCGGAGGATCAATCTCGATACGGAGTCGCTGGAGTCGCTGGGCCGCCACGATCTGGTGATTTGCTCGAATGTCCTCGAGCATCTGCGCGAGTCCGAGCGGCTGATCCGGTCCTTTCCAGCCCTGCTGGCGCCCGGAGGACATGTCTATTTGAGCTGGACCAACTGGCTTTCACCCTGGGGGGGCCATGATTTTTCGCCATGGCACTACCTGGGGCCGCGGCTTGGTCCTCGGCTCTTCGACCGACTGGTCGGCAAGCCGCGCGCGCTCAAGCCGTTCGAGAATCTCTTCGTGACCCACATCGGACGCACTCTGCGACTTCTGCGGGCCCAGCGGCATCTCGAGCTGGTGGCCGTGGCCCCCCGCTACTACACGGAGCTATGGTCTCTGATGAAGATTCCGGTGTTGCGCGAGGTGTTGGCGTGGAACTGCGCGGCGCTTGCCGCGCGCAGGGATTAGCGGGTTCAAGGAAGAAACAGGAAGTACAACCGTCCGGTCTGAATGGGCGGGAACTCGATACCAAGATCGACGTGGATGGCGGGCGTCTCTGTGCGGACAAACAGCCGAAACAAATTGCCCAGTTCGAAAGGCTGCTCGTAGCGGATGATCCTGGCGCGGTCGATCTGCGCGAGCGTTTTGGCCCGGTCCAGGGCCGTCTTGAAGTTGCCGAGTTCATCTACGAACCCCCAATCATAGGCCTGCCGGCCGGAGAATACCCGCCCGTCCACATAGTCCTCCCAATTGTCGACCAGCGCGCGGCCGCCGTCCTCGCTAAGGCGATACGGGCTCTGGCGTCCTTCGACCACCACCTCTTTGAATCTGCGAAATGTCGTGTCCACCAGAGACTGAACCATCTCGCGCTCCTCCGGCAGGATATCCTCCTCAGCCTTGTCGCCGCGGAGCATGTCCTTGAAGCGCCCGCTCTTGTAGACCTCAGGCCGCACGCCGACTTTGTTCATCAGGCCGCGGTAATTGTAACCGCGCATAATGACGCCAATGCTGCCGGTAATCGTGAGGGGGTTGGCCACAATCCAGCGGCAAGGCGCGGCGACGTAGTAGCCCCCCGAGGCCGCCACGCTCCCCATCGAGGCAACGATCGGTTTGCCAGAGCGCTGCTGGAACTCGGCAAGACTCCGGTTGATCTCGTCCGACGCGAGCACCTCGCCTCCGGGCGAGTCGATGCGGAGCAGGACCGCCTTGACGGCATGGTCGGATTCGGCCCGCTTGAGTTGCTCGCGCACCATCTCGACGGGTCCCGACGACCCTCCACCGAGCAGACCTCCGAAGATAATCCCCTCGATGTCGATCACCGCCACCTTGTCCCGCCCTCCTTGATCGTCCATCACAACTTCATCGAGCCGGATCGATGTGCCGCGCGTCGACCCGCCAGATAATTGGAGCAGTCCGATTGCCCACCTCCCGACGCTCGCCACGGCGATGGAGAGGAGAACAAGCAGAAGCACCAACGACAGCACCTTCCAACCCCAGCCGCTCGCCGGGGGCCGCGGGGGAGCCGCTGTGGGTGGGACCGCGCCCAGGACCGGAGGGGCCGCTTGCCCTTGCGGACGGTCATGCGAAGCCGGCGCGGCGAGAGGAGGAGCAGCCGGGGAATTCCCGGTCAGGCCGGCGGCGGACTGCCCATCTGGAGACGTCTGAGGCCTCTGGTCGTGTGCAGGATTCGTTGTGTTATCCATAGGATGGCCGGCACATTGGGACGAACCCGCCGCCAATGCAAGCCGCGGGCTTGCTGGTGTCGGGGTCGCGGGCACAAGCTCACCACGGCAATGCCGTTCAGTCGGTCGCCCGGCCCGGAAATCCTGTGCTGGTATGAGGACACTGGTTTCCGGGCTAGGCGGCTGGATCGGGGCTGGGCACGGTCAATCCCAGCTCGGGTGCGATCCCTTGCAGTGCCTGGATGACATGGTTGATGTGGTCGTCGAGGGGAATCTCGAGCAAGGCGGCGCCGCGTTCGAGGTCCTCGCGCTTGACCGCCGCCGCGAAGGACTTCTGCTTCATCTTCTTTCGCACACTGCTCGGGGCCATCCCGGCCAGGCGCTCCGGACGCACATAGGCCACGGCCATCACGAAGCCGCACATTTCATCCACGGCGAACAGAGTCTTGCGAAGGGGCCGGTCCAACGGGTAGTCGCCCTGATTCCACTCCGCGTGGGAGAGCATTGCGCCCACGATCTCTTCGCCGACGCCGCGTTCCCGCAGGAGGCGGGCGCCTTCGCGCGTGTGGGCCGGCGGTTCGGGCCACCGTTCGTAGTCGAAGTCGTGCACAAGACCCACCAGACCCCAGAGCGGGACGTCCTCGTTGAAGTGCGCCGCGTAGTGCCGCATTGCGGCCTCGACGGCCAGGGCGTGTTTGCGCAGAGATTCGGACGCGGTGAACTCGGTCAGCAGCCGCCAAGCGTCGTCTCGTGTCATAAGCCTGCACTCCGCGCACCCGACGTGCCGGTTACCTTCCATCTGGGCCGTGCGGCTCTTCCCGAAGCGCGCTCGACGGTTCGATGGTCCCAACTCTTGCGGTGCGCAGCCCATGAATCGGATGTTCGAGTCCGGTCCGCAAGCCTATTCTTGGCGCCTGTTCTTGGCGTCCCGACCGGTTGTTCTCCGATGTAGAACCGCGCCGGTCGCGGTGATAGACTGCCAGTGCATGAATGCAAATGCCGAACCGACGGTTCTCCTGGGTGTGACTGGATCGATCGCCGCCCATCGCGCGGTCGATCTCGCCAGCCTGCTGGTCAAGCGGGGTTGTTCGGTGCACGTGGTAATGACCCAGAACGCCCAGCGTTTTGTCCAGCCGCTGCCTTTCAAGACGCTGTCGCGCCATTCCGTGATCACCAGTCTCTGGTCCAATCCAACCGGCTGGCAGCCGCCGCATATCGAGCTGGCCGACCAGGCGCGCCTGCTGCTGGTTGCGCCCGCCACAGCGCTCTTTCTGGCCAAGTTGGCCCATGGGCTCGCCGATGACGCCCTTCATTGCATGGCCTTGGCACTCAACCCGGCGGCGCGGATTCTGGTTGCGCCGGCAATGAACGGCAAGATGTGGCTGCATCCAACCACCCAGGCGAACGTCGCCCTGCTGCGCAGCCGAGGCGTCGAGTTCATTGGACCGGATGCCGGCGCGCTGGCGTGCGGATACGAAGGGGTGGGACGGATGGCCGAAGTGAGCGAAATCGTGGCGCGAGCGCTCGAACTGCTGGCGTCGACAACCGGGCAGCCTGCCGAGCCCCGCGCCGGTCTGGGGGGACCTCCGGGTGGCGAGGCCTGATCCGGCACGGAACATGCAAACCCTCTGACTGTGCAATTATCCCGTCTGGCAACATGGTTTCGGACGTTTTGGAGCGCGTCTCCCCGTCCCTTGCAGTCGCTCCGTTCCCTGGGCCGGGTGGTGACCATGTCGTCGAAGGACCCGGCGCAGCAGACGGAGCGCATTCGGTTGATCGAGCGCGACCTGGGTCTGGCGGTCAAGGCGGTGGTGTTGGCCATTCTGTTTTGGTTTCTCTATTGGTCATCGTGGGTGGTCGATTCGCCGGCCAATCCGAACGTGGTGTTGGACAAGGTGACCTGGATGTTCGCCCAGCAGGCGATGCAGTATGTCTTTCTGCTCTACCTGGCATTCAATTTCGGCGTCGCCTTCATCCTGCTGGGGAACCGCCAGGTGGCTTTTCCATTGCTCCAATGGACAGTGTTCATGGTGGCTCTGGTGGACGGTTTGTTTCTCGGCGCGTTGGTGGCGGTGACCGGCGGCATTGGGAGCGCGTTGTATTGGCTCTATCCGGTCCTGATCGTTCGCAACTGTCTGAGTTTCAAAGCCACCGGCCCCCAGGTGATCCTCAATCTTCTGATGCTGCTCTTCTACACGGGCGGTGTTCTGCTTGATGCGACGATCGGCGCCATGGACACAATTGCGCTGGAGGATGAGGCTGCAGCGGTGGCTGTGTCTCCCCTGGGCGGATTGTTCGTTTGGCGTCTGATCCTGCTGATCGCCGTGGCGGCATGGTCCTGGGGCTTGCAGATTCTGTTCGACCGCCAGCGGCAACGCCAGGACGAACAGCAGGAACTGGCCCTGCGTCGCCAGCAACTCGAAGCCGCCGGGCGGCTGGCCGCCGAGATCGCGCACCAGCTCAAGAATCCGCTCTCGATCATCAACAACGCCTCCTACACACTCCAGCGAACCCTGAAAGAGGGGAAGACCATTACGCAGCAGATTCGGATTATTCGGGAGGAAGTCGAGAAGTCGGACCGCCTGATCACGGAGCTGATGGGGTACGCGCAACTGGCCGAGGGACGTGTCGAGAAACTGGACGTGAGCGAGGAGATCGAACGGGCGGTGCTTCAGGTGTTTCCGCCGGCAGTCGAGTACGACGTCCAGATTCATCGCAATTATGCCCCCGGCCTGCCGCTGCTCCTGGCCCAGCGTAACCACCTGTCCGAGATCTTCGTCAACGTGCTTCAAAACACGCGCGAGGCCCTCGACGGGCACGGCAACATCTGGATTCAGACCTCGCCGGGCGAGAACTACTCGATCCGAATCAGCATCGCCGACGACGGCCCCGGGATAGCTCCTGAGAACACCGAGCGCATCTTTGCGCCCTATTTCACCACACGGGAAAAGGGGACGGGCCTCGGCCTGGCGATCGTGAAGCACAACACCGAGATGTACGGCGGCCAGATCACAGTCGAATCTGAGCTTGGAAAAGGCGTGCGCTTCATCCTAAACTTCCCTGCGCGAACGCTCATGAAACTGCGCAAATGAGTCTGCCGCTGCCACCGCTGCTTTTCGTCGACGACGAAAAGAACGCGCGCATCCAGTTCCCGGACATGGTTGCGGCGATGGGGTTTGACGACGTGAGCGTGGTCACCGCGGACTCGGCGGAGCAGGCTTTGAAGCTGCTGGAGCAAAGCGAGTATTTCATGGTGGTGACCGACGTCCGGCTGGGTGGCATGAGCGGCTACGATCTCCTGCGCAGAGCGCGCGCCCGCTGGCCGGATACCCCCGTCCTGGTCATCACGGCTTACGCCACGCCTCGACAGGCGGTCGATGCGATCAAGGCCGGAGCGTACGACTACCTCGCCAAGCCGTATGAACCCGAGGCCCTGCGCCAGGCCATCACCCGAAGCGCCGAAGTCTATCGCCTCCGCAAGGAGAACGCCTCGCTGCGCGCCCGCTCGGGGGAGGTCTACCGCCTCGAACATATCATCGGCGAATCGCCGAAAATGGTCGCTTTGCGGCAGTTGATTCAGACCGTTGCTCCGACCAACGCCACGGTCCTGATTCTTGGCGAGAGCGGGACCGGCAAGGAGTTGGTGGCGGGGGCGCTGCACAGCCTCAGCCACCGGCGCGAGAGGAACTACATCCGCATCAACTGCGCCGCCATCCCCGAGGCCCTGCTCGAAAGCGAGTTGTTCGGCCACGAGAAGGGATCGTTCACCGGCGCGCTGCGCCAGAAGTCGGGACGGGTCGAGGAGGCGGACTGCGGCACGATCTTCCTGGACGAGATCGGCGACATGAGCCGCCCGCTCCAGGCGAAGCTGCTCCGTTTTCTGGAGGACGGCACGTTCACGCGCGTCGGGAGCAATCAGGAACTGCGCGTGGATGTGCGGCTGATTGCGGCCACCAACCGCGACATCATCCGCGCAATCCGCGAGAATCATTTCCGCGAGGACCTCTTTCACCGGCTCAACGTGGTTCAGTTCATGCCCCCGCCCCTGCGCGAGCGGGGTCAGGACGTGCTTTTGCTGGCCGAGCATTTCCTCCGTCATTTCGGGGCGTCCATGAGCAAGAGCATCCGCGGCATCAGCGCGCCGGCGCAACAGAAGCTGCTGGCCCATCACTGGCCAGGCAACGTCCGCGAGCTGCGCAACGCCATCGAGCGCGCGGTGATTCTCGAGACTCGCGACAAACTGCAAGCCGAGAGCCTGCCGGATTCTCAGGTCGAGAACCGGCTTCGGAAGAGCGGCTCTCCACCCGTGGGCGAAGCCTCTCTGGACGACCACCTCGCCGGGTATGAACGCGATCTCATCGTCAATCTCCTCGAGCGCGAGGGCTTCGATCTGAACCGCACGGCCGAGGCGTTGCGCATCAGTCGCACCGCCCTCCGCACCCGCATGCAGCGTTTGGACATCGACGCTGACGACCCCACAGCCCGAAACGCCGCGGGATCCGCAACTCGGAAACGCTCAGTCGCATAAACGCGCCATGACAGCTTGCCTGCTCCACCCGCGCCCCCCAAACCCCAGCCTGTCGAATTGCCGCCGCCCCGCCATCCGACCGCCCCGACGATCCGGCCCGATTGCCCGCCCCGAAATCGCGCCGATGCACCCGTGGGGTCCATTGACCACGATTGGGTCCGCCGTCCTCTGGCTGGCCGGTCTCGCAACTCTCGGAGTCGTCTCCGATGCCGGGCTCGCCCAAGTCACTTACTCAGGTCCCCCGACTGGCAGCAGTGACAGTCCCGCCTGGAGCCGCGTGCCGGGCTTGACGCAGGATATGCTCGTGGTCCTCGGCGTGGGAATTCTGCTGCTGATCGTGCTTTTGATCTGGGCTTTGTTCCTCCGAAAGCGGCCCCACTCCCACTCGAGGCACCACCGCGGCACCCAGATCGAGGAGAGTGGAGAATCCGACTCCAACCGCGCCAGACACCATCGCCGGCACAGACGCAAACGGAGACGGCGCGAGCACAGAATGCGCAACCCCACTCTGGCCGAAACCGGGGGCCTGCCTCCGCCCCGTTCCACGCTCCAACCGCCCTCGGTCACGTGAGCCGCGCCCATGCCAAAAGCTCGTGACCAAGCCGGCGCTGGCGGCTGATTGCCCGGTCCCACCCAGGCATGAACGCACCCGTCAGCCAGACCATCACGCGGCAGAGCGCCTCGAACCTGGCCCTTGCGTTCATTCTGCTGCCGCCCGAGAAGCGCCGAGCCATGGCGGCTCTTTATGCCTTTTGCCGCGAGGTGGATGACATTGCGGACGAAGTGAGCGTTCCGATCGACGTGCGCCGATCCCGATTGGAGCAGTGGCGAAGCGATCTGCATGCCATCTACGCCCGGCGTCAGCCGCGCCTTGCCGTCATGTGTGAACTCGCGCCCGTGGTCGAGCGCCACCGCCTGCCGCGCCTCCTGTTCGAGGAGTTGCTCGAAGGCGTCGAGATGGACCTCGATGTGCAGCGTTATCCCGACTACGCCGCAACCGAGCTCTACTGCTACCGCGTGGCATGCGTCGTCGGCCTGCTCAGTATCGAGATTTTCGGCTATCGCAATCCTGCCTGTCGCGATTACGCGATTGCGCTGGGTAAGGCCCTCCAGCTCACAAACATCCTGCGCGATGTGGGCGCGGATGCCGATCGTGGACGAATCTATCTGCCGCTCGATGAACTTGCCCGCTGCCGGGTGACGCCCGAGGAGATTCTCAGGCACCAGTACTCTCCGCGCTTCCGCGACCTGGCCGAGGCCGTCGCCGCCCGGGCCCGCGCCCATTACAGCCAGGCCCGCCAGGCACTGCCTCCCGAGGACCGCTCTGCCATGATCGCCGCCGAGTCGATGGCCGCCGTCTATTGGAGTATGCTCGAGAAACTGGAACGGCTCGAATTCCAGGTGCTCGGACCCACGCCTCTGCGACTCTGCCGCGCGAAGAAACTGCTCCTGACAATCCGGACGTGGCTTCGCGTCAAGTTCGGCAGCGCAACTCCCAACTACGGCGTTGTTCCGACAGCTCGAAACTCTGACGCGCCGGCAGTCGAGTGCCGGTGATGTCGCACACGACCGCAACCCGGAGACGGTCCGAGGCGCGCTCGATCCCGCGACGCCTTATCGTGAATGCGGATGATTTCGGGCGTTCCGACGCCGTCAACCAAGCGGTGATCCAGGCGCACTGCGAGGGCATTCTGACCTCCGCCAGCCTCATGGTCAACGAACCGGCATGCGCCGAGGCCGCGCGGCTCGCCCGGGCGCACCCGCGTCTGGGGGTGGGCCTGCATTTGACCATTGTCCGCGGCAGAGCCGCGCTCACACCGCAGCAGGCCCCTGGCCTGGTCAACCCGGAGCAGGCGTTCGCACACGACGCGATTCGCGCCGGATTGCGGTACTTCTTCAAACGCAGCCTCCGCGAGGCTTTGCGGCAGGAAATCGCCGCCCAATTCCACCGATTCGACGAAACCGGCCTTGTCCTCGACCATGTCAACGGGCATCTCAACATGCATCTGCACCCGACGGTTCTGCGTCTGCTGTGCGCGCCGTCTGGGGCGAGGACGATTCCCTCGATCCGCCTGACGCGGGATTTGTTTTGGACTAACGCGCATCTGGCGCGCGGGCACTGGGTCTACCGTTTGAGCCACGCCGTCATCTTCTCTCTCCTCTGCGCATGGGCCCGCCCGCGTCTGCGCCGGGCCCGCATGCGGCACACCCGCGCCGTGTTCGGCCTGCTGCAGAACGGGCGCGTGGACACCGATTATGTCTGCCGGCTGCTCCGGCGGCTTCCGAAGGGCGATTCGGAGCTTTACTGTCATCCGTCGCTGACCGACTTTAGGCATGAGCTGGACGCGCTAGTGAGTGCGCAGGCCCGGGAGGCCGTGCGGCGCTGTGGAATCCAACTCATCCGCTACCAGGACCTCGACCATGGTGAAACTGCTGATCATTCTTCTGATCGGCCTCGTCTTTGAGGCCATCGGCGTCGTGCTCCTCAGCCAGGGACTCAAACAGATCGGTCCGCTGAACCGCGTCACAGCGCCTGAAGTCGTCCGGATCGTCAGGCGCGGCGCCGCGAATGCGCGCATTCTCCTGGGGGTGTTTTTCGAAGCCCTTTTCTTCGCTTCCCTGCTTGTCCTCATGTCCCGCAGCGATGTCAGCTTCGTGTGGCCGCTGACATCGCTGGGGTTCGTGCTGACCACGCTGGCTGCTCACCTGATCCTGAAGGAGCAGGTCAGCGTTCTGCGCTGGTGCGGCGTGTGCCTCATCATGCTGGGGGCCGGGCTCATCACGTGGACCGAGCACCAGCGATCGAACGATGCGCACGCCTTTTCGGAGGGCCGAGTTCCGGGAGGCCCCGATCGGTGACGGTGATTGCCTCGATCCGAGGACTCGGTCGACACGTCCCTCCGACACCAGTCCGTGAATGCGATGCGTTCTGTCCTTTCGGTCAGAGAGTCAGGGGCGGGCCGATCCGCCTCCCGGACATTTGCATCGGTCTTGCGCCCGCCTCAGAGCACGCGCTGGTCAATAACGCGCCTGGCCTTGCCCTCGCTCACGGGGAGGCTGCCCGGCGGCACCAGTTCCACCTTGGGCTTGACCAGAATCTCGGCGCGCAGCTTCTCGGTGATTTGGTTTTGAAGACGCACCAGGTGATCGACCTGTCCGTCAAAGCCGGCTTCGGTGAACTCCACTTGCACCGTCATCTCGTCCAGGCCTCGAAGCGTGACCAGGTAATTGCGGCCGACGCCGGGCACTTTCATGAGCACCTGTTCGATCTGCTGCGGGTAGAAATTCACTCCGCGCACGATCAGCATGTCGTCCGATCGTCCGGTGATGCGCTCGATGCGCCGATGGGTGCGTCCGCACGCGCAGGGCTCCGGGATAATCGAGGTGATGTCGCGAGTGCGGTAGCGCAGCAGCGGCATGGCCTCGCGGGTCAAGCTGGTCAGCACCAGTTCGCCCCGTTCCCCCTCCGGCTGAGGGGTTCCGGAGACCGGGTCGATGATCTCCATCAGGAAATGATCCTCCCAGAGGTGCATGCCGCGTTTCTGTTCGCATTCGAAGGCGACGCCCGGGCCGTTCATTTCGGAGAGCCCGTAGGAGTTGTAGGCGTCGATGCCCAACGCCTGTTCGATTTTGGCGCGCGTCTCCTCGGTGTGGGGTTCGGCTCCGACGTAGGCCTTGCGCAAGGCAAGATCGCGGCGCGGGTCGACGCCTTTCCGTTCGAGGAAATCGGCGAAATAGAGGGCGTAGCTCGGGGTGGCATGAAAGACCGTTGTGCTGAAATCCCGCATGAGGAGGAGCTGGCGCTCCGAGTTGCCGGGGCCTGCGGGGATGACCAACAGGCCGACCTTCTCGGCGCCGTAGTGCATCACCAGCGCTCCGGTGAAGAGGCCGTAGGTCATCATGTTCTGGAGTACATCGCCGCGCCTGACGCCCGTCATCAGGAGGCATCGAGCGATCAACTCGGCGGCGCGGTCGACATCGCCGCGCGAGAAAAAGATCGCTTTGGGTTTCCCGGTGGTGCCGCTTGAAGTGTGGAGCCTGGCCAGATACTGACGATCGACCGCCACCAGCCCGTCCGGGTATTGGGCGCGCAAATCGGCGCTGGTGGTGAAGGGCAGGCGGTGGACGTCTTCGAGCGTTCGGATCTGCTCGGGTCGAACGCCGGCCTCGGCGCATTTCTGGCGGTAGAACGCGACGTGCTCCGAGCACCGGCGGACGGTGTCCTGCAATTGGCGGAGCTGGAGTGCAGCCAGCGCCGCCCGCTCCATGGTCTCAACCCGCTGATCCCAGAACATGGCGGCGGGTTAGAAGGTGAAAGAAACCTCGGCCCTGAGGAATGTCATGAGGTCGTTTCGGGCGTAGTAATCCCCCTGCCAGACGAATTCCGCCCAGAGATGGCCTTTGATGTGCTTGTTGAAGGTGTGCTGGAGTGTGCACTGGAGGTAATGCCCGCGAAAGTGATCGTCGTAGCTGAAGAGCGGAGCGGCGTCGCCCGCGCGGGTGGGGTCCTCTTGCGGGGCGAACAGGGCGTTGTAGTAGGCGCCTGCCAGCGTGTTCTTGGTGGGATTGAAGGTCCAGCCGCCTCCCAAGCGCATCAGGTTGTTGTGCTGGGCGATCCGTCCGCCGGTCTCGGCGGCGAAGGAATAGATGTACAACTCACTGTAGCGCGGCCACCGGCCCCACAGGATGTCAAACATCTCATCCTTCCCGTCGGTCGAGTCGTTGTCGCCTGAGAGGTACTCGCCTACGACGTGGAGTTGGTTGTTGAGGGAATCGCGAAAGAGGTAGCTCAGCCGTGCGTTGACGCCAAAGGCGTCGATATCGCGGTTGCGGTCCGGGTCGGCGGCGAACGTGGGGTCCTGCTTCTTGCCGAACTGATAGGCGCCATCGATCGAGTACTGCCAATGCTCGCCCGGGAATCCCGTCAAACGCCCGCCGACGGTGTAGATGTCCGCATTGTCGCCAAACGCCAGTTCCCTGTCGTCATGCTTGTAAATGAAGAAACCGTCAAGCGTCGTGTTCTTGATCGACTTGTTCGAGGCATAGGCAATAAGACCGGACTCGTTCTGCTCGGTCAGGTAATAGGGCGTCCTCGAATGCTCGGGGCTCGGGTTGGCGTTGAGTGTCGGAAACCAATCATCGGGGCGGGCGGACTGGTAGATGCCGATCAGGTCGAACTTCGTCTTGATCTCCTTGGCTTCGTAGGTGGCGCGGACCGAGTCGAGGAAGTAGGTCCATGAGCCGTCGCCGGGCGTGCCGTCGGCCACCAGCCACCAGTTCCAGAAATCTCCGATCATGATGTCCTGCCGTCCGGCAGTAATCGTCAGCGGCTGGCTCAGGGCGTTGCTCCACTTGACGTTGAGGTTGTCCACAATCCCATAGCGCCACTCCATCCCCTGTTCGCCGCGATATGTGCCGGTGAACGCCGGGCGGGTCCACTCTCGCGCCTCCGCCGTCATGCGCACGTTGAAGGCGACATCGGTCACGGGCGTGATCGTGCTCCAGACGCGTCCGCGGTATCGGATGACATTCTGTTCGTGCAGCGGGTTCTTTTCGCTGAGGCTGACGTTGTTGTTGTAATACTCGTCGCGAATCCGCATGTCGCCGCCCCACGTGAACCAGGACAGCGGACTCTTGACGTCCTGAATCCACTGCTCGGTGGAACTGAGCGGCGGCGGTGTCCCTTGGGGCGGAGACGCGGACGGCAAGGCCACGGACGTGGCAGCCGATTGGCCGTGCGCAGTCATCGCGCCGGCGGCGAGCGACAGACTGGCCAGCGTGCAGGAGAACAAGGAGCGATTCATGTGGGGTATGGGTTGAGGTTTGATTGGAACCGATCAGTACCGTAATCGGTATGGGATGCTTGGTGCCGCCGCGGGCCGCCTCGCAGCGGCTGATGCAATTGCGCGCCCGCGCCGAACGCGAGCAGGCGAGAAGTGTTTCCCGAGGCCGTGGCCGCCAGACAAAGCGGAAGCCTCGCAATTCTCCGCGGGTTGCACGTTGACGAATTCACCAAAGACCGCAAACCAATGCAAGCACAGAAGTGATCCGGGCCCCGCATGTCCACAAGGTCTTAACCAGACCATCGCGCATCCGCGGACTCCCAGCGACAGACCGGTGTGGGTCAGATGAGTTCGAGTTGGGTCGCATCGACCTTGATGGCGGCAGCCTGGCCGATGAAGTCCAGCCGCAGCAGCGCCTCCGTCATTCCCGACCGGCTCTCGACCCAGGCGGCCATCCCTTGCAGCGGACCGGATTTGATCCGCACCTTCATGCCGGGACCGATCGTCGGAGCTAGTCGGACCTCAACGTTGGTCTCGAGGGCCTGGAGAATATCCGCCAATTGCGCCGCGAACTCTTCCTGGTCCGGCACATCGAGCAGGTTGGCGACGTAATCGCTCTGGTAAACCGCCTGCCGCTCCGTGCGCTGGAGCTGCAAGAAGACGTATCCGGGAAACAGCGGCTTGTAAAAGACCACCTTCTTGCCCCGGTACTTTTTCACGCTCCGGTAGCAGGGCAGCGTGGTGGAGAAACCCTCGCGCTCGCAATACTGCACCAGCTTCTTCTCGCACCGCGGACGCGTGTGCGCCACGAACCAGATCGGACCGCTCATGGAAGATGCGGATTGCCCAACACCCGACGCCACCGCGCCAATTGCCGCCGGACTTCGCGCGGGCTGGGCGCCCCGGGCAGCGCGCGCCGTCGCATCGCACGGTCCAGATCGAACATCACAGGGGCCTTCGATCCGAATTTCGTCGAAATCCGGCGCCATTCCCCGAGCGTCAGTTCGTGAAGCCGCCTGCCCGCCTTCTCCGCGAGAGCCACGGCCGCTCCCACCAGGTGATGCGCCTCGCGGAACGGCACGCCTTGACGCACCAGGTCATCGGCCAAATCGGTCGCCTGAAGCTGCGAATCCTCCGCCGCGGCGCGGCACGCCTCGGCGCAGACCTTCGTGTCCGACAGCATGCCAGCCATCAGTCGCAGACAGCTCCGGACCGTGTCCGCCGTGTCGAACAACCGCTCCTTATCCTCCTGCAAATCCCGATTGTACGTCAAAGGCAGTCCTTTCAGGAGCGTCAGAAGGGACATCAGATTTCCAATCACCCGCCCGCTCTTGCCGCGCGTCAGCTCGGCCACATCCGGGTTTTTCTTCTGTGGCATAAGCGACGATCCGGTGGTGTAGGCGTCGCCGATGCGGATAAACCCAAACTCGGCGCTCGCCCACAGGATCATGTCCTCCGCCAACCGGCTCAAGTGAACGGCAATCAGCGCGCAAATCGCGCAAAACTCGATCGCAAAATCGCGATCGCTCACCGCATCCATCGAGTTCTGCGTCAGCCGCGGACGCCCGCGGCGATCGACGAATCCGAGCTGCCGGGCCACGAATGCCCGGTCGAGGGGCAGGGTGCTGCCCGCCAAGGCCCCGCTTCCCAGCGGACACACCCCCAGCCGGTCGTAACTGTCTCCCAACCGGTCATGATCCCGATCGAACATCTCGACGTAAGCCAGCGCGTGATGCGCGAAGAAGACCGGCTGCGCGCGCTGCAGATGCGTGTAGCCGGGCATGACAACTGCAACATTCGCCTGGGCCAGGGCAACAAGCGCCCTCTGCAACATGCGTAGATCCTGTCCCATGGCGATCGTCTCGTCACGCAGCCAGAGCCGCAGGTCCAGCGCGATCTGGTCGTTTCGCGACCGTCCGGTGTGCAGCTTTGCCCCCGCCGCCACCCGGCGTGTCAGCTCCGCCTCGATGTTCATATGCACATCCTCGAGTTCCGGGCGCCAGCGGAATGTGCCCGCGGCGATCTCGCGTCCGATCGCCGTCAAGCCGCCCAGAATGGACTTCAGTTCAGCCCGGGTCAGCAGCCCTGCGCGACGCAACATCGCCGCATGCGCCATCGACCCGGCAATGTCATGCCGCCAAAGTCGCCAATCGAAGGAAACGGATTCCGAAAACGCGGTCACCTCGGCCGCCGGCCCGCGTGCGAACCGGCCCGACCGGGCTGCCGTCGACGATATCTTCCTCATGAACGAAAGCGGAATGTCGGCTAGTTGCGCCACTCGAACGCCCGTTTCTTCAAGGCGTAGAGATAGCCCACCAGGAGCACGCCGAGAAACGAGACCATCGAGAAGAGAATCGGATTTGCCATGGCCGGATGCTCGAGGAATCGGCGGTAAACGACCGCCCATGGATAGAGAAAAATCACCTCGATATCGAATAGGATGAACAGCATCGCCACGAGGTAGAACCGCATCGAGAGCCGCGGAGTCGGATTCCCGACGGGGATCATGCCGCATTCGTAGGCGGTGTCTTTGGCCTTGGACCGCCTCCCCAGTTTGCCCAGCATCATCGACAAGATCATCATGCCTGCAGTGGCTGCGACAGCCACGGCGGCCAGCATCAAGACCGGCAGGTACTGGGACAACTGCGAATCCATGTGCCGACGCTAAAAAGACCCTCGCGGGTTGACAAGGGGAAACGGACGCGCAGGCGCTAATTCGCTACGCGAGAGCCGTTGGCGGAGGCGCCATGCCGGCTTTCGCGGGGATCGAGCCGCGCCAGGTGTTGCTCATGGCCTGGACAGCGAGATCGATCGCCTTCACGCCGTTGTGCCGGATCACAAGGCGGTCTCCGCCGACTGAACCGAGCTTGAAACAGGGCACGGAGTGTTTGGCGGCGATTGCCTCGAGTCGGGGGAGATTCTGGGGATCGACGGTGACGACAATCCGCGACGGACTCTCGCCAAACAGGATTTCATCGAGTCGCCTGCCCTCTGTCGGCAGGGCTTGCAGGTCGATCTGCGCGCCGCGCATCTGTTGCGGATTGCTGATGCACGATTCAGCCAGGCAGACGGCGAGACCGCCTTCTGACGTGTCGTGGGCGCTCCGGACCAGTCCGGCCTGGATGGCATCGAGGCAGGCGTTGTGAACCGACTTCTCGAAGTTGATGTCGATTTGGGGATTGCCCTTCTTGAGGCCGTGGAAGAGGTGGAGATACTCGCTGCCATCCAGCCTGCCGGTGGGTGTGCCCAACAGCGCGACGAGGTTGCCGTCCGCCTTGAATTCCTGTGTGACGAAGGTTTCGGCGTCTTCGATCAAACCGACCATTCCAACGATCGGCGTGGGGTCGACGGCGCCTTTGGGATTCTCGTTATAGAAGCTCACATTGCCGCTGACCACGGGCGTGTCGAGAGCGCGACAAGCCGCGGCCAGCCCTTCAATGCATTTCTGGAATTGCCAGTAGCTTTCCGGCTTCATCGGGTTGCCGAAGTTCAGGCCGTCGGTGATGGCAAGCGGTCGGGCGCCGGCGCAGACGATATTGCGTGCCGCTTCAGCCACGGCGAGCATGGCGCCCTGATAGGGGTTGAGGTAGCAATAGCGGCCATTGCAGTCCACGCTCATTGCCAGGGCCTTGCGCGTGCCTTGGACCCGGACCACCGCGGCGTCCGACCCGGCGCCCAGCAGGACGGTGTCCTTTTCTCGGAAGGTGAAGCTGCGATAGGCGGCTTCCTTGCTGGCGATGGTCGGCGAGTCAAGGAGCGCACTCAGCACGGCGCTGCAATCGGCGGGCACCGGGAGCCCGTCGAGCGCCAGGTGTTGCGCCTCGCCCAAATAGGATGGTTCCTGGGTCGGGCGATCGTAGAGCGGCGCGTTTTCGGTGAGGGCCTTGGCCGGCACCTCAGCAACCACTCTGCCGTTGTGTTTGACTCGGACCATGCCGTCCTGGGTGACGCACCCGATCCGCACAACGGGGACACTCCATTTCCTGAGGATCGCGATCGCGTCGTCTTCCTTGCCTTCCTCGACAATTGCAATCATGCGCTCCTGCGATTCGGAAAGAAGAATTTCGTAGGGCGTCATGTTCGGTTCGCGTTGGGGGATCAACGCAACGTCGAACTCGATTCCGGTGCCGCCGCGCGAGGCCGTCTCACACGTCGAGCAGATGAGTCCCGCGGCTCCCATGTCCTGCATGCCGGCCACCAGCCCCTTCCCGATCAGTTCGAGGCAGGCTTCCCGCAGGCGCCGGCCCAGAGCCGGATTGCCGATGGCGACCGCGCTCGACGAGGAGGCGGATGCCTCGGTGATTTCCTGGGAAGCAAAGCTCGCGCCCCCGACGCCGTCGCGTCCTGTGTCTCCGCCGATGTAGTAAACCGCTTTGCCCTGGCCGGCGGTGGTCCCGCGCACGATCTGTTTCTGCTCGACAATCCCGACGACGAACGCGTTGACGAGCGGATTGCCCTCGTAGCTTTCGTCGAAGCAGGTCTCGCCGCCGACGGCGTTGACCTCGGCCTGGTTCGCATAATGGGCAAGTCCGCGGATGACTTCCTTGAACAGATGCTTCACCTTGTCATTGGCCAGACTGCCGAAGCGCAGGGAGCCCAGGACGGCGACGGGCCTCGCGCCCATCGTGAAGATGTCCCGCAGACATCCCCCGATCCCGGTGGCCGATGCCTCGAAGGGCTCGACCGCGGACGGGTGGTTGTGCGACTCGATCTTGAAGGCGACGCCGAAGCCGTCTCCGATATCGACCACGCCGGTGTTTTCTTCCCCGGCGCCGACGAGCACCTGCTTGCCCTTGGTCGGGAAGAGCCGGAAGAGCTTGCGCGAGTTCTTGTAACTGCAGTGTTCCGACCACATCGCGGAAAAGAGCCCGAGTTCCGTGAAATTCGGATTCCGTCCGAGGAGTCTGCAGATCGAGGCGTATTCCTCTTCTGTGAGGCCGAGTTTCGCCGCCAGAAGCGCATCCACCTTCACTTCGGTACTCGTGGTCGTCAGCATCGCGAATGTTGTACACCATCGAAAGGACGAGGCAAGCGGCGTTAGCCCGGATTCTTCATAAAGCTTTGCGGCGTCTAAAATCCGGGCTCTCGCTGTGCGTGCAGGACCTCGCCCCCGGGTGAGGGCACCCGGCCCGATCAACATCGCTGTCAGGGGGTGGTCACGCTCGGGGCCGGTCCGGTCCCGTCCTCCCGCCCTGGGCGGGTGGCCTGCACGGGGAAGGTCTCCGCCAGGAACGTCTCGAGACCGTCCACGAACCCGGCGCGGTCGGCGTCGAGGGGATCGTTGTGATCGCCGGCGATTTCCCAGAGGCGCTTGGGGCCGCGTGCGGCGGCAAAGTTTGCCTCTGCATGATGAAACGGAATCAGGCGGTCCGCGCGGCTGTGCATGATCAGCAGGGGAATGTCCAACTCGGGCAGCTTGCGGTGCGTGTCGTAGCGGATCGATGCGATCCAACGGACAGGCAACCAAGGGAACAGTTCGGCGCCGATATCGGGGATGCTTGTGAAGGTGCTTTGCAGGATGAGTCCGCCCAACGGTTCGCGCCGGGCCAGTTCGGTGGCGACGGCACCTCCGAGCGATTCGCCAAAAGCGATGATGTTCGAGCCTGCGAAGCCGCGTCGCCGCAGCCATGCGTAGGCGGCCTGGGCATCGAGGTAAGTCCCTTCCTCCCCAGGGCGACCGGCGCTCTTGCCGTATCCGCGGTAGTCAAAGGCGAACACGGCGACACCGGTGTCCAGCAGGGCCTGGTAGAGGTCGAGTCGGTGGCTGATGTTGCCCCCGTTGCCGTGGCAGACTGCCAGGGTCAACTGCGATCGCAGCGAGTTCGAATGCGCCGCGAAGAACCAGGCGCTTAACTCGATGCCGTCAGCAGTCTGCAGGCGCACGTCTTCCCAGGGACGCCCCAGGGCGCGCCCCGTCTCGGCCCATTCCCTGGAAGGGTGGTAGACTTGTTTGTGCTCGAACCAGCGCAACATTGCGTAGAGTATTAGCGGCAGCAGGACGATCGCGGCCAGGATCGTTCGGTGCTTGCGGTGCGGGTGAATCGTCACAGACCATGAGGGGCGGGCGCGCATACGGCGCAATAGGACCGCCAAGAAGCGCCTGAGGCATTCGAGTCGGCAAACCGGAAACTGCCGTCGTCGAGAACGGTGTCAACCTGCAACGAGGTCCAATCTCAGGCATCGCGCAAGGCTACCGTGCAACGGTGACACCTGGCAAGCCTGGAGCGACGTGTGCCGATTGGCCGCCACGGTTATTTCGTTCAAATTCCTGAAGGGTTGCTGTTGTTGAGGTTGGAAAGAGATGGAGAACCTGTCACTTTATTGCTGTCGTTGTTCCATGCCCACCTCCGGGCGCAACTCCGGGCTTCCGCCGCGGGCGCGGTTCTGCTGTGATTTTCAACCGTCATGGCCACGCCGGATTTGCTGACCCGCCTGTTGCGGGACGTATCGCGCTCGTTCTACCGGACGCTGCGCGTTCTGCCGTCCGGCGTCCGGCCCCAGATCGGTCTTGCGTACCTGCTGGCCCGAATCACCGATACCATCGCCGACACGGAGATTGTCAGTCTCGAAGGCCGGATGGCGGCGCTCGATCGACTGCGGACCCGCATTGCCATCCCGAGATCGGGGTCCGTCCGCCTCGAATCGTTTTTCGCCGACGCGGGCGCGGGGCAGGGGGCATCAGCCGAACGCGATCTCCTCTTGCGCGCCGACGAGGCCCTGGGCGTGCTGGATGCAGTTGAACCGGGCGACGGGCGGCTAATTCGGAACGTGCTGCGCACGATCATCAGCGGCCAGGAACTCGATCTGCGTCGATTTCGCGGCGCCAGCGCCCAGTGTCCGGCAGCGCTCGATACCGAGGAGGATCTCGATGACTACACCTATCGTGTGGCCGGATGTGTCGGCGAATTCTGGACGCATCTCTGCCGCGCCCGGCTCTTTCCGGCGGTGCGGGTCGACGAGGGATTCCTCCTGGCGAACGGCGTTCGGTTCGGCAAGGGCCTTCAGCTCGTGAACATCCTTCGCGACATTCCGCGTGATCTGCGTCATGGGCGGTGTTATCTCCCCTCGAATCGCCTCGCGGCGCACGGTATGAGGGCTTCGTCGCTGCTGGATGCGCGGAACATGCCCAGGTTTCGCAAGCTCTACGAGGATTACCTCGATCTGGCCGGCGCCTGCTTGGCGGACGGGTGGGCTTACACGAACACGCTGCCTTCGCGGCAGATGCGCGTCCGATTGGCCTGCGCATGGCCGATTCTGATTGGCCTTCGGACCATCGCCCGCCTGCGCGTTGAAAACGTGTTGGATGATCGGCGTCGCATCAAGGTGAGCCGCGGCGAGGTGAAACGGCTCATGCTGCGATCCGTCTGCGTTTACCCCTGGGCCCGCGCCTGGAACCGGCTGTTCGAGCGCGCGCGCCAAATGCCATCCTCTGTTTTATGACTGCCGCCTCAGCCAAAGCGCGCCACGCCGATCTGGCCGCCCAAATCCGCGTCCACGACCACGCGTACTATGTCCTGGCCAGGCCCACGATCAGCGACCGCGAGTACGATCGGCTCTACCACGAACTGCTCGAACTCGAACGCCAATGGCCGGAACTCGTCACCCCAGATTCGCCCTCGCAGCGCGTCGGCGGCGCGCCGCTGGCCGAGTTTCGTCCGGTCCGGCATGCGCAGCCGATGCAGAGCCTGGACAACACCTATTCGCAGGCGGAGGTGAAGGAGTTCGTCGGACGGATTCAGAGGCTGCTGCCGGGCGAACCGCTCGAATGGTGCGTCGAGCCCAAGATCGATGGTGTGGCCGTGAGCCTGCGCTACGAGAACGGGCGACTGGCCGTCGCCGCCACGCGTGGCGATGGCACGACTGGAGACGACATCACCGCGAACCTCAGGACGATCCGCAGCGTGCCGTTGGTGCTTGCGCATCCGCGGTCCGAGCTCGCCTCACGGTCGGCACCAGGCGGGACCGCGAAGACCGGGGAGGAGTGCCGGCGCCCGACGCAAGGCGATCTGTTTGGAGCGGGCGCTGCTGGAGGTGCCGGGCAGGCGGGGCCGATCCCGCGAGTGCTCGAAGTGCGGGGGGAAGTGTTTCTCGGCAAAGCTGGATTTGCGCGGTTGAACGAAGAGCGGGAGGCGCTCGGGGAAGAGCCGTTCGCCAATCCCCGCAACGCGACGGCGGGCTCTCTCAAGCAGCTCGATCCGCGTATTGTGGCGGCGCGGCCGCTCGACATCGTCCTGTACGGCCTCGGGCACGTGGAAGGCGTCCGGGCGCCGGCCACACAGATCGAGTTGCTCGATTGGCTCAGGGCGCTGGGGCTGAGGACGCCCCAGCCACGCTGGCTGTGCCGTTCACTCGATGAACTGTTCGAGGCCATTGCGAGCCTGGAAGGGCAGAGGCGCGACTTTGCGTACCAAACGGACGGCGCCGTCATCAAGCTCAACTCGGTCGCGTTGCGGGCGCGGTGCGGCAGCACATCGAAGGCGCCGCGCTGGGCAATCGCCTACAAGTACGCCGCTGAACAGGCTCAGACGCGCCTGAACGCAATCACAATCCAGGTCGGACGCACCGGCGCCCTGACGCCGGTGGCCGAGCTCGAGCCGGTGTTTCTCTCGGGCAGCACCATCAGCCGCGCCACGCTGCACAACGAAGAGGAGCTCCGACGCAAAGACATCCGTCTTGGCGACTGGGTGGTCATCGAGAAGGCGGGCGAGGTCATTCCAGCCGTGGTCGGAGTCGTGCTCGAACGCCGGAACGGCCATGAGAAACAGTTCGAATTCCCTCGGTCTTGCCCCGAGTGCAAATCGAAGGTGTCGCGCGGTTCGGTCCTTGGCGAGGCCGGGGTGGTCTGGCGCTGCGTCAATCCGGATTGTCCGGCCAAGATTCGCGGGCGAATCGAGCATTGGTGCTCGCGCGGGGCGATGGACATCGAGGGCGGCGGGGAAGTGCTGGTGGCCCAACTCGTCCGTAATGGCCTGGTCCGGGATGTCGCCGACCTCTATCGCTTGCGCCTGGATGAACTCGCCGCCCTCGAACGGATGGGAGAGAAATCCGCCCGGAACTTCCTGGCTGCGATCGAGGCGAGCAAACGGCGCGAACTCTCGAGGCTGATTTTCGGCTTGGGCATCCTGCATGTTGGCGCGCGCGTGGCCAAATCGCTGGCCCGCCGGTTTGCGACGCTCGATGACCTCATGCGGGCCGGCCAGGAGCATCTGACGGCCACGGAAGACGTGGGCGAGATCATCGCCGCCAGCGTTTACCAATGGTGCAGCGACGCCGAGAACCGGCGTTTGATCGAACGTCTGCGCAAGGCGGGTCTGAGTTTCGAGTCCACCGCATTCCAGGCCGGTTCCGGACGCGGCCCGTTTGCCGGCAAGTCCTTCGTGCTCACGGGGACATTGCCGACGCTCACGCGCGAACAAGCGACCGCCAAGATCGAGGCCCTCGGCGGCCGCGTCAGCGGCAGCGTCAGCAAGAAAACCGACTTCGTGCTCGCCGGAGCCGATCCGGGGTCCAAACTCGCCAAAGCCCAGAAGCTCGGCGTGCGAATCATCGATGAAGCGGAGTTCCGCCGCCTTGGAGGCGCGGGCTGACCGGATGCCAAAGACCGATTCCATCGAGTTGGGCAACGGCGAGCGTCTGCGGATTCTCCACGAAGACCGCGCCGTGCTGGCGATCGACAAACCTGCCGGCTGGATGCTGGTGCCCGTCAGTTGGCAGAACACCGGACGCAACCTCCAGGCGGCCTTGCTCTCGTGCCTGGCCTCGGGCGCGTATTGGGTCCGCTCGCGCAACCTGACGTTTCTGCGCTATGCGCATCGCCTCGATGCCGAGACGACGGGCGTGCTGCTGCTGGCGAAGAGCCGCGGCGCTCTCGATGCGCTGGGCGGTCTGTTTGAGAGCCGCCTCATGCAGAAGTCTTACCTCGCCGTCGTGCAGGGGCGCCCCCCTCGGGACGCATGGACCTGCAACCTGCCTCTGGCCCCGCATCCGCGGAAACACGGACGGGTCATTGTCAGCCGCCACGATGGCAAATCGACTGAAACCCGATTCCGCGTCGTGGAGCGGAAGACCGACGCGCAGAGGGGGACGTGGTCGTTGATCGAGGCGCGTCCTGTCACCGGCCGGACGCATCAAATCCGCGTCCACCTCGCCGCGGATGGTTTGCCGGTGCTGGGAGACGCCCTCTACGGGCCCCGTCAGTCCGGCTTGATGCCGGACGACTTTCCGCTGGCTTTGCGGGCAGTGAGCCTCGCTTATGCCGATCCGTTCACCCGGCGGGCGGTTCGAATCGATGCGCCCCGGACGCTCTTTCTTCGCGCCTTCGGCTTCGAGTTGCCGGCTGCCGGCGAACCCCGAGGGAACAGCCGCCGCCCGCCACAACCGGGATTGCCAGCCGGGCGGTTTGTCGACACCCTCGGCCCATGATTGAACCGTGGCCCACACTCGAGTCTAAGACGCTCGGCGACTTCCGCGTTTTTCGGGTGCGACAGGATTCCAAACGCTCGCCTCGCACCGGTCAGACGCACAACTTTTTCGTCCTCGAATGCCCCGGCTGGGTCAACATCATTGCCCTGACCCCCCATCGGGACATCATCCTGGTCGAGCAGTATCGACACGGGGTCCAGACGGTCGAACTCGAAGTCCCTGGCGGCGTGATGGACGCCGACGACGAATCGCCGATCGAGACCGCGGTGCGCGAGCTTCGGGAGGAGACCGGTTTCGAGGGCGAGAACGCGGTTGTCATCGGGCGCGTTGCCCCGAATCCGGCAATTCAGAACAACATCGCCGGCACGGTTCTCATCGAGAATTGCGTGCGGCGGCATGAGGTCGAGTTTGACCACACGGAGGACGTGGTGACGCGAATCGAGAAAGTCGATGCCTTGCCTCTCCTGGTGGCTTCCGGCCGCATCCGTCATTCGCTCAGCATCGCCGCCTTTTACCACTTCGATCTCTGGCTCCGCGGCCTGGCGCCCAACGCGCCTCGCCACTAACCCAAAAAGCTAAAAAGGAAGTCTCCCCGCTGTTGTGGCCGGGTGCGAATCCGCTTTCCAGGATGCGCTTTTTCACGTCAGCGCCTCCCGCACCCGGCCCAGTTCCGCCGGCGACACACACTCGATCTGCTCATCCATCGGGTAACCGGTCGGCCCGGGATAAACCACCCAGAGCTTCGCCAGCTTCAAGTCCTGCATGGCGATCCGCATGGATTTGGTGATCGTCGGCGCGTCCTGATACTTGATCTCGAAGCCCCAGCGTTGGCCTTTGGCCGGCACCATCAAATCCAGCTCCGCCCGGCTGTGCGTCGCCCAAAAATAGGCGTTCCGCTCCCCGGCCCACGCCAGGATTTGCTCGATGACGAATCCCTCCCACGACGCCCCCAGTTTGGGATGCCCTGACAACGCCGCCTCATCCGGGATGCCCAGCAGCGCGTGCAACAACCCCGAATCCCGCACATGCACCTTGGGCGACTTGACCACGCGCTTGCCCACGTTCTCGAACCACGGCGGGAGCTGGCGCACCATGTACGCGCCGCTCATCGTGTCCAAATACCGCCGGGCCGCGTGATGCGTCACCCCGACGCGCTGCCCAGCAGCAAGAACCGGCAAGGGGGCGGCTGCCGATCCGCCAGCACCCGCAAGAGCGGCATCAGGTCGGGCCGTTGATGAATTTCATCCAGCACCACCAACCCCCGCGCCGCTTCCAACACCGTTTGCGGATGCGCCAGCCGCGCCAGGTTGCGGGGACTCTCCAAGTCGTAGTAATTTTTCGATGAGACTCCGCCCAACATTCGGGCCAGCGTCGTCTTGCCACATTGACGCGGCCCCAGGAGCAACGTGCCCGGGCTGTGAGCCAGTCCGTCGTTCACTCTCACAACCAGTTCAGGACGAGGAATCCTCCAAGACCTCCGGCTCGGCGTATTCCAACTCGAACTGGGCCCGGAGGATGGCCTCCAGTTCTTCACACCGTGCCACGGAACGCCTCCTTGAGGATGGCGGCCTGCCGTTCTGGCTTCAACTCCGTGTGCCACTGGGTAAACGTAACGCGCAGCGATTCGACCTTGGCAGCAAGGGCCGGCGGCGTCAGCCGCAACGGTTTGAGGGTCTCGGCGTCGTCACATTCGAGCAGCAAGCCCTCGCCGCTGGCAATGGCGGTGGAGAGCAGGGCGCGGTGAAGTTGCGAGTCATCCTCGCCGGGCTGGGGGGCGAGCAACATTTGCTCCTCCAAGTCCTGGCAAACGCGGCACAGGTTGAACCAGGAAACGACCCGGGCGGCAAGAGGATTCCGGCGCATCTTGACTTCGGCTTCGAGCACATCGGCAAAGCGGTTCGCCGTGCGCCAGCGTTCTCTTACGGTTTCGGGCATTGTAGTCCCGATAGGCATAACGGGAAAGTATGAGCGGATGTGGCGTCCTGCAAGTCACTTTTGCCGAGCGTTCTCCGCGCAAGGGCGCATCTCAGTTTCTTGCAAGCCAGTTGGAGGATATTCCTTGTATCTTGCGTAGCCCATTTTTGACGGTTCATTCCACTATCGCTTTCAACAGCGCCTCGCGGGCGTCGCTGTAGTAGAGGATGTTTACCTTGGTGATGAGGTCGTCGGGCAGGTCGTTGAGCTGCTTCCGGGCCGAGACCGGCATCAGCAGGGTGGTCGCCCCCTTCTCGATGGCCAGCTCCGCCACGTTGACGGCGTTGTGAACCGGGTCTATCGAGCCGCCGAGGTTCAGACCGCCGATAACCACCAGCCCCCCCTTGGTGCTTTTCTGGAGCAGGGCGCTGCATAGAGCGACCAAGACCGCCAGGCCCGTGCCGGTGCCGTTCTTGCCGGCATCGAAGGCCCGGAGCTGGATCGAAAACTCGTGTTCGCGGGGATCGCGGTCGCCGGTCAACTGCTTGGCCCGCGAGTAAAGATTCTGCTCGGCGTAGCGCACGCTCTCCGAGAACGGTGCCGGCGCCGGCCGGTTCAGTATCTTCACGCCCGATCCCGGCCCCTCGTTGACTTCGATCCGGTAAAGCCCCGCGTTCTCGTCTAGTCCGCCCGGACTGATCGCCCATATCTGGCCAGGCGGCAGCGGATCGGAGCCGATGCTGTCCTCGCTCTGGAGTTCCGGCGTAACCACGAACTTCTCCACGCCGTCCTGCCCCAAGGTATAACTGAAATGCGTATTCCTGAACTCCGCTGACCCGATACGCTTCTGCTGCTCTTTCACGCGACGACGGCACTCCAGCGCCAGCCGCACCGCCCATTCCAGCGCCTCGTCGGTGACCGGGCTGTCGGGGTTGGGGAACAGCAGCTTGAGCAGGCCGTTGACAGTTCTTTGGACCGCCCATGTATCGCGCCCGCTTAACGCACCACCGAAGAATACCCGCCCCTGGAGCGCCGTGAGTCGGCTTTGTTTACGAAGATGAGTCCAGCACTCCGACAGGAAGTCGCTGACCAGGCCGAAGTGGTTGGTGAAAAGTTGGCCCGACATCTTGGGCACGTCCCAGCCCGGCGCATAGCAGTGGATTCGATCCTGGAAGGCCGTGTCGTCGCGCATCTCTGGCGGCAGCGGCCCGAACAGGTGCCCGATCTTCTGCTGGTGCTGCACGTCCACGTCGAAGTTGCCGACCATCACGATGCCGCCATCGGCGCGGATGCTTTCCTTGCCCCGGCTGAACTCGCCCGACTCCATGTAGCCCTTCATGATGTTCACGCCGTCCTTCTGGTCGAACGACACGCCGGAGATTTCGTCGAAACAGACCACATCATACTGACACACCAAGCCGCGCTGGCCGTTGGCCATGTTGACGAACATCCGCGCCACAGTCGTCTTGCCGCCTGAAACCAGATGCGCGTAAGGCGAAATCTGCTGGAACAGATGGCTTTTGCCCGTCCCTCGCGGCCCCAGCTCGACCATGTTGTAGTTGCGCTCCACGTAGGGCACCATCCGCAGGAAGACCACGTCGATGTTGCGCGGCGTCAGGGCGTCCGGTTCCAGGCCGATGCTGCGGATCAGGAACCGCTTCCACTCTTCCAGGTTGAACAACTCCCGTCCGCGATACATGGCTTCCAGGACATCCCGTTTCGAGAGCTGGATTTCCCGAATGCTCTCCACCCCGAAAGGCCGACCGGACTGCTCCGCGGCAATGGTCGCGTCGTAGGTCAATTCGATCTCGGCGTAAAAGCCGCCCGTGAGCATCCGGTCGTGCTGCTGAACCAGGGCGGGCGTGATCCGCACGTCGCGCAGGCGCAGGCTGGGCAGCTCCGCCACGTAGGAGTCGGTCTTGGCGTCCAGGCGAGCCGTGATGATGTCGATGATGCGGATCGAGCCGGTCTCGCGGGCCTTGGACTTGAAATACTCTTCCTCGCCGGGCCGCACCGTCCGGTCGGCCAACTGCCGCTGCACAACCTGCAAGCCCTCCTCGATCTCTTTTTCGTCGGTCGAGGAGCAGTAGCGTCCGAGCAGGAACTCCGCGACGTAGGTGGGCACCGGATATTGGCCCTTGAACTTCCTGACCAAATCCTTCCGCACGATGTAGCCCTCGAAGGCTTTGGCGGCGAGTTTGTCGATGGCATCAAGCTCCATAAATCATTCTCCAATCACGGTCGGGAATTTGGCGACTACGGTATCGCCGGCGTCCACGAGGACGACTGTGGCCTTGGCTCCCGACTTCCGGTCGTCCGTCACCAGCAGCGAAGTCTGACCGTCAGGTTCGATTTCTTTGGGTTTGGCGACCAGGGACGTGGCCGGATCAGCCATGCGCTCGCGGATGTCGGCCAACAACCCCACGGCGCTGGCGCTGGCCTGGACGCGGCACCGCAATCCAACCCACTTCGCCGACGAAATCGCTATGTCGGCTATGACCGGCGCGGCGGAACTGACCGTCAGCTCCGGCACCAGGCACTCCTGCACGCTCAAGCCGCCGTGGGCGTATTCCGTGCTGGCCTTGAAGGCTCCGACGCCGGGCGGCACGGCCACATGCACCGTGCTGGCCCAATGCCAGGGCACCGAGGGCAGCTCACTATGGACACCTTCCTTGATGAGCGCACAACGGCCCCAACGGGTCTCAGCCAGGTATTTGGGGAGGTCGAGTTTCGGCAGGCCCCCCGGCATCAGTAGCCAGCCGTGGTCAGTCACGACCCTGACCTTCTTCCAGCCGCCTTCCAGCAAGCCCAGGATCGTCTGCGCCAGGCCGTCCAGCTCCCCCGGCACGCGCTTGGCCAGCTTCCAGCCCTCCTTGTGCCCGGTGCTGTCGATGCTGCCATACTCCTGCCAGGCCACGCCGTCCGGCTGCCCCAGCTTCTTGTCGTTGAGCACCTGGCAGCCGTGTTCCTCCAGGAGTTGCTTAAACCGGTCGCCGGTCAGGTCTTTGCCGCCGTCCTTAATCCGGGGCCTGAACTCCTCGCAGCCCTCATCCCCTGTAAACAATTCCGAGATGGGCGAGGCGGCGGGCTTGGCCGTGGGCGTCACGGTCGGCAGCGCCGTCCAGCGCCAGCCCAGCTCCAACTGGAGGCCCTTCTCCGCCAGCCTGGCCTTGAGCTTCTGCGCCAGGTCGAACCGTAACCCGTCGGCGAACAAGATGGCCGTGCCCTTGGCCACGTCCGAGATGCCGGCTGGGGACTTCGATTGGATCGCCGCGCAGCCCGCCTTCACCAACTTCTGGAACGTCAGGGCGCCGGCTTCCAGCCAGGGCAAATAGACCGCCCGGATGACCGCCTGGACAGCCTCGATGTCGTCCTTCTTTTCAGCGACGGCCAGGGCATCGAGCACAGCAGCATCGGCACACCAGCCGCCGCCGACATAGGCGGCTACCACATCGTCCAGCGCACCACCTACTATGGGCTTGCCGCAGGTCTCGACCAGCGTGGTCAGGTGCTTCAAGGCGACCGCCAGCGGGGCCTGGTCAAGCTCGGCCCAGACCCATGTCCGCCGCTTGCCGTGCAGCCCCTCCATTTCCTTGATCCGTTCGACCACCGCCTGGGCCGACTTGTCCGCGCAGCCCTTGAGGACATTGCGGAGGGCGGCCTCATGAATCTCGTTCGACTGCGGCCAGACCTGATCGCTCTCTTTCAGGAACAGGTCATCATCCTGCGGCTTGGCCTTCCGCAGCCAGCCCGGCAGGTTCGGGTAACGCCGGGGCGCTTCCCGGAACCGATCCCATACCTGTTTCCAGATCCCCTGGCGCTGGCCCATCATTTCCGCCGCCCGGAGCGGACCGTCCTTCATCGGGTGGAAACCGAACTTGTCCTTGCACGAGTGACAGAAGGCTTCCCACTGCTGCGTGGTCAGCTTGGCCTGGGACACCTTGGGGTCGTTCATCCAGGCCAGGATTTCGCGCACCGGGTCAGGCGACAGCAGCGCATGAAAATCGGAGGCTTCGAGCCGATGGCCGGTCAGGTCTTGGATGTCCGTCTCGACCAACTTCGCCAGCGCGGTCTTCATCGCGTCCAGGGTCGCCGTGTCCCGCGCCACATCGAGGCCGAGGCCCCCGTCCGCCGATTGCAGGAAGGCCAGCACCGTCCAGTCCCTGTGGTTCACCTGCGACCAGAAGGCCCCGCGATATTGCAACCCGGCCAACGGCATCAACGCGGGCGGGCACTCGGCGACCGCCCGCAGCTCTTGGCGGCTCACGCCGGGCAGGTAAAGGATCGGGATGATCTTCTCCGACCAGTTGGCGTCCGGCAATGCGCGGGAAATCATGCACCGCAGCCAGATCGCGGGTCCGGACTTGCAGTTGGCGGCATACGGTCCAAGCGTGAGCAGGTGCGGCAACCGTTCGCGCAACACCGGCAGCACCGATTCCCATTGGCGCTCCTTGTCCGGCCACAGGATCACCGCTGGGGCAACCTGATCGTTTCGGTTGTATTCACCGGCCCGGCTGAGCGATTGAATGATGGCGTCAAGGACAGTCATGGGAGAGGGATGGCTGCAAAGAGGCACAAAAGGCGCAAAGAAGCCCCTTCACTACTTCGCTTTGGGCGTTTTGTGCCTATTTGTGGCTGTTGGTTTCTCATAGGCAGAACCACGGCAACGCGGTGATCAGGTCGTGGATGCGCAACGGAGCCGAGCAGCGACAGATGATGTATCCGTGCTTCGCCTGCTTGGGGTGCTCCTTGAGGAACGTCAGCAAATGCCGCGCATCCTGAACGGTCGGGCGCTCGCTCCACTTCACCTCGATCGGCGTCAGCGCGCCACGATGCTCGGTGATGTAATCAATCTCCATCCCGTCGCGGGTGCGCAGGTAATACAAACGGCCTTCGCCGAGGTATTGCAGTCGCTTCCATAACTCGATGCCTACCCATTGCTCGAAGAACGCGCCCGGATTGACCTGCACGATTTCCCGCGACGCCCGCAGCCCCGCCGCCGCGTGCCGCACGCCCAGGTCGAACAACAGAAACTTCGGCGTCGAAAGCAGGTTCTTGCGTTTGCTCCCCGAATACACCGGCACGCGTAAGCCGATGAACATGTCCTCCAACAACTGGTAGTGCGACTTGACGGTCGGCTGGGAAAGACCCGTCTCGTGCGCGATTCCGGCGTAGTTGAGGATTTGCCCGGACTCCGCTGCGGCCAGTTCCAGGAACCGCACAAACGCCCCCCAGTCCTTCACCAGCGCCTCCCGACGGATTTCCTCCTCCAAATGCACCAGCGTAAAGCCGGTGAGCATCCGCGCCCGATCCGCTTCTTCAGCGGCCACCACGCCCGGCAACGCGCCGTAGGCCAATCGCTCTTCCAAGCCCCAGGTCGGAAAGGGATTCGTCGGCGCCGTCTCCACCTTCCATTCCAGCGGCATCGGTGACACCGCATACTCGATCCGTTTCGGTTCGGGTGGATGCTCGGCCATCGTCAACGGGTAAAGCCGATGGTAGAAGCACCGCCCCGGAAGCAGATTCGCTCCGGTCTTCCGCAGCTTCCGCGCCGAACTGCCGCACAGCACGAATCGCCAGCGCCGCTTGTCGTTGTCGTAGAGATGCTGCACCGCGTCGAACACCGTCGGCACGGCCTGCGCCTCATCCACGAACACAAATCTCCCTTCCGGGGCCGCGGGCAGGTCGCGGCACAGCTTGACGAACAGTCCGGGATCGGCCAGGTGCCGCGACCGCTCCTCTGGAATGGCCAGGTCCACCCGCAGCGTTTCGGGCGGCAACAACGCGTTGAGCAAGGTCGTTTTGCCCGTCTGGCGCGCCCCGAAAATCAGTTGGACATACGGTCGCTCCAGACTCGTCTTCAACTCGACTGCATACCATCGGTCAAACATGGACTTCAGTGTGGCATCTCCGCATCAAAATGCACTTTATTTTTGCAGCAATAATCTAAATCGCTATTCATCAACGGTTCTTTCGGCATTCATCCGTCGCTACACCAGCGACTTGCAATACTACAGTTTGGCCATAAAAAGGCTCTAAACACTCAAAAACCTACCGGAGCGCGGGCTTCAGTCCGCTTCCGTGCCGCCATCGGCTGAGGCTGAAGCGGAAGGAATCCCGCGCTCTTTCTTGCGCCTTTTGTGCCTCTTTGCGGCCAACTCTCATCTGCGAGATTCTGCGTCATCTGCGGATCACTTTCCCCGTGCCTCCCGCTTCTCGGCCAGCGTCAGGTGCCGGTCGTTGTCGCGTTTCTCGCCCCAGGGCGAGCCGGGCGGATTTTTTCCACGGTCCACGCCCCACTTGATGTTCGGGCGCTTGCGGAGCACGTCGGCCTCCATGAACGGGCGGATGTTCAGGCGCACGCCATCGTTCAGGTCGGGATGCCAGCCGATGGGCTGCTGCTCCAGCGGCTTCCAGCGGACGAAAATGTCGTAGGGGGCCTCGCCTTCGAGGATGAGCTTGAGCTTGTCCTGGAGCTGTTGGGCCTTGAGCAGGCGGTCGTCGGCACCGGATTCCTCGCGAGCCACGGCTTCCTGCTGTTTCTTGATCCAATCGCCCAGGTAGGTGTAGGTCAGCTTCTCCAGCAGCTTGTGGTCGAGCTTGTGGTAGTTGACCAAGGCGCTGAATCCGTCCTTCCGTCCATCCCAAATCTGCCAGATGAACGGACGGTGATGGAACAGCTTGCAGTGCTGCTCAAAAAAGCCGTTGCGGAGCCAGTCCTCCAGGTTCGATCCGGCGTAATCCACGGCACTCAACAATTCGTCCAGCTTGCCCGGACTCCATGCCTTGCCGCCTGCCTGCGCCGAGCCTTCGGCAGGCAGGTAGGCGGCGGCGAGCAGGGCGCGGAGCCGCTCTGCCGCTGGAGCTTCACCGCGCACGGACGGGATGCAGACGATGCCGTCCTCGTCCACAAATTGTTCGAGGCCATCTTCCGGCACGGGTGGGGCACCGGAAACAGTCTGGCCGGTCTGGCGCGGCCAGCGATAGCCGAGCATCCGCGCCACGCCTACCTGCAATGGTGCGGTCGAATCCGCCAGTCGCCCGTTGAACAACCATTGCGTCGGGTCGTTGGAATCGGGTTCAGGCAGACCGTTCGGATACTTCTCCGCCGCGACACGCTGCCAGTGGGCAAGGTCAAATCGGATTTTTCCGAACGAGGATTCCGTCACACTCAAAGCCTGATCAACTTCGCGAACGAGCTGACGAAAATTATCGGAAAAGAAGCAGGCTGCGATTGGGGCGAGGAATTCCGTTCTCTTGGGCACAACCACCGCCAACGTGCCATCAAACCTGTGCCCGTAAAACTGGGTCACATGCAGATCGCGAGTCACTGCGGCTGCAACGCCGATCCTACCTTGAGCCTGGATGCCTTTTCTGGCCGTCCCAATCTGAGCAAGCTCGCCACGTCCCTGATCCCAGTGCAGAATACCGCGAAACCCATCTATGCCGTCAGCAGTCGGAGCCATCTGGAAGAACTCCCAGGCGGGGCCAACCAACGACTGTTCCCAAGAGAATTGGACGAACCGAGGCATGTCAGTTGTGCTTACGCCTTGGAAAACGTCGGCGTAATCGCGCAGTCGCTTCTTCCCGCCGAGGTCTTGCCCAATCACCAGGATGAAATCTGGATTCGCCAATTGAGCTTCTTGCGATAGCAGAACGACTTGCCCGCCGTGAAGAACATCGGCCTTCTCAGCAGGCGTGTCTTCGTCCGCCGCATCGAGACCCGCGAGGGCAAAACCATCGTCGTGACGATAGCATGTTAGACCAACCAGGGCTGTAAAGGCTCCTGCGGCCTGCGGGCTATCGAAACCATGCTCGCCGAGCCGGATTACGAAATCCCAACGAACATCCCGAAGAAGCCGACCACGCAATTTCGGCTCTGTAGCAGAATTTGTGGGTGAGAGAGGGAACGTTCGCGGATCTCGGTAGGGCCGGCGGCATCCCCCGATGGGGCCCCAATCGCACGCTGCGGGCCGCGACCGAGGTTGCGCTGCGCTCCGGCCCGCAGCGGCTCTACCCCCATCGGGGAGTGCCGCCTCGCCGCTCTGAACCAAGGGGCAGCCGCGGCGTGGGGTGTGGGAGGAGGGTCATCACGACAGGGTTGTGTGTGGCGTCGGATCAACGGCTTCCGTGCGAGCCAACTGGGGCGCTGCCCCAGACCCCGCCCCACCTCCACCTCCTTGAGCGTCTGGGGTAGCGTTTCTTCACGGGTTTCCCCAAGCCCTGGAGCCGGCTTCTCATGCACAACACCTTCGTTACGAGGATACTTGAGTGGATGGTCAGCCATGGGCCACACGGGCGGGCCCCGGGTGCTGCCAGGACGGCCACGTGCATGGCAGGAGGGACCGGAGCGCCAGATTTCGGACTGGTTCCTGCGCATTCCGGACCAACAACTTCCGCCAGCCCACACAAACTTCTCGGATGAGGCTGGGAGGAATGTTCGCTCGAGGATCGACGGGCGCAAAAGTGAATAGCTGATCTCTGAAGATTCGGGTAGTTTGCGGTTGTATAGAAACAACAAACCCCAAACCAGGAGACCAGCTATTCAACTGCACGTTAAGACCATCCTCAACCGGATTCAACGTTTCAC
>MWFF01000072.1 GCA_002071485.1 Verrucomicrobia bacterium ADurb.Bin006 | reverse complement strand
AGCCTGATCGGGTGCGGAGCATAACAGCCTGGCCTTGGATTGTTAGTCTCAATTTGAAAGCGAATTAGAATTAGCGACAGTCAACGAACCAAAGAAACACAACCAAAGGTGAGCCGGTGAAGTGGTGAGTTTTAATTGTCACTGCGGCGAGAAATAATTGTCATTGACCAATGGCCAGAATGACCCCGGCGTCCTTCGCCCGCGGCGCCGCGGCCTTCAGACGATCCACCGCAACGTCAACATCGGCTTCCTTGACCTTCCCGGCGGCATCGAGCAGGTCGCCATTGCCGAAAAAGGCCACCAAAATAACGCGCGCCCCGAGGTCATGGGCCGCGTCGATCGCCTGATCGAGCCAGGCCGGGGCGCGTGGATCCAAGGCCAGCGGATGCGAATTCAACAGGCCCATCATGAGCGAACAGACCGGCAGACCCGTCTGGCGCATCTGGTCCTTGTACCTCTGGCGGACCGCCGGGTCCGCGATCTCGAGACGATCCGCCCCTGCCCCGACGCCGACCTCGACACCGTCGAGCCCAGCCTGGCGGGCCTGTTCGAGGTCGACGACGCAAGCCCCGAAACGGATCGCATCGGCGGAGGCGCCGCTCGAGGGGGGCTCAGACTGGATTCCCGGGAAGAGCGCCCCGCCGGCCAGCATTGTTGCAGCTTGGCCGAAGAACGTCCGCCGATCGAGGGCAGAGTGATGCGAGGCCACGTGATCGGAGGCAGTCTTCATATGTCTCAGTCAGATGTAGCACTGACCATTCCACATTTTTCTTCGAGGAGACCTCAAGCGGTATCGCCCGATGAGTACTGAGCAGACGGAGATTCGCAGATTCTGACAACTCTGGCACATACCGACATGGACGTATTCTATTATCGCAATATGATTTTATAGCACTGTCTATCGAGTTCGGTTGTCTGTTCTGTTTCGACTGGGATGTCCGATCATACAGGAACTTCTGCTGCTTCTGTTGTCGGTCCTCGTTTCATCCAGACAAGCATTAGACTGATATCGGACGGCGATACGCCCGAAATGCGCGACGCTTGTCCGACGGTGAGCGGACTCACCTTCTTGAGCTTCATGCGGGCTTCAGTCCTTAGCCCCGGAATCCGGTCGTAGTCAAGCCAGACAGGAATTATCTTCTCTTCCATGTCCTTGTTGCGATCGACCTCGATTTGCTGTCGATGAAGGTACCCGGCGTACTTAATGGTCGACTCGATTTGCAGGATGTCCTCCGCTGTGAGTTCGGCATTCACCGATGGAAGGTCTTTGTAGCTGACTTCCGGACGTCGCAACATGGATTCCAGAGTCGAGGCACCGATCTTGGTCCTCCGCAATCGCTCCAGTTCAGCTTGTATGGCCCTCCGACGCCTCTGGAACGACTGGTAATGCCGCTCTGGCAAGAGCCCGATAGCGAATCCGATCTCCGATAACCGTTCGTCGGCATTGTCCTGTCGCAGGAGCAATCGATACTCCGCTCTCGACGTGAACATGCGATACGGTTCCACGGTGCCCTTGGTCACCAGATCATCCACCAAAACGCCTATGTAAGCCTGATCTCGGCGTAGGACGATCGGCGGTTTTCTCTGGACCCTTCTTGCCGCGTTGATACCCGCGATAATCCCCTGGGCTCCCGCCTCCTCGTAGCCCGAGGTCCCGTTGATCTGGCCCGCGAAATACAGGTTTCGACAGAGCTTCGTTTCGAGCGATGGCAGCAACTGCGTCGGAGGCGCAAAGTCGTATTCGATAGCGTAGCCGGGACGCGTGATCTCAGCGTTCTCGCAGCCGATGATGGTCCGAACCATATCGATTTGCACCTCGTACGGCAGACTGGTCGAGAACCCGTTCACGTAGATCTCTTCGGTCGATATGCCCTCGGGTTCGAGAAAGATCTGGTGACGGTCTTTCCCGGGGAACTTGACGATCTTGTCCTCTATCGACGGACAGTAACGAGTGCCGGTCCCTTCTATCACCCCGGAGTAAAGTGGCGACTTCTCGAGATTGGCGCGGATGATCTCAGCTGTCTTCTCGGTCGTGAAGGTCACATGACAGCTAAGCTGTCGACCCAAATGATCGAGAATCGAGCCGGGGGGGTAGATCCCCGGATGATTGCTATCATTGCGCGTATGTTCCACGTGGAACAAATCCTCTTTCCAGAAATGGAAGTAAGGAACGGGATCGTCGCCAGATTGAGCCTCCGTCTTCGAGAAGTCAATAGACCGCCGCAGGAGTCGAGGTGGAGTCCCGGTCTTGAGTCGACCCAATTCAAACCCCAATTGCCTGAGCGACGCAGACAATCCAGTTGAAGCAGGCTCGCCTGATCGGCCCCCGGCGATCTGGTTAAACCCAATGTGCATCAGTCCACGCAGGAATGTGCCCGTAGTCACAATGACGCACTTGCCCTTGAATTGGACTTTCAGTGTGGTCTCGACCCCAACCGCAGCACCCTGATCGACCAGAATCTGATCGACCTGCGCCTGTTTGGATTCGAGTCGAGGCTGCCGCTCACACACACTCTTGAGACGGAACTGATACGCCTTCTTGTCACACTGTGCCCTGGGTGCGCGGACGGACGGGCCTTTCTTGCTATTCAGCATTCGGAATTGGAGCCCGGTCATGTCGGTATTCCTGGCCATCTCGCCGCCGAGGGCATCGATTTCGCGGGCGATCTGGCCTTTTGCGAGGCCACCGATAGCGGGATTGCAGGACATCTGGCCGATGCAATCCAAATTTATCGTTAACAAAAGGGTCTCGCACCCTATCCGAGCCGATGCCAACGCAGCCTCGATGCCTGCGTGACCCGCACCGACAACAATCACATCGAATTCCTTCGGATAAAGGAACATCAGTCCGCTCCTGAACAACCACACCAAGCCGCGCATCCACTCCTAAAAATACGAACCGGGTTCGGAACCAGAGGATGGTTCTCGAACCCGGTGGAGTTTTCAGAGTACAACTGAGGGACTATGTGGATACTTCGGCAACGACCGGTACTTAGCCGCAACCGAAAATTCGCTGAAAAAATTCAAAGACCGACCGCAACCACGCCTCAGAAACCAAGTTCTGAAAGCCCCGCATACAAACACCAGTCACGCGACAAGTCAAGCGAAGGAATAAAGTATTATCTGCACTTATGTTCATGATCAGAATACCGCGCGGCCGGCTATGCCGCCAAGCGAGGCCTGCCTTGCGCCGTCGCGCCACGCGGCGAAGGCAGAGGCACCCGGTCTACAGCATCGGAAGGTGCAGCGGTTGGAGGCCGGGGGGGCCGGCGCTCCGAACGTTGTCAAACTGGGAATTGCTGCTGCCGCTGGCGTTTTGCTGTTTACACCTCCGGGGTCCTCGCTAGAATCCTTGACCGGTGAAACATGTTGCAGACAAGTCAAGTTTCTGTGCTGCATTAAAGGGGTCAAGGATTCTTATGAGCGAGGCGCGGGAGAGAGGGGTCGTGAAACGCGGAGACACTCCATGAACCGAACCTTGGAGGGGGAACGGCTCGTCCCCCGCCAAAGCGTGTTAGAATGCTCCCGGTTCCCTTTCCGGGCGCGGTTTTGCCGGAGCTCGGATGTCAGACTCCGCGAAGCTTTGTGAAACATCCGGGCAAGGATGAAAGGCGGATTTGTTGTCATGAAGAAAATCGAGGCGATCATCAAGCCCTTCAAGCTGGAAGACGTGAAGGAGGCGCTGGCGCAGATGGGCATCGAGGGGATGACCGTGAGCGAGGTGAAGGGTTTCGGGCGCCAGAAGGGCCACACGGAGATCTATCGCGGCAGCGAGTACACGGTCGATTTCCTGCCGAAGATCAAGATCGAGCTGGTGATCGCGGCTCAGCTGGTCGAGCAGGCTGTTGAGGCCATCCTGAAGGCGGCGAAGACCGGCAAGATTGGCGACGGCAAGATCTTCGTGAGCTCCGTCGAGAACGCCATTCGCATCCGGACTGGCGAGAAGGACGAGGAGGCCGTTTAGCCCGCAGAGCCCGAATGGAGAAATGCGATCGGGTCGAGGGCGCGGGCGCCTCCGTCTGGGTGAATCCGCCGCCGCTCCGGCTGCGCGAACAGGCTCGGTCTACGCGTTGGGGGACGATGTCGGAACGGCTGTAAAGCGATGGGCGTGCTGTTGGGAGACGAGTTGGATTTGGGAGCAAGAGCGGGTTGTGAATAACACGTGGACAAGAGTTAATATGTTGTTCTGGTTTTCGATGGACGTCTTGCCTAAAAACGCTGTCGCGTAACCTGAGTAAGGATCGAGTGGGGATTATTATTTCCGTGAGCGCCTCAGAGACAATGCAGCACATGACTGTAAAGTGTTGGCATGAAATGTGTTGCGACTTTCAAAGTCGAGATTGGCCAGTTTTTTGGCGTTTTCCGACGGAGGTGTCCGAATTCTTTTTAATGCCAGAGGTGCTAAGCCTCTGGAAAACGGGACGTTACGCGCTCGTTGCAAGTGGTGGTGAATAAAATCGTCTCCGGCGCAGGTCAGGGCCGTTGTCGTCTCATGCAAACTTCAATCGAGAAGGTCTGGTCTTCGGCTCAGTCGATTCTTCGAGGCATGCTCAATGCGGACATCTATAATCTCTGGTTCACCCACTTGCGAGCCAGGGAGATGTCAGAGGAGGGAATCGTAGTCGAGGTCCCGAATGATTTCTGCGAACTGTGGCTCAAGGACAATTACCTGGGCCTGTTGCAGGATGTGGTGGCGCACGTGACGGGATCGACTCGGCGTGTCCAATTCGTCATTGCCGCCAAACCAGCCGAGCCGACGCCGAACGAAGAGGCGGCACCTCAGCGGGTCGCGGTGTCAGCCGCGCACGGTCCGATTGCCGGCGCCGTTGGGCGCGAGTCACCTTTCAATCCCAACAACACGTTTGACACCTTTGTGGTGGGGAGCAACAACAGCTTCGCCCATGCGGCGGCATTGGCGGTCGCGCAAGCGCCGGGGCGGTCCTACAATCCGCTCTTTGTGTATGGGGGGACCGGTTTGGGGAAGACCCACCTTTTGCACGCGATCGGGCAGCATGCGGCCCAGAATCGAAAGGGCGCCCGCGTCGCCTATCTCTCTTCGGAGAAGTTCACCAACGAGTATATCGACGCCATCCAGACCAATCAGTTGGTGCGCTTTCGGAAGAAGTATCGGATGACCGACGTGCTGCTGATCGACGATGTGCAGTTTCTGGCGAACAAGGAGCGGATTCAGGAGGAGTTCTTCCACACGTTCAATGCGTTGCACGAGGCTCATCGGCAGATCGTTCTGACGTGCGATCGCCCCGCCAGCGAGATTCAGAATCTCGAGCACCGGCTCATGTCGCGGTTCGAGTGGGGGTTGGTGACGGATCTGCAGCCGCCGGATGTCGAGACGCGCGTGGCCATTTTGCGCAAGAAGGAGCAGAGCCTGGGGGTGAGCCTGCCGCAGGAGGTCATCGATTTTCTCGCCCAGCGCATTCGCTCGAACATTCGCCGGCTGGAAGGCGCCTTGATCCGCGTGGCCACCTACGCCTCGCTGGCGGGCAAGCCCGTCACCCTCGAGGTTGTGGAACATCAGCTTCGCGAGTTGCTGCACGAGGAAGGGCGCCACGCGATCACGATCGAGATCATCCAGAAGAGAGTGGCTGAGCATTACGACATCCGGCTGGCGGACATGACCAGCCGGCGTCGGCCCGAGAACATCGCTTTCCCCAGGCAAGTGGCCATGTATCTGGCCCGTCAACTGACCGAGAGTTCCTTGAACACGATCGGCGAGGCCTTCGGAGGCCGGGACCATGGCACCGTTCTGCACGCCTGCCGTCTGGTGCGCGGGCGCATGGAGGTGGACCCGAGCGTGCGGCAGGTGGTGAGCTATCTCGAGAAGCAACTCCACCGATGACGGCGCCGCCGCTGAGCCCGCCGCCCCGCCTCCGCGTTCGGCAAGCTATCTCGGGGGGATGAGATCCGCGAATCCGGTGTCCCTCAGAGCTGCATCGAGCCATCGGATTTGATTGGGGAACAGGTGCTCGCGCCGAATCTCGGCGGCATCGAGGCGCGCGAGGTTCGTCTGGCCCTGCGCGAGATGGATCTCGAAAGCGCAGAGGTGGAAGACGCTGCGTCCAAACTCGTCAAAACGGGCGGGGTCCACGGTGCTCAGCAGTTCGGCCGCTTCGTTCCAGCGCTGGTTCAAGGCGAGGGCATAGCAATGGTTGACGCGCGCGTGGGGCGAGGCGGGCATGCGGACAAGGAAATCGCGCGTCACGCTCACCACCCTGGCCGGATCGAGCCTGTTGATCAGCAGCGCCGCCGCGTAGTTGAAATCCCATCGGTCATCGTCCGGAAGGAGGCGGCGGGCTTCGGTTGCGGCTCTCAGGAGCAGGACGGGGTCCTGGCGCATGGCCTCGGCAAGCTCGAAAACGACCTGCCAATAGTGGGGCACGTCTTTCAAAGGCTGTTCGAGGGGCGCCAACACCTGCCATGCCTTGTCGTAATAACCCAGTTCCTTCAAGCCAAGACCGACCTCGAGCGCGACTCGGTCTGAGGGAAAGAACCCGCGGACTGCCGCCTGCATTGACGCGTCGGCCTGATCGTGGTGCTTCAACATGTGATGCGCCCGTCCCTCGATGAAGTCCGTCCAGCCACCCAGTGCCCGAGCCGTCTGCGGGACGGCCCGCAGCTCCTCCGCCATCTCGAGGAGGCCGCGCCAGTCGGCCGCGGCACTGAGCAGCGCGGCGCGTTTGAGCCAGACAGACTGCGTGGCGGCGGAGGGGTTTCCGCCCTGCTGTGTTGTAAAATGCCGCAGGGTCAAGTGCGCCTGATCGGGCAATCCCAGGGCGTTCAGGGCATCCGCCAGCAGGATCGCTTCTTTGGCGGATAGCGGTTTGCCGACCTCGCGCGCCGCCAGAGTGCGGGCCTCATCGGACCGCCCGGCCTGGGCCAACAACTTCCAGTAACCAAGGTGATCGCGCAGCCTGTCCGCTCGGGACTCGACAAGGCGTTCGAGTGATTTCGCGTAATTGTGCGGATCTTGCGCCTGCTCGAAATCGAGAAGCTGCAGGCGGGTTGCCAGGATGCGGTGGGCGGGATTCTCGAGCGCCTGCTCGAGACGGCGGCGGGCGTCGTCGCGAGCGGGCAACGGTCCCCAGCCGGCGAGATAGGCGGCATGATAGAGGGCAAGGGCGGGATCCTGGGCGGACTCGGCGCTGAGCCGCTCCCAACGGGCCCTGTAGGCGGGTCCATCGCCTCGGTCCAGGAGGGCCTTGAGATAAAGCACCTCGTCCTCCCTCGAGAGCTCGTCCCGCAGCGGATGCAGCAGATCGTACACCTCGTCCGAACGCCCTGTCCGATCACACAACTGCGCCACCAGGCCGATGTCCTGCGCATTGGTCCCGCCAAGGGCGACCAACCAGGCCGACAACTTGGCCGCCTGTTCGAGGGCTGCGGCGGGCGGGTTGGGCAGGCTCACGGTAGAGCGCAGGGCCTGCCGGATCGTCGGCAGATGCCCCAGATTCTTGATGACGGCGGCGCGCCAGGCGGCGGCGGCTTCCTCGTCCGATCCGTTGGCGGCGAGGTGCCGGGCTGACCGCCGCAGTTGCCAGGCCTGGGCCAGGTTGAGGAGGCTCACTCGCACCTGAGGCTGGAAGCCGGGCGGGGTGACACGCCAGATCTTGGGCAGCGAGATCGCGATCCCGACAACGACAACGAGGATCAGCACCGACACTATCCGGAACCACGGATCGAGGATAAGAAGCCGGATCAGCTCGCCCTGATCGTGGGGCAGGGCTTTCAGATCGCGTTTGGAGGGGAGCGGATCCACCTAACTCTTCGCCTTCGGCGTCGGTGAGGGGGGAGGCTCGTTAAGACTCCAGTATTGGGCCAGGAGCCCGACCATCTCGAGAAACTCGGCCGAGTTGGCTCGCTTCATCAGATACCCCGAGATGCCCAGGGCGTACATGCGGCTCTTGTCTTCCTCGAGTCGCGAGGCCGTCAGGACCACCACCGGCAGATTGCGCAGGTCCGGATCTCGCCGGATCTCCGCGAGAAACTCCTCGCCGTTCATGCCCGGCATTTTGATGTCAAGAAGCACCAGCCCGGGCCGAGGATTCTCCGGGGACCGCAGGAATCGCAAGGCTTCATCGGCCGACCGGGCGACAACCAATCGCGTCTCGGTCTCCAGTTCCCGCAGCGCCCGCTGGACACTGAGGATGTCCACTTCGTCGTCCTCGACCAGCAGGAGCGGCGTGCGTTCCTGACAGAAGGCCCGCAGGCGTCGTTCGTGCCGATGGTGATGCTCCCATTCCATCGCCGAGCGCATCAACTCGTGCGTGCCCTGGATTCTGAGCTTGGTCCGGATATTCGCCCGATGCACGTCCACGGTCCGCGAGCTGATCGACAGTTCTGCCGCGATTTCTTTGGCTTCCTTGCCCTGGCCGGTGAGCCTGAAGACCTCCATCTCGCGGCTGGAGAGCACCTGCGGAGGGTCCTGTTCGGAGGTTGGAAACCCGCTGGCCAGATGGCGCAACAACCTGTTCCCCAGGCGGGGGTCCAGGACAATCTCCTGACGTGCGGCCTGCCTGACAGCCGACGCCAGGGTGTTGGCGTTGACGTCGTTCGAGAGGTATCCCATTGCGCCGTGTCTTAAAACCCGCTCGGCGATCCAGGCATCCTCGCGTTCGGACAGGACCAGCACCGCCGGCGGCTGTGAGACCCTGAGCAGACGCCCCAACACCGGTTCTCCTCGCGTGCGGCAGAAGCTGGCTCCTAGAATCACCACGTCGGGCTGACTGGCGTTGACCGCGCTGAGTCCTGCTGCCGCATCCCCCACCTCGCCGAGCACCTCGATGCCCGGATCCGTCTCGAGGTGGCTTCGGATGCCGGCGCGGTTAATGGACTGCTCCTCAATGATGAGAACCCGGATCGCCACGACCCCAGTGTGGCAGGGCCGCGGATTTTTCGCAATACTCTTCGCAGGCCTCTTCGCGGTTCGGGCAGCCTCCTCCCAAGGCGGGGAGCACGGCGCCCGGCCCGTCCGTCGGCGCCGCAGATGGGCGAGCGTCTCGTCGCCCTGGCTGCGGCCATGCCGCGAGGCGAAAGGTCCGGACTGGCCAGCCGCCTTTGCGCGTGCGGAAGTTGGGTCCGCACGGTCCAACGAAGCGAAGTGATAAACGAAGCCATGCAGGCGCCCGAAGTGTTGTCGAGGCTTCTCCAGCAAGCCGAGGCGGCCGGGGCGAGCGACATCCATCTGCACCTGACAGGCGGGCAGACCGAGGTGGCATTCCGTCTCGATGGCCTTCTGACGCCGATCACAACCCTCGAAACCGGGCTGGGCGAGCATGTCATCGGCCGCATCAAGTTCCTCGCCCGGCTCAAGACCTACCAGGACAGCCTGCCGCAGGACGGGCGCATCGACCGGCGAGACAGCGGTGCCGGCTGCGACATCCGGGTGGCCACCTACCCCACGGTGCGGGGAGAGAAGGTGGTGCTGCGGCTGTTCAACCGTGACGGTGTCCGTGCGCTGGATGAGCTGGCCTTGCCGGACGAACTGGTCAGTGAGTTGGAGGCGTTCTTGCGGCAGGAGACGGGCCTGTTGCTGCTGACGGGGCCGGCCGGAAGCGGCAAGACCACGACGATCTACGCCTGTCTGCGCGCCCTGGCTCGAGGCGGTCGCAAGCACGTCATTACCGTCGAGGACCCGGTCGAGCAGATCCTTCCCGGGGTGATGCAGACCGAAGTGAACGAGGCGCGCGGGCTGACCTTTGCGGTGGCGGCGCGCCATCTCTTGCGCCAGGACCCGCAGGTGCTGGTCCTTGGTGAAATCCGCGACGACGAGACGGCGACGCTGGCGGTGCGGGCGTCGCTGACGGGGCATTTGGTGATTTCCACCCTGCACGCGGGATCCTGCCGGGGCGTGTTCGAGCGCTTGCTGGCGATGTGTCCGGACCACGCCGCGGTGGCGTCGGCCGTCACGCTGGTGGTCAATCAGCGGCTGATGCGCCGCTGCTGCGCGTCGTGCCAGCGCCGGGGCTGTCCGCTCTGTCTGCAGACCGGCTATCGCGGGCGGCTGCCGCTGGTCGAGTGGGTGCGTCTGACCCCCGCCCTCCAGCGTCAACTGCGGACCGTCGGGCCGGATGCAATCGAGCCGGCGCGGAGCCTCGAGTTGGCGGCGCGTGACCTTGTGGCCGCAGGACTGTCTGACCAGCAGGAACTGGAACGAATGTTCGGCTTATGAAACTGGACGAGTTCGCCTTTTTAAACCAGCAACTGGCCGGGATGCTGCGCGGCGGCATCCCGCTCGAGGGCGCTCTGAAGCAGTTGACGGCGACTCTCGAACGCGGGGTGTTGCGCGAGGAACTCGAGCAACTCCAAGCGGATCTGGCCAAAGGAACTCCTTTGCGCGAAGCCCTGCCGCGTCGCCGCCTGCCTGAGCTTTACCAGCAATTGGTTCAACTGGGCGCCCAGGGGAACAACCTGCCGGGTATGCTGACGCTTCTGGCCGACTATTACCAGCGGCGCCACCTGATCTGGACCAAGCTCAAGGCCCTCATGGTCTATCCGGCTATCGTCCTGATCGGCAGTCTGGGGTTGTCGATTCTCCTGGCCCATTTGGCCCGCGTGCTGACGACGTCGGTTCCTTGGTTTTTCTACGAGGGGCAGACGCTCCCAACCGCGGCCGCCATCGGCGGTCCCAGCGCCCTGCTCATTCCTCCGCTCTGGATCGCTCTGATGTTGGTCCTGTTCGTGGCGGCCCTGACCGTGCCGGCCTGCCGCAATTGGGTCCGCTGGCACTTGCCCGGCTTTCGGGAATCGAGCCTCAGCCAGTTTGCCGCGACCATGCGGCTGCTCCTGGCCGCCGGCACCGACCTGCCTCGGGCGCTGGCGCTGGTCGCCAACCTCGAGCAGGGGACGGCGGTTGGCCGCGAACTGGCCGGCTGGCGGGACCGGCTCGCCGCGGGCGCCGGACGAATCAGCGAGTTCGCCACACCCAGCCGGCTTTTCCCGCCCCTGTTTGTCTGGCTGGTGGGACAGGGCGGCGAGAACCTCGCCGGCGGCTTTGCCCGCGCCGCGGAGCTTTACGGCGAGCGCGCCCGGCATCGGGTGGAAATGATGTTGTATGCCGCGTTGCCGGTTGCGGTCCTGGCGCTAGGCGGGTTGATCGCCGGACAGTTGGTCCTCGGTCTGCGGGTGTGCGCCCTGGTGACGGGATTGAATATGCTGGGCACGGAGTGATGCGGCCATGAACCCTCTCGTGCTCAATCTGCTGGTCTGGCTGTTGGAGCTGATGGCGTTGGCGGTGCTGGCCTACCTCGCCTATTTCTTCCTGAGCCTCCCCCTGCGCCGGCGCGAGCGGGCACGCCTCTTCCTCGATCTCATCGAACTCGGGCTGCGAGATGGCCGAAGCGTGGAACAGACCGTGTGCGCCCTGGGAGCGACGGGGGATCGCGCCTTGGGCTCGAGGTTCCACCGCTTCGCCACGCATCTGGCGTCGGGCCTCACCCTCGCCCAGGCTCTCGAACGGGTGCCGGGCCTGCTCCCCCCGCCGGTGGCTGGGATGCTCCGCGCCGGGCACGAGGGGGGCGATTTACCCGGCGTCCTGGCCGTGTGCCGCCGCCGGCTTCAAGACCACGTCGATGCCGTTGCTGCCGCCCACCATTACTTCATGCTCTTTGCCCTGGTTGTCAGCCCCGCGTGGATCGCAACCTTCGCTGCGCTTTTCGTGATCGTGATGCCGAAGTTCCTCGCGATTGCCGCGGACATGGGGACGACGCCCGCCCTCCTGATCGCCCTGACCAGCCACAGCAAGATTCTCGTTGTGGCGCAGACCGCGCTGTTGCTCGGTCTCTATGGGGTGATTCTGGCTTACGTCGGTGGCCCGCGTCTCGCGGGATGGATCAGCCGCATCTGGCCAGGCCTGCCGGATCGAGTGGCCTGGCTTTTCCCGTGGAAGCGGCTGCGTCTCCAGCGCGACTTCTCGTCTGTGCTCGCCATGCTCCTGGATGCCGGCCTGCCGGAAGCTCGCGCACTCGATCTGGCGGGTGAGAGCACCGCCAATGCGGTGATGCGCGGTCGGGCAGTCGGCGCCGTGACGGACCTCGAGCGGGGCGCTGGTCTGCCCTCGGCGTTGCGTCGATTGGACGCGTCGGGTCAGTTCCGATGGCGCCTCGAGAATGCGATGCAGGGGCCGGCCCGTTTTCGCGCGGCCCTCGATGGCTGGCATGAGGTCCTGTCCGCCAGGGCGTGGCAGCTCGAACAGACGGCGGCCCAACTGGCGACCACGGGCCTGGTGCTGGTCAACGGACTCTTTGTTGGCGTGCTTGCACTCGGGGTTTTTGGAATGCTTCTGAGCATGATCGAAGGAGGCTTTTTATGGTGACCCGTTCTTCCGGCCGCAGGAGGGCGCTGATGCGCCGGGGCGCGTTGATGACCGAGTTGGTCGTCGCCATCAGCATCGTCGTCGTTGCCCTCTTCCCGCTCGCTCTGGCATTCCTCAACGAGCAGAAGCTGTGTCGCGCCTATTACTACCGCGCCCTGGCCCTCGAAATCGTCGATGGCGAGATGGAGGTTCTGGCCGCGGGGGAGTGGCGCGCGTTCGAGTCCGGGGTTCACGCTTATCAGCCCTTGGCGCCGGCTCGCACGAACCTCCCTCCGGGGCGTTTCGAGTTGACGGTCTCAGACCGGGCAATCCGGCTGGCCTGGCAGCCGGGCCGGCGCGACGCCGGCGGAGGGGTAGTGAGGGAGGTGAAGGTGCGATGAACACGAGACGCGTTGCCATGCGCATGGGGCCGAGGCGGCGCCACGCCTGGTCCGAGAGGGCCGCTGGGGGCCAGCCGTGTTCCCCGCAATCCGGCATCCTGCTGATCGAGTGCCTGATCTACCTTGCGTGCCTCTTTGCCGTGCTTGGCGCGGCCTTGGCGGTGTTTTACCAAACGCTCGATTTCTCCCGCGACCTGCGGCGCAACGCCGACGATATCGCTCGAGTTCTCAAGGCCGGGGAGCTCTGGCGAACCGATGTGCGGTCCGCGACCGGCCGGATCGTCTTCGAGGAGGGCCCGGGCGGACGCACGCTGCGCATTCCACGGGAGGGCGGCGCGACTACCTATTTCTTTGTCACCAATGCGGTGCTCCGTTGCGCCGCGGCAACCGGGCGATGCGAGACGGTCCTGCCGGCTGTCAAGGAGTGCCGTTTCGTGAGCGAACCGCGCCAGCGCGTCACGGCGTGGCGCTGGGACCTCGAGTTGCCGTCGCGTCTCGAGGCCGTGCGGGTGCATCCGCTTTTCACATTTGCCGCGGTCGCCGGCCCGGAGGAGGCGCAACCATGAAGACAGCGGCTTCCAACCAAGGCAGCGAGCGCGGCTCGGCCGTGATTGTCGTGCTCGCCTTGCTCTTCTTGACCCTGGCGTTCATAGCCGGAAACGATGTGACCTTGCGCTCTCTGCGCCGCGAGATGCAGATCATTGAAGAGCGTCAGCTTCGCAAGTACGAGCCGCCTGAGCCCGGGTCGACCCAAACAGGCCCCAGCTGGAAATCCTCGGACTCCCGTCCATGGCGCGATCACGTCGCGTCTGGTTCTCGTCCCTGATCCCTTTCCCACGGATTCAGTCGAACACTGAGCGTCGAGTGTTGCGTCTGTCTGAGGCTTGCATTCCCCTCGGCTCGACCCCATGCTGCCGTTGTTTGAAGCACTAAACGGTGCCGGGCCTTCAAAGGCCCGGACGAAGATTTGATGAGCAACACTCCAGAGTTCGAGCTCGATCTCGATCTCCAACTGCTACCGGCGTGGGCGCGTCAGCCGTCCACGGAGAATCGTTATGCCAAGTACGAAGGCGATACCGAAGGGGATCGCCGCGACTGGCGAGGGGACCGGTTTGGCCGGCGCGACGCAGGTCGCAACCGGCCGCCACGCCGGGACCGACTGCCCGGCGGCCCCGGCCGGGGCGGTCCGGCGGGGCGGGGCGAAGGGCGGGGCGAGCGCGGTGAACGCGGGCGCGGGCCGAGTCCTGAAGGGCGGCCCGCAGCGCCGCGGTGGCAGCGGGAAGAGCCGGTGGTTGCTCTGCCTGATGTGGAGATCGGCTTCACGCCCGAGGAAGCGGGTGTCGAATCGCTCGCGCGCCAGATCAAGCTCACCGGCCGCGCCTACCCGCTGTTCGGGATTGCCGAGCTGATCCTGAAGCGTCCCGACAGGGTGCACGCCCGCTTCCACGCGAAGAAGGGGACGGATGGCGCCGTGGCGCAGCCGCTGGTGGTCTGTTCGCTGGATGACTCGCTCTGGCTGAGCGAGGACGAGGCCGTCGCGCACATCTTGCGCCACCATTTCGCCACGTTCTACCAAATCGAGAAAGTGCCCACCGATCCCCCGAAAGGCACCTACACGTTCGTGGCCCAGTGCGGCATGAGCGGCACCATCTTCGGCCCGCCCAATTTTCACGATTACCAGGACAAACTGCGCAAGTTCCACGCCGAGCGCTACGCGCGCATGCCGTTCGATGTCTTCAAGGCGCGGGTCAAGATCGTCAAGGACGAGGCCGTGGTGAAGAAATGGATCGAGGAGCAGAGCGCAAAACTCGAGTACATTTGCCTCAACGTGCCCGAATCGTGCCGATTCGGCAGTCGCGAGGATGTCGAGAAGCACTTCCGCGCCACGCATCTCCCGAACCTTGTCCGATCCGTCGACTCGTACACCCTGCGCGCGGGCGCGAAGCGGCCCCCGCTCTCGCCGGGCTTGCAGACGCTGCTGCGCCACGCGATCGAGGATCAGAAGCGATTCCCCCTCAAGGTGGCCACCGTCCTGAGCCAGCAGTTCGCCGGCCACGGACTCCAGTTCTTCAAGGTCAATCGCACCGTGACTCATGTCTGCGTCGCCCGGCCTCACTACCTCGACCTCGAAAATACCGTCGTCTCCGACGGGGTCCGCAAGATCGTCGACTTCATCAACACCCATCCCGCATCCACCCGGCGCAAGCTGATCCAGGCGCTCGCCCCCACCCCGCCCGTCCCAGCCGCGCCGCCACCACCGCCAACCCCGCCCGTCCCGCCGCCTCAGCCCGCACCCGAGATCACCCCCGAAGCCGCTGCCGAGCCGGCTGCCCCGCCTGCCGCTGCCGCCCCCGCGCCTCCGCCCCCCGCGGCCCCGACCGAGCCTCAGCCGACGCCGGAGCAGACGGCTGTCATCGCCGACCTGCATTGGCTGATCCATCAGGGCCACGTGATCGAGTTCACCGACGGACGACTCGAAACCGCCAAAGCGCCCAAGCCCAAACCCACACCGCCGCCGCCCGCGGCGAAGACTGCCGAAGCCGAGGCCGCGACGCCCGCCCCGACGGATGCAGCCGCCGACACGCAGACGGCAAGTCCGGCCGCGGAGGTGCCGACGGCACCGGCGGAGACGCCGGCGTCCGCAGGGGAAGCAACCGCCCCGTCTGTCGAAGCACCGGCAAATGCTGGAGAGACACCGGCCGCTGAGGTTCAATGCGGCCAGAGCCCTGAACCGGCTCCCGCTCCCACGCTTGAGGCTGCGGCGCCTGCAACACCCGCTCCGGACCCCAACTCGGAGCCGGATCAGGGCGCGCCGGCCGCCCCTGCGTCCCCGTAGTCTGGTTGCACACCGGAGCGCGGGCTTGCAGCCGGCTTAAGGTGCTCGGAGTCCGGAGATGGGGGTCGGTGTGTCAGTGCGCAGGAGCGCCGGGTTGCAGGCGGCTTTTGAGACGCGCCGTGCCGCGCAAGCTGATCGATGAAGCGTCCCGCCCGACGCACGGTCTTTTCATTTGGAACGGTGCTTGACGAGTATCTGAAAAGATAAAGTGACAGGTTCTTGATCTCTGATTCAGGACGGAACATAGATCGACGCCGAGGCATAGATCGACGCCGAGGCAGATAAAGTGACAGGTTCTTTGTCTGAAAGGCATGCACGCCGCGCTGTCCGGTGCTCTTTGGGCCTCATCTCCTCCGTGCAGCGCGGGGTGCCGTCTTTGGGCGAACAGGGCTAAAGTCGCGAAACGGACGCCAACGACAGCCGGGGAACTGGCGGCGCTGAACGATGTCCATGGGGAACGTTGACATTCAACGATTTAATGCGCCTTGCCCACAGAAACCTGAAACGTTCAAACGCCCAATTCTCGACTCTCGACTCTCGACTCTCAACGCCTCAGGTCACGGGTAGCCACCTATTCCTAGTCGCCTGTCGGACTTAGATCGAGAAGCAAGTGAGGGTGATGGTGGTAGGAGTCGTGGTAGCTGAGATCACGAGCCCA
>MWFF01000071.1 GCA_002071485.1 Verrucomicrobia bacterium ADurb.Bin006 | reverse complement strand
TCAAGTGGAGGAAGCGGGAAGTCAAAGGGGCCCAGCTTCGGAATACTATCGTTAATCTGTGCAACTAAACACTAGTAACGGGATTGCGCTTGAAGACGGCACTGACGACGACCACAGCTACCTCTACGCGTTTGATTCCGACGGCAAGCTCAAATGGAAGGTGCAGGGAGGCGGAATCCTCAGTAAGACCGTGCCGGTCATCCCGCCGGCGCCGTACGCGGGGACGGGCCTGTTCGCTTATGCGCGTGCAGACGGGCACCATCGCGACAGCGGCGAGCGCCAGTTTGGGCTCATATTGAGCGTGGACGCCGACGGAAACGAACTGGGGCGATGGGAGAGTGATCGGGCTATTTGGGATTGTGTGGCGTGGGACTTGGTTGGAGACGGACGCCTCGAGGTCCTCGCCACCGACCTGAGCGGTCAACTTCTCCGCTTCGATCGTGAGCTGAAATCCTGCTCAAGGATGCAGATCTGCCCAGAGGGTCCCAACGGAGCCGTCGTGCAATTTGTGGGGCTGACAAACCTGACTGGCCAGGCCAGTCGCCAGGTGGTCCTGGCCAGTTGGCAGGTTGAGAAGGGCAAGCCTGTGATGGGAAATGACCCGAACGAGCTTTCTCAAGAGTTCTGGCACGAGCTGACAATTTGGGTGTTTGACAGCAAATTGAGGCTCCGTGCCAAACACCGGGTGGCCGAGAGCCTGCGAGCAGGACATGAGCGACCGTTTCACTTGGCCGATATGGACCGTAACGGCATTCCGGAGATCGTCTACTTCGGTGCGGACAACGTGCAGGTGTTCACGTATCGAGTAGGCCTCTGAACTGCGGGTGCCCCCCAGGAAAGCAACATCTGGAAGACCAGAGAACGGGTGAGGAAGGTCGGGACACGAGGTCCCATTCTCGATTTGACCTTTGCACAACGACGGAAGGCAGGGCGGTCAGTCCCCTGACCGCCACTATGTCGATGCCCCGGTGCGCCGTTCATGGTGTGGTCGCGCTGTGTTCACTCGAAGTTCCCCTCTCGTAATCGTAATCGTAATCCACTGTCGGCGACGAGGATTACGATTACGATTAGGACCACCCCCACGGTTCATGGGCGGCGTTGACATTGGACGCGCGAATCCGCACTGGGCCCATGAACCAGAAACGTTCAACTGTCTCCCATCTCGACCCTGCTCTCTGTCCTCTGCTCTATTTGGCCACGGTTGACGCACACACTGCAAGTGTGGAATTCTCGGTGCATCGAAGCGCAACTCGAAAGGGGCAAAGACTGTGGACATCAAACGAGCGGTCATCACGGCTGCCGGCCCGGAGCATCGGATGCTGCCGCTGCAAACGCTGATGGATCGGGACGGCGTGCAAAAGACGGCGCTGGGCATCCTGATCGAGGAGGTGCTCGGCGCGGGCATCCAGGAGATCGGGGTTGTCGTGTGTCCGGGCGACCAGGGGGCGTATCGCGCGGCGGGCGGAGCGCCGGGCACCCGCCTGCACTTTCTCGAACAGTCTGAGCCGCGCGGGTACGGGCATGCTGTCGCCTGCGCGCGCGACTTCACCGGGCGCGATCCGTTCCTGCTTCTCGTGTGCGACCATCTGTACGTGAGCCGCTCCGTGAAACCGTGCGCGCAACAATTGGTCGAGGTCGCTCGAGCCGAAGGCTGCTCGGTCTCTGCCGTGCAGGCCACGCACGAAAGCAAGCTCCCGTACTATGGGGCGGTCGGCGGGCGGTTGGCTGACGCGCGTCCAGGCCTGTACAAAATCGACACGGTGATCGAGAAGCCGACGCCGACCGAAGCGGAACAGAAGCTTGTGGTGCCGGGGCTGCGGGCGGGTCATTACCTGTGTTTCTTTGGTCTGCACGTCCTGACGGCCGGGGCGATGGCGCTTCTGACCGACCTGGTCGACGCGGCGGCTCCAGACCAGAGAGTGACGCTCTCGGCGGCGTTGTCGGCACTGGCCGGATGCGAGCGCTATTTGGCCTGTGAACTCGAGGGGCGGCGGTTCGACGTCGGGGCGAAGTATGGTTTATTGATGGCCCAGTTCGCGTTGGCGCTCGAAGGCGAGGACCGGGACGAGGTCCTGGCCGGGTTGGTCGAGCTTCTTGCCTTGCGCCGTCCGTAAAGCCATGTCCAGTCGCCTCATCCCCATGATCCTGTCGGACGATCCGTCCGTGCGGGACCGTCCGCTGGACGCGTGCTGCGCGGGTTTGTCGTTGAGCGAGTTGCTTGGGGAATGTGCCGCCCTCGAGGCCTTCCGCAAACAGAGCGAGAGCCTCTACGCCCGGGTGCGGGCGCTGTTCTTCCTTTATGCCATTCACCGATTCCATCTGCCGCGAAGGCAGGAAATCGCCAATCGCGGTCTCATTCCATTCGACGGCTACGAGCATCTTTTGCAGAGGCGCTTCGAGGAGGCGATCGCTTCCTTCCTCCATGCCCAGGCCTCGAGCGGGCCGAGCGACGCCCTCTCGAGCGCCCTCGCCGCGGCCTATCATCGCCTCGCCTTCCAGACCCTGGCCGACCAGGTCCGCCGCAGCGTGCGCTCGGTGCGGGGCAACCAGTGGATGTTCCGCATGGGCCATCCCGAGGACCAGCCGCTGCGCATCCGTCCCGAGTTGCTCCGTCGCCGCTGCGCGTCCGAGCCGTATCCCGTGTTGCGCGAGCGCACGCCGGTGCGCATGGACCTGTCGCATTGCGGTTGGAGCGACATTTTCTTCCTGGGGATGGACTATCCCGAGGGTGCGCGGGTCCTGAATGTCTCGATCGACCTGGGGGTGCGGGGACGCGATGCTGTCACACGGCCGCCGGTCGAGGCGTATGTGCGGGTTCTGGACGAGCCGGTGTTGCGGCTGACGAGCATCGATCTGGGGGCGACAGTCGACATCACGAATTTGGTCGAGGTGTTCGATTTCGCGCGGGACTACCTGGGCCTGCTCAAGGCGGCTGTGATTGCGGCGGGGATTGTGCCGCCCGGGCTGGAAGGGTCGGGACAGAGCCTCGAACAGTTGCTGCATCGGATTGTCGCGCCCGCGCGCGGACTCGAGATAGTGAGCAACGTCAACGGGATTCCGAAGGGGTCGCGCCTGGCGGTTTCGACGACCCTGCTGGCTTCGTTGATCGCCGTCTGCATGCGGGCGACGGGCCAGGCGGCTTCCCTGACCGGCTCGCTCGAAGAGTCGGAGCGGCGGCTGGTTGCCGCGCGTGCGATACTGGGTGAATGGCTGGGCGGGTCTGGCGGCGGGTGGCAGGATTCGGGCGGTGTCTGGCCGGGAATCAAACTGATCGAGGGGGTGCGGGCGGGCGAGGGCGACCTCGAGCACGGGATCAGCCGGGGGCGTTTGCTGCCCGACCACCGCATTCTTGGCGTCGACGATGCGCCGCCCGTGGCGCAACAGCGGCTCCAGGAAAGCCTGGTCCTGGTCCATGGCGGCATGGCTCAGAACGTCGGGCCCATTCTCGAGATGGTGACCGAGAAATATCTGCTGCGGTCGGCCACGGAATGGGCTGGGCGTCAGGCGGCGCTGGGTATTCTGGACGAGATTCTGACGGCGCTGCGTCAAGGCGATATCGCCGCGATTGGCGCCGCCACAACACGCAACTTTCAGGGGCCCATTCAGGCGATTATCCCCTGGGCCACCAACTACTATACGGAGACTCTCATCGCCCGGGTGCGGGCCGAGTTTGGCGACGCTTTCTGGGGGTTCTGGATGCTCGGAGGAATGTCGGGGGGCGGAATGGGGTTCATCTTCTCACCCGCGGCCCATCGGCGTGCGCAGACGCGCCTGCAGTCGATCATGGCGGCGGCGAAACAGGAACTCGAACACGCCCTTCCGTTTGCGATGGAGCCGGTGGTGTACGATTTTGCGATCAACGAGCGGGGCACATGGGCCGAACTCTGGGTTGGTGGCGATGCGCTGCTGCCCGCGGGCTACTACGGCCTGACCGTGCCCGCGCTGCTCAAGAACGAACTCGACGCGCTCGTCCCCGTCCGCCGCGCGGAACTCGATGCCTTGGCCGAGGCATGTCGCAGCAATTCCGCCTATTCCGGTCTGGCGCATCAATTGATCGAACGGCTCATCCCGCGCATGCGTCCGGCAGCGGCGGGCGAGGAGCGCCTGCCCGACCTGCTTTCGAGGCACGGTTTCGACCCGGTCCATCACGAGCAGATTCGGGCCGATCTGCGCAGCGCGCGCATTGGCCTGGCGCAGAACCGGCTGCCCGCCAATACGGAGGTCCAGGATGTCCGCGCCGAAGACGTGTGCGACGCAACCGCCCCCCTTGGATCGGAGCTTCGGGCTGCCGGCGAGGAGATGCTGGCGCGGGGAGCGGTGGCCGTCGTGAGCCTGGCGGCCGGCACCGCCAGCCGCTGGACCCAGGGAGCGGGCGTGGTCAAGGCCCTGCATCCGTTCTGTCAGTTGGGCGGAGCGCATCGGACTTTCATCGAAACGCACCTGGCCAAGAGCCGCCGCACGAGTCGCGCGTGCGGCGCCTGGCTGCCGCACGTGTTCACGACGAGTTACCTGACGCACGAGCCCATCGAGGCATTCCTTGCCCGCCAGCGGCGGTACGGCTACGAAGGGCCCCTGGTTTTGTCACCAGGTCGGGCTGTCGGCTTGCGGCTTGTCCCGATGGTCCGGGACCTCCAATTCGCCTGGGAAGAGATGCCCCAACAGCGCCTTGACGAACAGGCCCAGAAAGTCCGCGACAGCCTGCGGGCGGCCCTGATTCGATGGGCCGAGAGCGCCGGCGAAGGGAGCGATTACACCGACAATGCGCCTGCGCAGTGCCTGCATCCGGTCGGGCATTGGTACGAAGTCGCCAACCTGCTGCGCAACGGGACGCTGCAGCGTCTGCTCGCCGCGCGTCCGAACCTCAAGCACCTGCTGCTCCATAACATCGACACCCTGGGTGCCGGCGTCGATCCAGCCCTGCTGGGTTTGCATGCGACGCGCGGGGGCTGCCTCTCCTTCGAGGTGATCGCTCGCCGGTTGGAAGACCGGGGCGGAGGTTTAGCTCGAGTCAACGATCGCATCCGGTTGGTCGAGGGCTTGGCCATGCCGCGCGAGGAGGACGAGTTCCGCCTCACCTACTACAACACCCTCACCACCTGGATCGACATCGACCGGCTCCTGGCGGTTTTCAAGCTGTCGCGCGGCAACCTGGATCAGATCGGGAAGATCACAACCGCCGTCCGCGACATCGCCGCCCGTCTGCCGACCTATGTCACGCTCAAGGAAGTCAAGAAACGCTGGGGCCACGGGCAGGAGGACGTCTTTCCAGTCGCCCAGTTCGAGAAGCTTTGGGGCGACATGACCGCTCTGCCCGAGGTTGACTGCCGGTTCTTCGTCGTCCCGCGCCAGCGCGGCCAGCAACTCAAGGATCCGGCGCAACTGGACGGCTGGCTGCGCGACGGTTCCGCCGCATACGTCGAGAGTCTGTGCGATTGGGGCTCCGCGTGAATCGGCCTTGGCTCGCCTTGCCTTCTCAGCCTGCGCGCCAAGAGGCGAACGCCGTGCCACTCGCAGGATAGATCGATGCTGCCAGGTGTATGGGATGGGCGACAAATAGGAGGAACTGGTGGGCAACTACGCCAATACAGGCCTGCAATGGCTGCCGGCCAAACGACCGCGCCGGGTCCAGGGGCACGACTTCCCGGGGCCGGAGGCGCCGGCGCCAAACGCGAAATTTTCGGACTTCCAGATCATCTCTTGATTGCGTGGCGCGGCGGCGATCCGCTACTGAGGAAAACGGGGTGATGAACTTGGATTCGATAGACGAACCAGCTTGCCGTCGCGCCGATTGGTGACAGCGAGTTCGACGCAATGCGCCGCCGGCAGTCGTCAGGGCGAGCTGTCCGCTTCGACGGAAGAAAGCGGCTTGCTCTCCGTCAACTGGCGCAGGATGAACCGGCGCCGGTTGACGAGTTGGTCGCGGAACGACTCGATATCGCCGCGAAACCGCCTCAGGGCGACCTCGGTGTCCCGACGTTCGATCGAGGCTCTGTAGACGATCTCCGGCTCGATCCGTTGTTCGAGCGCTGTGATGACCGGCCCGAAGGCCTGCTCCGTAAACGCCGTGTCGCACAGTTCGCGAAGCCGCGCCAGGAATTGCTCACGAAAGTGCGGCTCCGCCAACAGCGGACCGGAGAACCATCCGGGCGGGCGCCACCATGGCGCGCCTGCGTCCGGCCACCCGCCGAACCAGGAGCGCCTCGGAGGTTTGTCACCAGCCATGCCATAGGTGAGCGGCATCTCGTACCAATCGTACGCGGGCGACGCGCCGTCGTAATCGCCCCAGGTCTTGTCCTGATCCCAGGGAATGATCTGCCATTTCCCGCCCGGCCGCGGATCGCGATAGGCGTAGTAATTGTTGAAGAAGCCGTCCCAGTTCTGAATGCACATGCAGACGGCGAAGTAACCGGCCAGTTCATCGACGTCGAAATGCTGCCGGATGAAATCCCATCGTGCCAGGCCCACGGTCTTGCGCAGCCCATCGATGACGTCGAGCAGATCGGCGTAGCCGGTGTCGGGATTCGTCTTTTTCTCGTGCTGGCCGGCAACGCCATCGCCGTACCAGAGCAGCTTGTAAAGATTGCCATCCGGCTCCTGACCCAGGCGGCGGAAGAAGGCGCGGTTGGGTTGCTCGACCACCAGGTGGCAGCCCAGGGCGTGTTGATCCAACCATAGCCGCACGTGATCCGTGGCCGGAGACGGCACCCCGGCGCGGCGATAGAGTTCGAAAGCCAACGGTTCAGACAACAGATAGCGCGGCGATCCTTCGAGAATCAGGTTGACCGCACGCAACCCCTGCCAGGGCCGATCGGGTTGGAACTCGATCTTGTACCCGCCCTTGCGGCGACGCACCCGCACATGGTCGAACATAAGCAAACCGGTTTCTCCAGGAGGCAAAATGACCGCCGCGCAACTCCAGTCCATCCGTGTCGCCCAGGGAGGTCGGGCGGACTCCTCGGCGAGCGCCTGAACCCGCCGCGCGACACCCGGTTTCTGGATGCGGCCGAACGTGATGAGCTTGAGGAACGGGATGCGGGCGGTGTTAGTGTTGATGTGCGTGGCACAGGAGAATGTGGGATGCAGATCGGTCGCGGATGGACAGAGGCGCACGGCCCCGGAGACGCTTCGAGCCTCGATGACAAACCGGATCAGACAGCTCTCCGGCTGTCCGGGGATGGCTCCCACATAGCGCGCGCGGTCGGAGGCCGCCTGGTCCACGATCAGAGGGGTCTCCCCCTTCGCAATCGGGCTGTCAACCAACCATGCCTCCCAGTGGAGCGCGACACTCGCGACACCCGCATCGTCTGTCACCCTGGCCGATACGCCGATCGGTTGGCCGGGCACGGGGCGGTCGTGGCACACCTCGACAATCCGAGGCAAGGGCACAGGTGAATCGCAGGAATTGCGCCGGCCCGGCGTGCCTGCAAAGGCCTCGCCGGCGCCGATCCCGGATGCGCACCAGTTGGCCGGGTCGTTCGAGGCCGCTCCGGCACAAATCCGTTCGAGCGACGCACCGTGCCCATCGGCGGCAACCGGCCAGGGAGGCCGGTCGCCGTAGTGAACGGCGTCGCGGACTTCGCCTTGGGCATCAGCCAACTCGATGCGCTCCCCTTTTCGGCTCAGCGAGCCGGTGAATGTGCCGATCACGTTCGTGGAATCCCCGTGGCACACCCTGAAGGCCGCCGTGTTCCGACACACAACCCGGTAGCCGCCCGGCGGTATCGAGGCGCCGCGCGGAAAGGCGAAATCGACGCCGCCCCGCACCGCCCAGCGGGAGAGATCGACCGCGACATCGCCGGGGTTGTGAATTTCGATGAACTGGAGGTCGTCCTGGTCGCCGAACGGGTGGTACATGAGCTCGCTAAAAACCACACGAGATGGGGACGCCCCGAGACCGGGACGGGCGACGCACAGCAAGGCGCAACACACAACGAGCAGAGACATGAGCGGGCTGGTGCGCACGAACCGTATCCCCTCCAGATCACTTCGGCGGCGCGGGCGGGTAGCGGAACTCGTCCGTCACGGCCCAGAGATTCTCGGGGTAGAGGGCCTGGTTCCTGGTGAGCAGACGCACACTCGCGTCGCCGAACGCGAAGTTCGAGCCGCGCGCATGCCGGGCATGGTCAATCTCCTCGAAATCATTGCCGCGCACCCCTTGATCCAAGTCCATGTGAATGTGGAAGGAACCGCGGCGTTTCTCGCCGAAGAGGATCGTCTGGCTGGGGCTGGGGATGCTGTCCTCGCGCATCCCGTGCGGCCAGACCCAGTTTCTGTGTTTGAGGTAATCCGCGTCCGGGAGATGCTTCATGAAAAAATCGTTGAAACCGTTGATCAGAAAACTGTTCTTTGGATTCAGATCGTCGGTGAACAATCCCACAACACCGAAACGGTCGTTCGGGCAGGTGATGATCCGCCAATCGATGAAGAAGGGCTTCAGTTTGTGCGGCCACGCGTTCGGGGGCGTGCGCCGCGGAGGGAACTGCCCATCGTAGTCCTCGGCGTAGAGATGCAGCGACACGCCGAGCTGGCGCATGTGGTTGAGGCATTTGATCTGGTTGGCCTTGGCTTTCGCCCGGGACAAAGACGGCATGAGGAGCGACATCAGAATGCCGATGATGCCGATCACAACAAGCATTTCGACCAATGTGAAACCTGCAATCCCTCGCCCCGGCCGAATGGGCCGATTGAACTGGGTCTTTGTGGACACGCTCATAATGCCAGGCGACACCCTGCGATGGCACCGCGACCGCTGTGCCCCCGGCGGTGTTTGTATAGACAGAACCCGGAACCAAACGTTTTGTTTCGCCGGCCGCTCGAGATTTCGGCAGGAGCGGCTTGACCAAACCGCGCAGGGTGGTTAGGCCTAAACCCGGAAATATCATGCCGGGACGAGGACACAGACGATGAAGACCAATTCGCACCACCGACCGACGGAAAACGACTTTCCGAAGAGCCACAAATTCCCCTCTGGATCGCCCACCACACTCGAACCGGCGCCGGAGGGGCCATTGTCGGAGGGTCGATCCGGAGCGCACGACTCGCCCGGCTGTCCGATGCGAATGCCGCGGCGCACATTCCTTCAACGCGGCCTCGGAGCCGCCGGTGTCATGGCGTTTCCCACGATTCTAGGTCGAGGCGTGTTGGGCGGCGAGGCGACTCCCCCCCCGAGCGAGCGGATTGGCGTCGGCCTGATCGGGCGGGGCGCGATGGGGGCGGGTCATCTGAGACGCCTGGCTGGGGATTCGAGTTTCCAGCTTCTGGGCGTATGCGACGTCGATCGCGTGCGCCGGGAAGCCGGAAAGAGCACCGCCGATGACATCTATGCGTCGGAGAAAGCTCAGGGAACATATCGCGGCTGCGTGGCCTATCGGGACTATCGCGAGTTGCTGGCCCGCGAGGATCTGGACGCTGTCGTCATCGCGACACCGGATCATTGGCACACCTACCAGGCCATCGACGCCATGAAGGCGGGCAAGGATGTCTATTGCGAGAAACCGATCTCGATGACCATCGAGGAAGGGCAGCGAACGGTCGAGGTGGCGCGCCGCTATGCCCGCATCTACCAGACAGGCACCCAGTACCGGTCCATCCCCACCATCCGGCGGGTCTGCCAGTTCGTGCGCGAAGGCGGACTCGGGAAAGTCAAATCGGTATTCGCCCTGTGGCAGAATCTCGCCGGCTGGATCGGATCGGAACGATGCCGACCGTACGCCTCGGTGCTGAGACCGGCGGTGTGCGGCCAATCGTATGTGCCGATGGATTTCGCGCTTCCGTCCGAGCCCGTGCCGGAGGGATTGGACTGGGACCTCTGGGTGGGGCCCGCTCCGTGGCGCCCGTTCAACACCCTCTATCACGCCAACCCGTCGCCGGGCGTGGTGCCGTGGGCCTTTGCCGACGCCTTTGGCGTGACCTCGCTGACGTGGCACCTGGCGCATTCGGCGGACGTGATCCAGTACGCACTGGGTCTCGAGCGGAGCGGACCGGTCGAGGTGATCCATCCATCGACGGGCGAGTTTCCGACGCTGACATGCCGTTACGCCAACGGAACGCTGCTCCATCTGGTGGACCACTGGGGGATGGCCAAAGACCTCTATCAGGCCGTGCCCGCAGACGCGCGGCTGGCAGGCAACTTTGGCGGGCTCTTCGTCGGCGAACGCGGATGGGTGACGTCGATGTCCGCCGGCGGACCGGTCGAGGCCGGTCCGAATTCGCTGCTCGAGGAGATCGAACTCAAAACACGCGAGGTCAACATCGGCGCCAACGATCACCATGCCAACTGGCTGGCCGGCATCCGAACACGTCAGGCGCCCAGCACGGATGAGGAGATCGGCCACCGATCCGCGTCTTTGGGTCACCTGGCCAACATCGCATGTTGGACGGGGCGTTCGGTGAAGTGGGATCCGGTCAAGGAAGAGTTTCCGGGAGACGACGTGGCTAATCGCATGCGCTGGCGAGCTCCGCGCGCACCGTGGCGGATGTGACGTGGAGTCCGGTCCTTCGGACTTCCGAGTGCGGCTGCGCCGCGCCGTGCGGCCCTTCGAGACCGGGGTCACTGGTTCACATGCACGACCTTGGCCGGCGGAAAGCCGTTAAACCAAGTCGACGAAGCGCTGCTGTAGGCGCCAATCTTCTCGGCATAGACCAGATCATCGATCTCGAGTTCCGGCAATTCCTCAGACTGGGAGATGACATCCAGGCCGTCGCACGTCTGGCCGAACACGGCGCATATGCTGGTCTTCCCCTTCTTAAGGGCACGGAGCGGATACTGACAATGGTCGAAGATGATCCCGGAAAAAGTGTGGTACACGCTGTCATCGATGAAATAGCAGGTTTTCCCGTCGCGGACGGCCTTGCCGATGATGCGCGCGATCGAGGTGGCGGCGGTGGCGACCAGGAAGCGTCCCGGTTCGGCAAGAATCTGGGTCTCGGGCGGGAAGAGCCGGTCGATTTCCGCATTGATTCTGGCGGCGAGAAGGCTGAAGGGCTTGACGTGCCGATTGTAGGGCGCGGGAAACCCTCCGCCGATGTCCAGCAGTTTCAGCGCGTGGCCGCGGCTCCGCGCCTCGTTCATCACCGCGGCGGCCATGTTGAGCGCCTGAACGAAGTTCTCGAAATTGGTGCATTGGCTGCCGACATGGAAGCTGAGCCCCTCGACCACCAGGCCAAGCCGGAACGCCTCGAGTATCAGGTCCACCGCCTCGCCCGGATCGCATCCGAACTTGGATGACAACTCGACCATCGATCCCGTGTTGGGCACTCGGAGGCGAAGCACGACACCGGCGTGTGGGGCGAATTGTCTGATCTTCCTGATCTCGTTGAGGTTATCGTAGGTGACCAGGGGGCGATACCGATCCAGTGCAACTAGGGTCTCCCGCGGCTTGGTCGGGTTCGCGTAGATGATTTTGTCCCAGATGAAGTCCTGCTGCTCTTTGACGGGCAAATGCCGAATCAGGTCGTAAACCAGCATGAACTCGGGAAGCGATGCCACGTCGAAACTCGCCCCGGCATTATACAGAGTCCGCACGATGGCCGGGTCGGCGTTGGCCTTGACGGCGTAATAGACCTGAACTCGGGGCAAGTGCTTGCGAAACAAGGTGTAATTGCGCCTGAGAACGTTATGATCCACCACCACGAGCGGGGTGCCGTGCTGGCGAGCGAGACTTTGCAGTTGTTTGGCTGTCATGGTGCGCGCGACGTCCGGGGAAACTCCTCGCCCGCGTGGAAAATGGCAAGCCACACTTCACAGCCATTGAGAAAGAACATTGAGAAAGAACAGGCAGTAGGGTCCTAACTGGATCGTCGGCACATCCATCGGAGATCGCAGCCGTCCCGCAGCCGTCGCGTAGCCGTGGACGTGAGTCCGCGCTAACTCGCTCCGGCGAACGCAGACACCAGCGCCGTCTGACGACGGCGGCTACGGAGGCGTAGTCGTCCCGCGGCCGTCGCGTAGCCGTGGACGGGAGTCCGCGCTGACTCGCTCCGGCGAATACAAACATCAGCGCCGTCTCACGACGGCGGCTACGGCGGGACCGCGGCCGTCGCGTAGCCGCGGACGGGAGTCCGCGCTGACTCGCTCCGGCGAACACAGACATCAGCGCCGTCTCACGACGGCGGCTACGGAGGCGTAGCCGTCCCGCGCCCGTCGCGTAGTCGCGGACAGGAGTCCGCGCTCTGGAGTTTGGACATTCTGAAGACGGATTATGGCGGGGGGCAGTGTGAGGCGGCGAGGGGAGAATCTCAGGCGGCGGCGCTGCCGACCATCATGGGGTAGGTTGCGGGGGCTTTGGCCGTCGGGAATGTGACCGGATGGTCGGCCAGTTGCTTGCGCAGCAGTGTGACCAGGTCCAAACAGGAGGGGCGCTTGGCTCC